>DASSPH010000069.1 GCA_035699745.1 Vicinamibacterales bacterium
TTCCGCCTCGCGGCGCTGGGCCGCCAGGAGCTGGCGACGCTCGCCGGACGCGTCGATCTGGCGCTGGGGGATTCCGACTTCAACCGGCAGGAACTGGAAGCGCTCGGCTTCGAACGCACGGGGGTGATGCCGATCGCGGTGAACACGGAGCGCATCACCGGGGCGCCGCGCCGGCCGGCGCTGGAGCGGATCCTCGCCGACGGGCTGATCAACATCCTCTTCGTCGGCCGCATCGTCCCCAACAAGCGGATCGAAGACCACGTTCGCCTGGCGGAGATGTACAAGCGCTACGTCGACAGCTACTACCGGTTCATCTTCGTCGGGCGCTACGACGGCGTGCCGCGCTACTACGCGCAGGTGCGGGCGCTGATCGAGCAGTACGAGATGCTGCCGGACCGTTTCTGGTTCACCGGGCCGGTGCCCGACGAGGATCTGGCGGCGTTCTACCGCTGGTCGGACGTCTACGTGTCGCTGAGCGAGCACGAAGGCTTCTGCGTGCCGCTCGTCGAAGCGATGGCGGCGGACGTGCCGATCGTGGCCTACGCCGCCGGCGCGGTGCCGGAAACGCTCGGCGGGGCGGGCCTGCTGTTCGCCCCCAAGGATCTCGAGGTGGCCGCTGAACTGATCGGCAGCGTCGTATACGATCGCGAGGTCCGCGGCCGCGTGCTCGACGGGCAGCGCCGCCGTCTCGCGGATTTCGCGCCCGACACAATTCAGAACAGGCTGGTTGAGGTATTGGAGCAGCTGTGAGCGAGCGAAGCGAAGCGAACCGCGCGAGCCTCGGAAGAAGATGAAGATCGCGTTCATCGTGCAGCGCTACGGAACGGAGATCCTGGGCGGATCCGAATACCATTGCCGCCTGATCGCCGAGCGCCTCGCGCCGAAGCACCAGGTCGAAGTGCTGACCACGTGCGCGCAGGACTACATCACCTGGAAGAACGAGTATGCCGAAGGCACCGACCGCATCCGCGGCGTGACGGTGCGGCGGTTCGCCAACGCGCGGACCCGGGACATCGACGCCTTCAACCGCTACTCGGAATGGATCTTCACCTCCGCGCACACGCGCGACGACGAGATGGAGTGGCTGCGCCAGCAGGGGCCGTGGTGTCCGGCGCTGCAGGACTATCTGGAGCGCAACCATCAGCAGTACGACATCCTGATCTTCTTCACCTACCTGTACGCGCCGACGGTGCTCGGCGCCCGGGTCGCACCGCACAAGTCGATCCTGGTGCCGACGGCGCACGACGAGCCCGCGATCCATCTCGAGATCTACAAGGAGCTGTTCGCCGCCCCGGCCGGCGTCGCGTTCAATACCGATGTCGAGCGCCGCTTTCTGACGACGCACTTCTCGATGCGGGCGATTGAAGAGGAAACCGTCGGCTGCGGCGTGGACCTGTCACAGGCGCAGATCTACCAGCACGACAAGCCGGACGAGGACCTCAAGGACGAGCCCGAGCCCGAGAACGTGCCCGATGACGAGCGCTCTCCGTCCTGGCGGCCGCACCTCGCCGGCCGCGGCGTGCTCTTCAAGCGGCGTCACCGCCTGCACGGCCCGCTCGCGCTCTACGGCGGCCGGATCGATCCGGGCAAGGGCTGCGAGGAGCTGATCGAGTACTTCAGCACCTACGTGCAGGAAGGGGGCGACGCCTCGCTCGTGCTGATGGGCGTCAAGCTCATGCCGCTGCCCGAGGAGCCCTTCATCCACTTTGCCGGCCGTCTGCCCGACAACGAGCGGCTGCAGGCGCTGGAAGCCGCGACGGTCGTCGTCGTGCCGTCCCCGTACGAGAGCCTGTCGCTCCTCGCGCTGGAGGCGTTCGCGGTCGGCACTCCCGTGCTGGCCAACGCGCGCAGCGAGGTCCTCGTCGAGCACTGCCAGAAGAGCAACGCCGGACTCTACTACGCGGATCGCGACGAGTTCGTCGAAGCGATGAAGCTGCTCGTGGCGGATCACCGGCTGCGCGCCGCGATGGGGCGCAACGGACGCGCCTACGTGCGCAAGAACTACCGCTGGGACGTGATCATCTCGAAATACGAGCGGATGTTCGCGAAGCTGCGCGGACGGTGACCGGTAGCCGGTAGCCGGTAATGTAATGCCATGCGCACTACCATCGACAAGGCAGGACGCGTGGTCATTCCGGCGCCGATCCGCGGTCGTGCGGGGCTGACTCCCGGCACCGCCCTGGAAGTCACTGCGGACGAGGCCGGCATCCGGATCGAGCGGGTGGCCGCTGGCCCGAAGCTGGTCCGGATTGGCAAGCGCCTCGTGGCGCGACCGACGGTCGGCGCCGACGAACGGCCGGCGGTCGATATCGCGGCGCTGATCGAGGACGAGCGGAACCGCTGGCCGTGAGCGTGTTCCTGGATACCAGCGTGCTGGTCGCGGGACTGATCGATCTCGGCCCGCAGAGCGCGCCGGCGCATTCACTGATGCATGGTGTGGCGGAACGGACGATCGGGCCTGCGGCGACCGCCTGGCACTGCTGCCTCGAGTTCTTCTCGGTGTCCACGCGGCTGCCGGCGGAGTTCAGATTGTCGCCGGGCGACGCCGCCCGCCTCGTCGAGGAGGAGATCTTCGCGCGCATGAGCGTGCACGATCTGCCCGCGGGCCATCGTGCGCCGCTGCTGCGCGCGGCGGCGCACGACGCGATCGCCGGCGGCCGCATCTACGACGCGCACACCGCCGGCGTCGCGCGCGCGGCACAGGCAGATGTCATCGTCACCGACAACCGCCGCCATTTTCTCGCCGCGCTGCGTCACGGCATCCGCGTCGAGACGCCGACAGAGTTTCTCGCCGGCCGGAAGAAGCACCGCTAGCCAGCACCTGGCACCGGCAGCGGTCAGCGGAAAGCCGTCAGCCGGAAGCTGTACGCGGCAGCCGTCAGGCGACGGTTTCGTGCTCGGCGTCGGTGTCGTCTTCGGTGGCGCGCGAGCCGTTGCCCGCCTTGCGGCGGCGCGGGCGGATATCGTGCCGCTTGATCATCTCGTTCAGCGTCGTCGGCTTGATCTGCAGCAGCTCGGCGGCGCGCTTCTGCACGCCGCCGGCGGCCTCGAGCGCCGATTCGATCAGTCCGCGCTGGAACGACGCCTCGGCGTCCCGGTAGGAGATCCCTTCGGGCGGCACCACGAACTGCGGCATGTGGAAGCGCCGGCTGCTGCGGACGTTGTCCGGGATCAAATCCGCGTCGATGCGGGATCCGGTGGAGAGCACGGTGGCGCGCTCGATCACGTTCTCGAGCTCGCGGACGTTGCCGGGCCAGTCGTAGTCGATCAGCAGGTCGAGCGCCTCGGGCGTGATCTCCAGCCCGGGCTTGTTGTTCTCCTGCCCGTACTTGTCGATGAAGTGCTGCACCAGGAGCGGAATGTCGTCCTTGCGATCGCGCAGCGCCGGCAGCTCCACGGTGATGACGTGCAGGCGGTAATAGAGGTCCTCGCGGAACTTCCCCTCCTGCATCATCTTGTGGAGGTCGACGTTGGTGGCGGCGATGATCCGCACGTCCACCTTGATGTTCTCGACCCCGCCGAGCCGCATGAACTCCCGCTCCTGGATGACGCGCAGCAGCTTCGCCTGGGTCTCGAGCGGAATGTTGCCGATTTCGTCGAAGAAGATGGTGCCCTTGTCGGCGAGCTCGAAGAGCCCCTTCTTCGGGTAGACGGCGCCGGTGAACGCCCCTTTGACGTGGCCGAACAGGTTCGACTCGAGCAGGTCGGGCGGCAGGTTGCCGCTGTTCACGGTGATGAACGCCCGGTCCGAGCGCGAGGAATTCTGATGAAGCGACCGCGCCACCAGCTCCTTGCCGGTGCCGCTCTCGCCGTTGATCAGGATGGTGGTCCGGCTCGGCGCCGCCTGGATGATCAGGTCGAACACCGCGCGCATCCGCGGGCTCTTGCCGATGATGTCGCCGAAGCGGTTGGCGTGCGCCTGCAGGTTCTGCCGCAGCGCCCGGTTCTCCGCCACCAGGCGCCGCTGGGCGAGGGCGTTGCGCAGGACGGCGAGCACCTCGTCGTTCTTGAACGGCTTGCTGATGTAGTCGTAGGCGCCGCGCTTCATCGCCGCGATCGCATTCTCGACCGAGGCGAACGCGGTGATCATCAGCACCGGCAGGTCGTCGTCCAGCTTGCGGATCTCGTCGAGCGCGGTGACGCCGTCCATCCCGGGCAGCATGACGTCGACGATCGCCGCGTCGAACGGCATCGAGCGCAGCAGGTCGAGCCCCTCGCCGGCGGTCGACGCGCAGCGCACCTGATACCCCTCGCGGGTCAGCAGCGTCTCGAGGATCTCGCGCATGATCTCCTCGTCGTCGATCACCAGGATGGTGCTCATCGCGCCTTGCGGACCGCCCCGGCGAGCGGCAGGTGAATCGTGAAGCGCGTCCCCTGCCCGAGCTGACTGTCGCAGGTGATGTGGCCGCCGTGTTCCTGGACGATGCCGTAGGTGATCGAGAGCCCGAGCCCGGTCCCCTTGCCGATGGCCTTGGTGGTGAAGAACGGATCGTAGATGCGCGACAGCTGGTCGGCGGGAATGCCGGATCCGGTATCGGCGATCTCGACGACGGCGCCGTTGCGCTCCTGCCGCGTCACGATCGTCAGCCAGCCGCCCTTGGGCATGGCGTCGCGGGCGTTGAGGAACAGGTTGAGGAACACCTGCTGGAGCTTGTGCTCGATGCCCTGGACGATCGGCGCCGCCGCGGCCAGCTCCTTGCGCACCTGGATGCTGCCGGTGCGGAACTGGTGCTCGAGCAGCGACAGCACGTCGTTGATCACCGCGTTGATGTCGCACGGGCCGCTGTCGACCTGCGCCGGACGGGCGAGGTTGAGCAGGCCGTTGACGATCTTGGCGGCGCGGAACGTCTGGCGCTCGATCTTCTCGAGCACCTTGGTCGACGGATCGTCGGCCGGCGCCTGCTGCAGCAGCATCTGCGTGTAGCTGGAGATGCCGGTGAGCGGCGTGTTGACCTCGTGAGCGACGCCGGCGGCGAGCAGGCCGATCGACGCCATCTTGTCCGAGATCTGCAGCTGCTCTTCGAGCTGCACGCGGGTCGAGATGTCTTCGATGATGACGATGGTGCCGACGATCTCGGCGGCGGAATCACGGAGCGGCGTCGCCCCGACGTTGACCAGGAGGCGGCGCGGCGGATCGTGACGCGTCGACATCGGGATCCGGTAATACGCCGCGCCCTCGCGCGACGCGCCGCGGATCATGGCGACCAGCGAGGAATCGAGCAGCGCATCGAGCGGCTGGCCGACCGCCGCTTCGTGGCGCACGCCGTAGAGCTCTTCCATCTGGCGGTTCCAGCGGATCACGCAGCCGTTGCGGTCGAGCACCGCCAGGCCGTCGTTCAGCGATTCGAGGATGTTCTCGCTGAACTGCCGCATCCGCTCGAGCTCGTCCGCCTTGGTTCGCAGCTGCCGGTACAGACGGCCGTTCTCCAGCGCCGTCGCCGCCTGCGCCGCCACCGCCGACAGCAGCGCCATGTCTTCGCTGCTCAACGGCTCGCCGCCTTCGCCCCTGCGGGGCTTCGGCGAGACCGCCTGCGGCGGCGCGAGCTTCCGTCCCAGGGCCATCACCGCGATCGTTCCCTCCTTTGAGACGCAGGGAACGAAGTAGTGGATTCCGGCGTGGCGCCAGAAATCCACTTCGTGCGGGTCGAGCCGGCGCAGCGCGAACGTGTCGTCGAGCGCGAGCGTGTGCCCCGAGAACAACCGCGTCGCCACCTCGGAGCCCGCCTGCAGCGGCGGCGGCCCGTCGGCGAAGCCGGCGTGCGCGATGGTGACGAAATCGCCGGCCGCCGCGGAAACCGGCGCCAGCATCAGCGCCATGCGATCGACCACCAGCGTTTCGGTGACCCGGTTGACCAGACGCTCGCTGAGCCGCTGCAGATCCAGGTCGCTGTTGAGATCGCGCGCGAATCCGACCAGCGCGCGCCGGTAGTCGTAGCGATCGCGGTAGTACACCCGATCGAGCCCGGTCTGGATCGCGTTCTTGACCGGCCGCGACAGGAGCACGACGACGAACGTCGCGAGCAGCGCGATGACCGGGTTGCTGCGCTGATCGGCGTCGCGCAGGAACACCGCCCCGGCCATCCGCAGCAGCACCGCGTAGATCGCCGCGATGGCGGCGAGCGCCGCCGCGTAGACCAGCGCGCGCTTGATGATCACCTCGACGTCCATCAGCCGGTAGCGCACGATGGCGGAGGCAAAGGCGAGCGGGATCAGGCCGAGCAGCAGCGCGGTCAGCTCGAACCCCCTGATCGGCGGCAGGCCGAACGCGAACGGCAGCGCATAGCCGAGAACGAACGGCACCGAGCCGAGCGCGGTGCCCCACACGATCCATCGCAGCTGGCGGCGGGCGGTCACCGATCGGACGCGGCGCAGCGCCCGCACCATGATCGCCAGCCCGGCGATCAGGCTCACCGCCAGGTAGACCAACTGGGCGGCCTGCACCAGGCCGGCGACACGCGTCAGCACCTCGCCGTGACGCGCGCCGTTGACGACGCCGGCCACCGACACCGCCCCCAGCAGCAGCGCGGGCAGATAGATCGCGGGCACCAGCGTCCGCCCGGTATCGCTGCGCACCCACGCGTCGGGCCGATCCGGGAAGACCAGCGCGAAATGCAGGAACAGCGGCGGCAGCAGCAGTTGCGCCGTGATGTCCCCCCAGTAGAACGTCCAGTCGAGCGGATCGAGCTTGCCCGTGAACGAGAACGCCATGACGCCGAAGAAGGCGACGGTGAGCCAGAAGAAGTGCAGCGTCGCCTGATGATCCGGCCGGCGCAGACGCACCGACGCGCCGACGAGAAGCGAGAAGATGCCGACCGCGGCCAGCGACAGATAGAGCCCGAACGGACCCGACGGGACGGGCGCGACGTCGATCTCGGCGTGCTGCTGCGCCCGCATCCGCAGGATCGTGTAGCGCAGCCGGTCGCCGGCCGCCGCCTCGTGCAGCCGCGACACCACGTCCTCGACGCGCTCGACGATCTGCCCGTCGACCATCAGCAGCACGTCCCCCTGCTCGACGCCGGCGCGCGCCGCGGCGGTCCCGGCGGCGACTTCGGCCGCCACGACCTCCCCCCCGGGTCCCATCTTCCAGAGGACGCCGTCTTCGAGCTCCCGCCACGTCCATCGCTGGGCGACGTTCAGCCCGGCGAGGAGGAGCAGGGCGGCGACGATGAGGCTGGTGCCCGTGCGGATCATGCGTACAGGGTGTATCCACCCCGACCTAGCAAACGGCATACCCCGCACCCGGCCGCAGAATCAGCATCGAAACCCTTTGTTTTCAGCCATTTATATCACGGCGCAGAGGCACCGGCGGCGCCGATTCCAACGCCGTGGAACAACGCATCCAAATTGTTGGAGCGGGGACTGTCTAGAACCGGATCAGGACGCCGCCGACCATCCGCTTCGGCGGCCGGACGACGAGCAGCTCGTCGTAGATCGATCCGGCGTCGTTCGGATCGCGGAACAGATTGCGAAGCCCCACGAGCACTTCCCAGCGCGCGGCGTTGCTGAACGGCATGAACGGCAGCGCCTGGTTGACCTGGACGTCGAACCGGTAGTCGAGGGACGGACGCGTCGGATCGTTGCCGCGCGCGAACGCGTTGTTCACCTTGTAGAGCACGAACACGCGCGTCGCGGTGTGCGGCAGCTCCGTTTCGAGCGACGTGGTCACGTCGTGGATGTCTTCCTGCCGCGGACGGATCGCGGCCGGCGCCCACATCGCGATCGCGGCCATGTCGCCGCGCGCGATCCACTGCGTCCGGGTGACGCTGTAATCGACCGAGCCGCGGATCTTCTGCGCCGGCGTGCTGCTCCAGCGTACGCCCCAGCCTTCCGCCTCGAGCCCCCCGGCGTTGGCGACGAAGTAGTGTCCGGGAGACTTCGGACCGCCGTTGATCGGCAGGCCGAAGAGCGTCGCGACCTGGCCGTTGACGCGCTGCTCGAAGCGGCGCACGCCGATGACGAACGCGCCGCTGAACTCGTGCGCGATGCCGACGTCGACGAACCGCACGCGCTCGACGCGCAGGTCTTCTCCTTCGAGCGGCGCGAACGTGCGCTCGGGCGGCAGCCACGGCCCGACGGTGGCCGGCGCGAGGAACTCCTCGGCGCCCGGCGCGACCATCCGCTGACCGGCGGTCGCGGTCACGAACGTATGGCGGTACGGCGTGAGCGTCAGCCCCAGACGGGGGCTGAGCAGCGACCGCTGGCGGAGGTAGTCGTAGCGGGCGTAGCGCGCGCCGTATTCGAGGGCCAGCGTCGGCGACACCGTCCAGCGATCGCGCCCGTAGATCTCGCCGACGTTGCGCGACTCGTCGTTCACCGGGGCGGCCCCGGACAGCAGCGCCCGCCGCGGGTGGGTGTACTGCTGCGTGCTGTACGACACGCCGAACGCGGAATCGTGCGACGTGGCGATGCGCGACGAGAACGACCCCGCGACGATCCACGCCGAGACGTCCGACTGGCTCATCGACGCCCGCACGTCCCAGCGGCCCGCCGCGGCGGGCGCGCCGATCGACATGTAGGCGACCCCGCGCGGCACGAACTCGCTGAACAGCAGCGGACCCGGTCCGAACGCCGACGTGGTCAGGAAGTTGACTTCGCCGGAGAACGGGGTCGCGGTGAAGAACGTCGCGGCCATGGTCGCGGCGCTGTCGAGCGCGCGCCCGAAAATCGATCCGGCCGGATCGCCGTCGAACCCGCTGGTGCGTGCCGCGTCGGCGATCGAGACGACGCCGCTCTCCTGTTTCAACACGCTGCGCTTGATGTGGCGCAGCCGCCACGCCGTCTCGGAATGATTGTCGTCGTCGGGGACGGGATTCTCGCCGGACGGGACCGACATCCCCGCGGCGAGAATCGTCCGCGCCGCCAGCGGGGCGTCGTCCGCGCGGCGCATCTGGATCTTGTCCACGTCTGCCGCGGCGGCGTTGACGCGGACGCGGTCGCGGCGCGTCGAGACGAACCCGGCGCGATGCACCCGCAGCTGATACTCGCCCGAGGGCAGCGGCTGGATGACGAAGCGGCCGCGCGCGTCGGTCGTCGCCATGAGGGTGGCGGCGCCCAGCGCCGAGACCATCGCGCCCGCCACCGGCCCGCCGCGGTCGTCGATGACGGTCCCCTGAATGCTGCCGAGCATGAGCCGCGCCTGCTGCCCCTGGACGCTGGCACGCAGCGGGGTCGCGGGAATCCGTGACTGTGCGTGCGCCGGCCCCACCGTCGCCCCGACGATCGCCGCCGCCGCGAAAAGCCCGGTCAGGCGTGCCATTGGATGTCCTCCTACGGCGTCACGGTGAAATTCACGTTCTGCGTCAGGGTCTTGGCGCTGAGCTTGTCGGTGATCTTGATTTCGAGCCGGTACGTGCCTTCGGGGAAACTCTGCAGCGGGACGCCCTGCCCCGCCTGGATGCTGCTGTTGCCGGACGGGTCGAACCCGGCGCCCATCGTCTCGGCGCTGAACGTCTGCGGCTCGGTGCTGTTGAACCGCTTCTCCGTCCCGCCGTCCTGGCGATAGAAGGTGTAGGTCGCCTCGAGATTGAATTTCTTCTCGGGCGTCAGCATCGGGTTGTAGATCTGCAGCAGGACGATCAGCTCCTGCGATTTCTTGAATTTCCGCTCCGGCGACACGACGATTTCGGTCTGGCCGAAGGCATACGGCTTCTCGGACTGCTGATCCGGGGTAATCGGCGCCGGGAGCTGATCGACGCGTTCGGCGAGGATCACCGAGCTGGTGGCGAGCTCGCCGTTGGCGTAGTTCGGCACGTCGAGCGGCTGCTTCAGCACCGACGTCTTGCCGCCGGCCGGTGCGGCCGCCGCTGACGCAGTGGACGGCGCCGCAGCGGCGCGCTCGTGCAGGACGATGTAGAGATCGTAGCTGCCGGCCGGCACGCCGATGCCGCGGTAAATCCGGATCGGCTGACCCGGCCCCGCCGCCTTCACATCCATGAAGGACACGTCTTCATAGGGATACGCCGGCCCGGCCGCGGCGGCAGCCGGCTTGTTCTTGTCTTTGTCCTTGTCCCGGTCCTTCGGGTTGGCAGGGGCCGTTGGCGCCGGCGGCGTCGTCGTGCCGCGCGGGACCACGCGCAGATACAGCGTGAGCGGACCGCTCGCCACCTTGGCCGGATCCAGCGTGAGGGTGATCGGCACCCAGACGCGGTTGCCCTGCGCCTTGAGGAAATCGTTCTGGAACTGAATCGGGAACTCGGCCGGCGCCTGCGCTCCGCTCATCGCCGTGTCGGCGAGGCGCACGAGGGACTGAATCTCCTGCTGCTGCGCCTGGGCCTGCGCCTGAGCGGCGGGATCCGGTTTCTGGTTGCCGGGAGCCTGACGAGGTTGACCGAGCGCCGGGAGCGCCCCTGTGCCAATGACCACCGCCGCCGTCAAAACGCGGCCGACCACACCCCGGGGAACCCTCAGCGCCATCGATTGCTCCTCAACCCATGGATCATAAGCTCGTAACAGGTGGGAGTCAAAAGGACTTGTGGCTCTGATAAGATGCCCGGTCTATGCCGCGCCCGCCGCGCCTCGTGGACGTGAGCGTGCTGCTTGCGCCCGGCCTCGCCACCTACCCCGGCAATCCGGAGTTCGAGATCACGCCGGTGCACAAGATTGCCGACGGCCACGGCTCGAACAACTCGCGTCTGGTCATGGGCACGCACACCGGCACCCATGTCGACGCGCCGCTGCACTTCTTCGACGGCCGCCCGGGCGTGGACGCCATGCCGCTCGAGCTGCTCGTGGGGCGCGCGCGCGTCATCGATCTGCCGCACCGCGGGGGCATCACCGAAGCGCATCTCGCCGAAGCGGGCCTCCGCGAGGACATCCGCGTGCTGCTGCGCACGCCGAACTCCGCGCTCTGGAACACGACCGACGGCTTTCACACCGACTACACGTATCTGACCGAAGGCGGCGCGAAGTTCCTCGTCGGCCAGGGGGTGAAGGTCGTCGGTGTCGACTACCTCTCGGTCGAGCAGTTCAAGAAGGCGGGAGCGCCCGCCCACAAGGCGCTGCTCGGCAACGACGTCGTCATCATCGAAGGGCTGAACCTGTCCGAGGCCGAGGCGGGGCAGTACGAGATGTACTGCCTGCCGCTGCGCATCGCGAACGGCGACGGCGCCCCCGCCCGGGTCGTCCTCAAACGATGAGCGTGCTCGACGAGGCGGTGGTGATGGTGCTCGCCGGCGGCGTCGGCGAGCGGCTGTCGCCGCTGACCAAGGATCGGGCGAAGCCGGCGGTCTATTTCGGCGGTCCCTACCGCATCATCGACTTCACGCTCAGCAACTGTCTGAACTCGGGGCTGCGCAAGATCTTCATCGCGCTGCAGTACAAGTCGCTGTCGCTCACCCGCCACCTGCGTTTCGGCTGGAGCGTCGTGGCCGACGAGCTCGGCGAGTTCATCGAGGTGCTGCACCCGCAGAAGCGCGTCGGCGAGCACTGGTATCAGGGCACGGCGGACGCGGTCTATCAGAACCTCTATTCGATCCTGCGCGAAGGTCCGCGCCATCTGATCGTGCTGTCGGGCGATCACGTCTACAAGATGGACTACTCGCGGATGCTGCGCTTCCATCTCGATCGCAAGGCGGCGGCGACGCTCGCCGTGATCGACGTGGCGTCGGAGGACGCGCACCGCTTCGGCATTCTGCAGGTCGACCACGAGGATCGGCTGACCGGATTCCTCGAGAAGCCGCGCCACCTGCCGCCGCACCAGCAGCACCTGGCGTCGATGGGGATCTACATCTTCGACATCAACATCCTGCTGCCGGCGCTCGAGGACGACGCGCGCAGCGCCTCGAGCCACGACTTCGGCAAGGACATCATCCCGTCGCTCATCACCAAGGTGCCGGTCTACGCCTACCGCTTCACGGACGAGAACAAGAAGGCGTCGAAGTACTGGCGCGACATCGGCACGCTCGACGCCTACTACGAAGCGAACATGGATCTGTGCCGGGTGAACCCGGAGTTCAACCTGTACGATCCCGAGTGGCCGGTGCGCACGCACCAGGTGCAGGCGCCGCCGGCGAAGTTCGTCTTCGCCGACGAAGGGCGGCGCTCCGGCCAGGCGCTCGACTCGCTGATCTCGGCGGGGTGCATCATCTCGGGGAGCATGATCCGCGGCAGCGTGCTGTGCCCGAACGTGCGGGTGCACAGCTTCTGCCGGGTCGAGGAGAGCATCCTGATGCCGGGCGTGCGGATCGGGCGCCACGCCCATCTGCGCAAGGTCATCGTCGATCGCGACGTCTTCATCCCCCGCGGCGCGCTGATCGGCTACAACGAAGCGGAAGATCGCCGCCGCCACACCGTCACCGAACGCGGCATCGTCGTGGTGACCAAGGACGATGAGCCGCTCATCGGTACGATCAGCGAGCACGCGCTGCGCAACGAAGCGGAGTTCGATGCGCGGTGAGGCGGATTTGGAAATTTGGAAACCTGGAAATCTGGAAATCCGGGGCGGAGTGTAGATGCAGATAACGCGCGTACACGGCAGGGAGATTCTCGACTCGCGGGGTAATCCGACGGTCGAGGTCGAGGTCACGTTGGACGGGAAGGTCACGGGCAGGGCGGCGGTGCCGTCCGGCGCGTCGACGGGCGTGCGTGAGGCGCTGGAGCTGCGGGACGGCGACAAGAAGCGCTACCTCGGCAAAGGGGTGTCGAAGGCGGTCGCGAACGTGAACGGCGAGCTGGCCAAGGCGCTCGCCGGCAAGACGGCCGACCAGCGGGCGATCGACGCGCAGATGATCGCGCTCGACGGAACGGCGAACAAGGGGCGCCTCGGCGCCAACGCCCTGCTCGGCGTGTCGATGGCGCTGGCCCGGGCGTCGGCGAACGCGTCCAGCGTGCCGCTGCACGTGCACCTCGCGCGGCTCTACGAGAAGAAGTCCGACGCGCGCGGCGCGCTGCTGCCGGTGCCGATGATGAACATCCTGAACGGCGGCGCACATGCCGACAGCAGCGTCGACATCCAGGAATTCATGGTCATGCCGATCGGCGCGGGATCGTTCGCCGAAGGGCTGCGCACCGGGGCCGAGATCTTTCACACGCTCCGCGGCATCCTGAAGAAGAAGGGCTATTCGACCGGCGTCGGCGACGAGGGCGGATTCGCGCCGAGCCTGAAGTCGAACCGCGAAGCGATCGACGTCGTGCTCGAGGCGGTCGCGCAGGCCGGATACCGGGCGGGCGAGAACGTGTTCCTGGCGCTCGACGTCGCGGCCAGCGAGCTGTGGGTCGAGGACGGCCGGCGATACGAGTTCAAGAAGTCGGGCGAGCCCACCCGGACGGCCGACGAGATGGTCAGGATGTACGAGGACTGGGTCCGGCAGTATCCGATCGTGTCGATCGAGGACGGGCTCGGGGAATCGGACTGGGACGGCTGGAAGACGATCACCAGCGCGCTCGGCCGCCGGATCCAGATCGTCGGCGACGATCTGTTCGTCACCAACCCGGAGATTCTCGCGCGGGGCATCAAGGAGCACGTCGCCAATTCGATCCTGGTGAAGCTGAACCAGATCGGCACGGTGACCGAAACGCTCGACGCGGTCTCGATGGCGCGCGACGCCGGCTACACCAGCGTCATCTCGCACCGCTCGGGTGAGACGGAAGACACGACCATCGCCGATCTCGCGGTCGCCACGGGCGCCGGGCAGATCAAGACCGGCTCGGCGAGCCGCACCGACCGCGTCGCAAAATACAACCAGCTCCTGCGCATCGAAGAGGAGCTCGGCAGCGCAGCCCGCTACGGCGGCCGCTCCGCGATCCGCCAGCTCGCGAACGCATAGATCACCCGATCACCCGATTACCTGTCACCCGATGCACAAGATCGTTCTGTTACGACACGGCGAAAGCGAGTGGAACCGCGAGAACCGGTTCACCGGCTGGAAGGACGTCGACCTCTCCGACAAGGGACGCGCCGAAGCGAAGGAAGCCGGCCGCCTGATGAAAGAGGCGGGATTCACGTTCGACCTGGCGTTCACCTCGGTGCTCACCCGCGCCATCAAGACGCTCGGCATCGCGCTCGACGAGATGGGGCTGCTCTGGATTCCGGTGGTCAAGCACTGGCGCCTGAACGAGCGGCACTACGGCGCCCTGCAGGGGTTGAACAAGGCGGAAACGGCGGCGAAGCACGGCGAAGATCAGGTGAAGATCTGGCGGCGCAGCTACGACATCCCGCCGCCGGTGATGCCGCCGGACGACGAGCGCTACGCCGGGCGGGATCCGCGCTACGCCGATCTCGCGCCGGGAGAGATCCCCGGGTCCGAATCGCTGAAAGACACCGTCGCGCGGTTCCTGCCCTACTGGCACGACAGCATCGCCCCGGCGATCAAGCGCGGCAGACGCGTGTTGATCACCGCGCACGGCAACAGCCTGCGGGCGCTGGTCAAGTATCTCGACAACGTCGGCGACACCGACATCGTCGAGTTGAACATCCCGACGGGGATACCGCTCGTTTACGAGCTGGACGACCAGCTCGCGCCGATTCGCCACTACTACCTGGGCGATCCCGAGGCAGCGGCCAGGGCGGCCGCGGCGGTGGCGAATCAGGGCGCGAAGAAATAGGGCGCGTCGAGCCGGATCTGACTCGCGCGCCTACTCGACTTCCTTCTCCTGAGTTTCGTCAGACGCGATCCGCAGCGATCTCAAGAAGCGCTTGTCGTTGGCGCTGATTTCGAACTGGCGGCGCTGCGCCGCCGGCAGCGCTTTCTGCTGCGGAACCGCCGCCGCGGCCCGCGCCATGGCGCCGGGCTGGGTGCGATTGACGAAACCGATGACCGCTTCGAGCGAGACGCGCATCTCGAATCCCGCAGCGCGTGCACGCTCGCGGCACGCCTCCACCCGGGCATCCTCCGCGACCGCGGCAGCAATGGCGTCGGACAGCTCTTTGGCCATTCGGTTCACGACGTCATCCATTCGAGACCTCCTCAACGTTCAGCGGGTTGAGCGAGCCGCCGGGGCTGGGAAACCGGGGCATGCCGCGGACGACGCCGGCCTGTGGGAATGGCGGCAGTGTCCGAGCGCCAAAGTTAATCATATGAAGGGTTTGGGGCGTGGGAAACGCTGGGAACATTGTAAACTCATGGTGCAATCGTGTCAATGGATGAACTCCCGGGCGCTTTCCCCTTTACCCGCGGCATCCAGCCGACGATGTACCGCGGCCGGCTCTGGACCATGCGGCAATATGCCGGGTTCGGGACCGCGGCCGAGTCCAACCGCCGGTACCACTACCTGCTCAGCCAGGGGGTCAGCGGCCTGAGCGTCGCCTTCGACCTGCCCACCCAGATGGGCTACGACTCCGACCACCCGCTCGCCCGTGGGGAGGTGGGGCGGGTCGGCGTCGCCATCGATTCGCTCGCCGACATGGAGGAGCTGTTCGCCGGCATCCCGCTCGGCAGCGTCTCCACCTCGATGACGATCAATGCGACCGCGATCGTGCTGCTGGCGCTGTACATGGCGGTGGCGCGGCGCCAGGGGCTCGCCGACAACGTCCGGCGCGGGCTCTCCGGAACGATCCAGAACGACATCCTCAAGGAATACGTGGCGCGCGGCACCTACATCTACCCGCCGCGGGCGTCGCTGCGGATCGTGACCGACGTCTTCGCCTTCTGCGATCGCGAGCTGCCGAACTGGAACACCATTTCGATCAGCGGGTATCACATCCGCGAGGCGGGCTCCACCGCGGTGCAGGAGGTCGCGTTCACCTTCGCCAACGCGATTGCCTACGTGCAGGCGGCGGTGGACGCCGGGCTCGACGTCAACCGGCTGGGGCAGCGGCTGTCGTTCTTCTTCAACGCGCACAACGACTTCCTCGAGGAGGTGGCGAAGTACCGCGCCGCCCGCCGGCTGTGGGCGACCATCATGCGCGACCGCTTCGGGGCGACCAACCCGCGCGCGCAGCAGCTTCGATTCCACACCCAGACGGCCGGCAGCACGCTGACCGCGCAGCAGCCCGATAACAACATCGTCCGGGTGGCGCTCCAGGCGCTCGCCGCCGTGCTCGGCGGGACGCAGTCGCTGCACTGCAACGGCCGCGACGAAGCGCTGGCGCTGCCGACCGAGGAGTCCGCCCGCATCGCGCTGCGCACGCAGCAGGTCATCGCGTTCGAGAGCGGCGTGGTCAACACCGTCGACCCGGTCGGCGGCTCGGGCGCCATCGAAGCGCTCACCGACCGCATCGAGCGCGAAGCGGCGGCGATCCTCGAGCGCATCGATCGTCTCGGGGGAACGCTGGCGGCGATCGAAGGCGGCGTCATCCAGCGGGAGATCCAGGACGCGGCCTACCTCGCCCAGCAGCGCGTCGATTCCGGCGACACGGTCGTCGTCGGCGTGAACCGCTTTGCCGATGACGATCGTCGGCCTGGCGGCGGAAGCCACCAGCAGCCTCGCATCGAAACGCTGCGGATCGATCCCGAGATCGAGACGCGGCAGATCGAGCGCTTGCAGCGCGTGCGCGCGGGACGGGATCGGGCGGCGTGGCGCGCCGCGCTCGACGCAGTGACCGCCGCCGCCCGCGGCACCGACAATCTGGTGCCGCCGATCATCCGCGCCGTGGAGGCTCACGCCACGGTCGGCGAGATCTCCGACGCGATGCGCGCCGTGTTCGGCGAGCACAGGGAGTCCGATGTCGGATGAGCCCCTGCTCAGCGTCGGGCACCTGACGACCGTCTTCGATCTCGCCGCCGGTCCGGCCGCGGCGGTGAACGACGTGAGCTTCCACGTCGCCTCCGGTGAGACCTTGTGCCTCGTCGGCGAGTCCGGCAGCGGCAAGTCGGTGACCGCGCTGTCGATCATGCGGCTGGTCCAGCCTCCGGGGCGAATCGCCGCCGGAAAGATTCTCTTCAAGGGGCGCGATCTGCTTCAGCTCGACGAACGCGGGATGCAGAAGGTCCGCGGCGCCGGGATCGGCCTGGTCTTTCAGGAGCCGATGACCGCCCTGAACCCGGTCTTCACGATCGGCAATCAGATCGAGGAGACGCTGGCGGTCCACGGCCTCGCCCGCGGCAGGCAGGCGCAGCAGCGGGCGGTGGAACTGCTCGACGCCGTCAGCGTGCCGGAGCCCCAGCGGCGCGTGCGCGACTATCCGCACCAGCTCTCCGGCGGCCTCCGGCAGCGCGCGCTGATCGCGCTGGCGCTGGCATGCAATCCGACGCTCCTCATCGCGGACGAACCGACGACGGCGCTCGACGTCACCATCCAGGCGCAGATCCTCGATCTGCTGCGCGACCTGAAGTCGCGCTTCCGCCTGTCGGTTCTTCTCATCACCCACGACCTCGGCGTCGTCGCCGAGATGGCGGACCGGGTGGCGGTGATGTATGCGGGACGGATCGTCGAAGAGGCGCCGGTCAGGCGGTTGTTCAGCGATCCGCGCCACCCCTACACGCGCGGCTTGCTCGGATCGATCCCCGGCGGGGCGCGAGGATCGAAATTGCAGGCCATCCAGGGGACGGTACCGCCTCTTGGGAAGCTGCCGCCCGGGTGCGCGTTCGCGCCGCGGTGCGCGTTTCGCTTCGAGCCCTGCGACAAGGCAGTGCCGGGAATGACGGCGATCCTTCCGCCTGAAGGCGGAAGCCCCGCCGCGACCGCTCGCTGTTATCTGTATTCGCCAGCCGTCGATCCGGAGATCCTTCCCGAGGTGAAGCGCTGATGCCGCTGCTCGAGGTCCGGCACCTCACCAAGGAGTTCACCCGCAGGAAAGGGCTGTTCGGCAAGGCCGCCGCGGTGCGCGCGGTCGACGACGTCAGCTTCGCGATCGAGAAGGGTGAGACCTTCGGGCTGGTCGGAGAATCCGGCAGCGGCAAGACGACGACGGGACGCTGCATTCTCCGGCTCATCGAGCCCACGGCGGGGCAGGTGCTGTTCGACGGACGCGACGTGCTGGCGCTCTCGCGGGCGGATCTGCGCCGCGCCCGCCGCGACATGCAGATCGTGTTTCAGGATCCGTACTCGTCGCTCAACCCGCGGATGCGCGTCGCCGACATCGTCGAGGAGCCGCTGATCATCCACAAGCTCGGATCCCGGGACGAGCGCCGCGCGCGGGTGAAGGAGCTGTTCGCGCTGGTCGGCCTGAATCCGGATCATCTCGAGCGCTACCCGCACGAGTTCAGCGGCGGCCAGCGGCAGCGCATCGGTCTGGCGCGGGCGCTGGCGCTCAACCCCTCGCTCGTCGTCGCCGACGAGCCGGTGTCGGCGCTGGACGTCTCGGTCCAGGCGCAGGTCGTGAACCTGCTGATGGAGCTGCAGCAGCGGCTCGGGCTGACCTACCTGTTCATCGCGCACGACCTGCGCCTGGTCGAGCACATCTGCACCCGCACGGCGGTGATGTATCTCGGGCGGATCGTCGAGATGGGAGAAACCGCCAAGCTGTTCAGCGCTCCGCAGCACCCGTACACACGGGCGCTGCTGTCGGCGATTCCGGTGCCGGACCCCGAGGCGCCGCGGCAGCGGATCGTGCTGGATCCGGACTCGTTCGACAGGACGGCACCCCTGCGGGAGATCAGTTCGGGGCACCTGGCCGCGGTTTGAGCGGCGGAATTCCATGCCTGGCACCCAACGTGCCCTGGCAGACCGATCCCCGGGAGAATCCCGGCTCCAGGCGACAAATATGTTGTCCGAGTTCCGTTTCGCGGCACGCGCGCTCGGGCGCTGGCGCGGCGGCGCGATCGCCGCGGTCCTGACGCTCGCGGTCGGCATCGGGACCACGACGGCCCTGTACGCCGTCGTCCGTCTGCTGCTCGGCGAGCTGCCGGGCGTCCCGGCGCTCGACCGGCTCGGGCGCGTCTATGCGGCCAATCGCGCGATTGGCGTCGAGCGCTCGCCGGTCGCGCTCACCGAGTTCGACAGCTCCCTTTCGACGGCGGCATCCTTTTCCGCCATCGGCGCCTACTCCGCCCAGGATGCGACGCTTGGCGGCGGGCCCGACGTCCTGCCGATCGTTGCCGGCCACGTGTCGCCCGCGTTCTTCACCGCGATGGGTGTGGCGCCGGCGCGCGGCCGTGTCTTCTCCCCTGCTGACCTCGACGGCGACCGGGCGGTCGCCGTCGTCAGCGACGGTCTCTGGCGGCGGCACCTGCACGGCGCCGATCTGTCGAACGCCGTGATCAGCGTCGACGGTGTGCCCCGCGCCGTGGTGGGCGTCATGCCTGCCGGGTTCGTCTATCCGTTCGTCGGGATCGGCGCCGACGTGTGGCTGCCGCTCGCCCGAGCCGGGCGGAACACGCCGGCGATCGTCACCGTATACGCGCGATTGCGCGACGGCGTCACGTGGGCGGCGGCGGAAGCCGAACTCGCGGCGCTCTCGCGCGCGCCCGGGTCGTGGGTCTGGCATGCGATCCCGGTTGCCAGCGACGTGCGCTCCCGGGCGCTGAACGCGTACGCCGGGGCTCTTGGGCCGGCGCTGCTCGTGCTGGTGATTGCGTGCGTCAACGCGGCGTGCCTGCTGCTGGCGCGCGGCCTCGCCCGCGATGCGGAGCTCGCGGTGCGCCGCGCGCTCGGCGCGACGCGCGGACGGATCGTCGCGCAGCTCTTCACCGAACACCTGGTGCTCGCCGCCGTCAGCGGCGCGCTCGGCACCGCCTTCGCGGCGGTGATGCTGCGGCTGATTGGCCGCTCGCTGGCGGTCGTCCAGCCCGAACTGGTTGCACGTCTGCCGACCGTTCCCGACCTGCTGCCGATCGCGCTCGCCGTCAGCGCGGCCGCCTGTCTCCTGTTCGGAACTGTGCCCGCCGTCCGGTTGTCCCGCCGCGACGTCGCGGCGGCCATGAACGGCGTTCCGCCGGCGCACCGCGTGCACATCGCCGGATACGGCGCGCGCGACGCGGTGGTCTTTGCCGAGGTCGCTGCCGGCGTCGGTCTGCTCGTGTGGACGGCGATGCTGTTCACGCTCTTCGCGCAGATCCGCGCCATCAGGTTCACGTTTCCGGCGGACCAGGTCGTCGCCGTTCGCGTGCCGGGCTCCGACGTGCCCGCCGTCGCGGCGCGAATCGCCGCGATTCCCGGCGTGGCGCGGGTCGGCACGTCTTCAGGAATGATCGGCGGCCGTTCGCCGGTTCGAGCGGTGGCGGACGGCGCGGCGCCGGTCGTGATGTCGCGGGTGACGGTCGGCGCTGATTTCTTCGACACGCTCGGCGTACCGATCGTCCGCGGCCGCGCGTTCGACCGATCGGAGCTGGGCGCCCTCGACGGCGTGCTGGTGCTGAGCGAGAGCGCGGCGGCGAAGCTCGCGCCGCAAGGGGACGCACTGGGCATGCGCGTGAGACTCGGCGGCGGGCCGCCGAGCGTCGTCATCGGCATCTGCCGCGATGCCATCGACTACGGCGCGCTGTCGAAAGCCGCGGTCTTCTCGCCGCCCGAAGTGTACGCGCCGTACGGGACGGCGCCCGCGGAAGGGGTCGTGCTCGCGCGCGTCAACGGCGACGCCCACGCCATGCTGCGGACGATCGCGAGCGCGGCGGGTCCGCTGCACGGCGCGCGCCCGCTCCGCCCGGTCGTTCTTGGCGACGAAGCGCAGGACAGGGCGCGACAGAGCCAGGGCGGGTTCATGATCACCCGGCTGCTCGCGTCGTTCGCGATCCTGACGCTGATCCTTGCGGCCAGCGGCGTGTTTGCCGTGGTCAATCAGTCGGTCGCGCAGAGGACCCGCGAGTTCGGCATCCGGCTGGCCGTGGGCGCGACGCCGGCGCGGGTGCTGCGCATGGTGCTCGCGCGCGAGGCGAAGCTGATCGCCGCGGCGATTGGGACGGGACTGGTGTTCGCGATGGCCGGGACGCGCGCGCTGTTCGAGGAGCTTGCCGCTCTCAATGCGATCGTGCCGGCGCTGTGGATTGGGGCGCTGATCGTTTCCGCCGCCGTTTCGGCGGCCGCCTGCGCGCTGGCGACTTGCCGGATCGTCCGCCTCGATCCGGCGGCGGTGCTGCGCCGGACGTAACCGCGGGTCAGGCCCTGCTCACGCGTGGCTTGGGGCCGCGGCGGGGAGTTCCGCGCGAGTGACGTCCTTCTCCACCTGCCCGTCGCGCACGGAAATGATCCGGTGCGCGTGCGCGGCAATGTCGGCTTCGTGCGTGACCAGGATGATGGTGTTGCCGCTTTCGTGAAGCCGCTCGAACACCTGCATGATCTCCTCGCCGGTCTTGGAGTCGAGGTTCCCGGTCGGCTCGTCGGCGAGCAGGATGGATGGATTGTTGACCAGCGCGCGGGCGATCGCGACGCGCTGCCGCTGCCCGCCCGAAAGCTCGTTGGGCCGATGGCTGGCGCGGTGCGTGAGCTCGACCTTCTCGAGCGCCTGCCTGGCGCGCTCGACCCGATCCTTGGCGGACACGCCCGCATAGACCAGCGGCAGTTCCACGTTGTGCAGCGCCGTCGCGCGCGGCAGCAGGTTGAACGTCTGGAACACGAACCCGATCTCTTCGTTTCTGATCCGCGCCAGGTCGTCGTCGTTCATCTCGGCGACTTCCTTGCCGTTCAGCAGGTAGCTGCCCTTGGTCGGCGTGTCGAGACAGCCGATCAGGTTCATCAGCGTGGACTTGCCGGATCCGGAGGGACCCATGATGGCGACGTATTCACCGCGCTCGATGTTGATGGACAGGCCGCGCAGGGCGTGGATCTCCTCGTCGCCCATCACATAGGTCTTCCAGAGATCGTGCGTCGTGATCATTCCCATGGGATCCCTATTCTACGTGCGGCCGAGGCGCGCCCGTCCAGACGAATACGAACCCGGGCGCCTGATGGTTCGCGCAGCGTGACCGTCCGCTCGTCGATGGCGACGACCACCCGGCCGCCGATGCGGTCGCCGACCCCGACCACCCTCCCGTCGTCGATCGTCGCAAACCGCCGATCCTGCGAGAACAGGATGGCCGTAACCCTGGGCAGGGGCTCCTTCGCCACCGGCGGCGGCGCTTCCGGCTCACCGGGCCGGTAGCGCGGCTCGGCTCCCAGGCGCGGCGGCTCCTCCTGCGCGGGTGTTGACTCGGCGCGCCGAGGCGGCTCCACGGGAGACCGCGGGGCGGGGTCGGCCCTGGGTGCTGCGGGCGTCGGCCGGGCGACCTGCGGCGGCAGGGCTTCGCGTCGCGGCGGCGCCGGATCGGTTCGCGGCGGCGCGGCCCTCCCCGACGTCGCGGCCGGCGGGTCGGCCGGCCGAGGAGCGGCCGTCTGAACGCTCCGCGCCTCCGCGGGCACCGCTGCCGACGACGATGAGGCTGGCGGGGCCGGCAGCCGTGCGAACCACAGGTAGGCGCCGCCGCCGCCGGCAAGCAGCGCGACCAGCGCGGCGGCGCGCATCAGCACGGCCGTTCGGTGCGCGGCGATTCGCTTCGAGTCGTCCCACGGCCGCGAGCGCCGCGCCATCACCCCGGCGCTGGCCAGCCTGATCGCGGCGGCGAGCTCGGTCAGCCGCTCGGGCGTGCCGGTTCCGATCTGCAGTCCGTCCAGCGAATCGAGCGTCTCGACCTCCACGTCGAGCTCCTCGATGAGCGGCATCGTCAGCGCGCGAAGATCGGGCAGATTGCCGCACGTGACGACGGCGGAGACCGGGGATCCGATCGCGCCCGCCGCCGCCAGCGCCCGCTTGATCTCCGGCGAGAGATAGGCGACGAGGGAATAGCGCTGCAGCATCCGCGCCTGGCTGCCGGTGGCGCCGACGCTCGAGTCCCACCCGAACGATCGGGCGTAGATCTGCTGGCCGGGACGGATCGCGACGATCGCCACGCCGGCGGTGTTGATCGCGACCCAGCAGGCCGCGCCGCCGGGGCGCGCCGGCTTCAGGCGCGCGAGGGCGCCCAGCGCGTTGCAGGGAGTCACGACGCGCTCGACCCTGAACCCGGCGGCGATGAGCGGCGCGAGCGCAGCGACCGCCCCGGGGTCGCGCGGAGTGGCGCCCTCGGGCAGGCCCCACAGCACGACGCGGGAACGCCGCGGCAGTCCGAGCGTGCGGCGCGACCTGCGCAGCGCCGCCACGAACGCGTCGGTGCCGGGGAACGACGTCGGATTGAGGAGCTCGGCCGCCGAGACCGTCACTTCGCCGCGGCGCACCGTGGTGCGCGCAATCGCGCAGGTATCGCCGTCGAACTCGATCGCGGTGATGACCGCCATAGTTATCCGAGCGGCTTCGCCTCTCTGCCCCGCCTCGACGCCCGCTCCGGCACGCCGCTACTCCTTCTCTTCGTACTCGCTCTTCAGCCGCGCGACGACGTTGGGATCGGCGAGCGTGGTGGTGTCGCCGAGCGCCTTGCCTTCGGCGATGTCGCGCAGCAGCCGCCGCATGATCTTGCCCGAGCGCGTCTTCGGCAGATCAGCGGCGAACAGGATCTGATCGGGCCGTGCGATGGCGCCGATCTTCTTGACGACGTGCTCCTTCAGCTCCGACATGAGCGCGTCGGACGGCGCGTTGCCTTCCTTCAGCGTGACGAATGCGGCCACCGCCTGACCTTTGATCTCGTGCGGCCTGCCGACGACCGCGGCCTCGGCGACGCGCGGATCGTCCACCAGCGCGCTCTCGACCTCCATCGTTCCCAGGCGGTGTCCGGCGACGTTCAGCACGTCGTCGACGCGGCCGAGCAGCCAGAAGAACCCGTCGTCGTCGACGCGCGCTCCGTCGCCGGTGAAATACGAACCGTCCTTCCACTGGCTCCAGTACTGCTTCACGAAGCGCTCCGGATCGCCGTAGATGCCGCGCAGCATCGCGGGCCACGGGCGCGTCAGCGTCAGGAGACCGCCGCCCTTCTCGATCCGCTCGCCGCTCTGGCTGCGGATCTCGGCGCTGATGCCGGGAAACGGCTGCGTCGCCGAGCCGGGCCGCGCGGCGGTGATGCCGGGAAGCGGCGTGATCATGATCTGGCCGGTCTCGGTCTGCCACCACGTGTCGACCACGGGGCAGCGTTCTCTGCCGATGTTCAGGTAGTACCAGATCCAGGCTTCGGGATTGATCGGCTCGCCGACGGAGCCGAGGAGGCGCAGCGAGCTCAGATCGTGCCTGGCCGGCCACTCCGTACCCCAGCGCATGAAGGCGCGGATCGCCGTAGGCGCGGTGTAGAAGATCGTCACGCCGTGGCGCTCGATCATCTCCCAGAAGCGATCCTTGCGCGGCCAGTCGGGTGCGCCTTCGTACATGACCACCGTGGCGCCGTTGGCGAGCGGACCGTAGACGACGTAGCTGTGCCCGGTGACCCAGCCGATGTCGGCGGTGCACCAGTAGACGTCGTCTTCCTTCAGATCGAAGACCCACTTCGCCGTGGCGTACGTGCCGGTGAGATACCCGCCGGTCGTGTGCACGATCCCCTTCGGCTTCCCGGTGGTGCCGGACGTGTAGAGGATGTAGAGCAGATCCTCCGAGTCCATTGCCTCAGGCTCGCAGTGCGATGGCGCGTCCTGCATGAGCAGGTGATACCAGTGATCGCGCCCTTCCTTCATGTGCACCGGAATCGGCGCGCCGGCCTGGCGCTGCACGACGACCACGTTGCGAATCGACGGCGTGTCGGTCAGCGCCGCATCCGCCATCTCTTTCAACGGCACGATGTGGCCGCGGCGGTAGCCTCCGTCGGCGGTGACGAGCAGGACGCACTGCGAATCGTTGATGCGATCGCGAAGCGACTCGGAACTGAACCCGCCGAACACCACGCTGTGGACCGCGCCGATGCGGGAGCACGCGAGCATCGCGATCGCCAGTTCCGGAATCAGCGGCATGTAGAGGGCGACGCGGTCGCCGCGCTTGACGCCGAGCGACTTCAGCACGTTCGCGAACGCGCCGACCTGCCGGTACAGGTCCCAGTAGGTCAGCGTCCGGCGATCGCCCGGCTCCCCTTCCCAGATGAACGCCGCCTTGTTGCGGCGCGGCCCGCGCACGTGCCGGTCGACGCAGTTGACGCTGGCGTTGATCTTGCCGCCCACGAACCATTTGGCGTGGGGCGGCTTCCACTCGAGCACGCGCGTCCACGGCTGCATCCACTCGAGCTCGCGCGCGAAGTCGGCCCAGAACTTCTCGGGGTCGGCGGCGGCGCGGGCATAGACGCCGGGATCGGCGATGTTGGCCGTCTTCCGCCACGCCTCGGCGGGCGGGAAGCTGCGGTCTTCTTTCAGCAGGGCATCGATCTCTGACATGTGTGTGTGCAGTCCGCGATCAGCAGTTCGCAGTGAGCCGTCTGGCGTTGCCGTTCGATCCGGCGCGCGCTACTTCGCCGCGCGCGTCTGGACCGCCTGCAGCCGGGCGCGAACGTCGGCCGCCTGCGGTTCCCGTTCCGGACCAGCGTACCGCAGGAACTGCCGGTAATGCTCGACCGCGCGCACGGCTTCCCCCGTGTCTTCGTACTGTCGCGCGAGATTGTAGTGCGCCAGCGGGTGGCGGGGGTCGAGCTCGAGCGCACGGCGCAGCGCCGCGAGCGAATCGGCCGGATGGCCGGCGCCTTTCCGGGCGAGAGCGAGGTTGACGAATCCGTCCACGTTGCGCGGGTCGAGCCGGAGCGCCTCCCGGGCCGAGGCCGCGGCGGCCTCGAACCGGCCGAGCTGGTAATACGCGGCCGACAGATTCACATGCGCCGTGACGTACTCGGGATCGATGGCCAGCACCCGCTGGAACTCTCGTACGGCTTCGTCGAGCAGGCCGCGGCTCAGATACAGCCCGCCGAGGTTGTTGTGCGCCTCGACGTTCAGCTCGTCGCGCTGCAGCGCCGCCTTGTAGTGCAGCAGCGCCTGTTCGAAGTCGCCCGCCCGGTGGTGGTAGAGCGCGAGCTGGAACGGATCGCCGCCGGCGGTCCGGGGCGTCGGGATCGACGCGGGGCGTCTCACGCCCCCGCGGGGCCCTGCGTCGGTCGTCGGGGGCGCGGCGTCCGAAGCGGCGGCAGCCGTCTCCGGCACGCGAGGGGCCGGCGCCGGCAACGCAGGCGGCGGGCTGGCGTCGACGGGACGCGACTGCGCCGGAGTGGAAACGGGAGAGGAAGGAGCGGTGGGAGCGGGCGGCGCTCCGGCGGATCGAACCCCAAGCCGCGGCGCCAGCGTCCAGGCGGCCGCGCCGGCGGCGACGAGCAGCAGGACGATGAGCAGCGGCCGGCCGACGCTGCCTCGCTCGGCGGCATGGTGGCCCAGTGCCGAGGGAACGGCGGTGGCGCGCGGCGGGCGTACGACCGGCGCACTCCTGCCGCGCCCGTCGCGAAGCGCATCGTGGACGCGGCTCACGGGCGGAAGTAGTGCCACATCGCGGCGGCGCCCGCTCCGAGCACGGCGGCGAGCGTGACGCCCGCCGCAAACCCCGCGAACCGTTCGCGCACCCAGCCGCGCAGCGAGCGACTCGGACGCTCGATCTCGAGCGACTCGGCGGCGCTGCGGACGAACGCCGGGACGATGCGGCCCGCATGCGCCGAGTAGGCCGTCAGGAGCGCGCGATCGCAGAGCAGATTGATGAGACGCGGAATGCCGGCGGTATAGCGGTGCACGCGCGCCAGCGCCGTGGACGTGAACGCGGCCGCGGTGCCGCCGCCCGCCACCGAGAGCCGGTGGCGCACGTAGGCGGCCGTCTCCTCGGCGGTCAACGGCTTCAGATCGTAGCGGATGGCGACGCGCTGATCGAGCTGACGCAGCTCCGGCCGGCGCAACAGGTCCTTCAGGTTCGACTGCCCGACCAGGATGATCTGCAGCAGCTTCTCCTTGTCGGTTTCGAGGTTCGAGAGGATGCGGATCTGTTCGAGCACCGGCATGGGCAGGTTCTGCGCCTCGTCGAGGATGAGCAGCGCCTGCGCACCGATCGATCGCAGCGAGAGCAGGAACTCGTTCAGCGTCTCGACCAGCTCCGCCTTGCTGACGCGCGCCAGACGTCCACGCTTGATCTCCTCGCGCGAGACGACCCCGAACTCCTGCAGCACCACGCGCAGCAGATCCTCCTCGGCGAGGAACGGATTCAGCACCAGCGCGGTGAAGGTTCGCCGATCGATCTGCTCGAGCAGCGCCCGGCACAACGTCGTCTTGCCGGTCCCGATGTCGCCGGTGATGACGACGAAGCCCTCTCGCCGGCGGATGGCGTACTGCAGCAGCTCGTAGGCGCTGGCGTGCGACGCGCTCTTGAAGAGGTACTTCGGGTCCGGTGTGAGGCTGAAGGGTTTCTCCGAGAACCCGTAATACTCCTCGTACATGTGGTCTCCTGATGCCGGCAGCTGTCGCTGACCGCTCTCCGCCTGCCGCTCTCCGCTCAGTGCCTACTGCTGCTCACGAAGGTGCCGGGATCGACGACGGTGGGTCTCAGCAGCACGACGAGCTCGGCGTAGCCGGCGGTGCGCCCCTCGCCGGCCGGGACGGCACGCAGCAGGCCGCTGACCATCGCCGTGTTGCCGTCCATGACTCGCGTCACCGTGTCGCTCTCGGCGGCCAGCGCCGGCGACGACTCCGCCCAGGCGTGCGTCACGCTCAACTGGACGATGCCGTCGGCGGCGATCTGCGGCACCACCGTCATCGTCAACGACGCTCCGGCGGCATTGCCGACGCGCACCAGCACCGGTTCGTTGTTGAGCGTGGTCACGTCGGGGGTCCACAGCGTGCGCACCGTCCCCTGCGCGATGAGCGCGTCGCGCAGCGCCGCCGGATCCGCCGCGAGTCCCGCCTGCGGCACGCCGGACTGCAGGCCGAGCTGCTGCCGCACGCGTCCCCAGTCGATCGCCGGCGCGCCGTTCAACGTGACCTCGAACACCTGCGCCTGCAGCCGGACCTGCCGCCCGCTGCGGCGATGGAGCGCGTCGACATACAGGGCGACGCGGTCGAGCCGATCGGCATAGTCGGTGACCTGCGCGATGCCGGCGTGCGGATCGACGTGGACGCGTCCGCCGTCGGACAGCAGCGTGCGAATCCCCGCGGCCACGCCGGCCATCACGTCGTCGCCGGCAAGCGTCGTGTCGAGCGCGGGGGCGGCTGACGTGCTGCCGGCCGTTCGCGACAGACCGCGGCGTACGGCCAGCAGATTCAGGTCGAAGATGCGCGTGTCGAGCTGCCGCCGCCGGACGCGGATCACCGTGCCGCGGACGTCGAACTCGAGGCCGAGCGGCGCAAGGATGGTCGTCAGCGCGTCGCGCAGCGTGAGCTGCTTCAGCTCGCCGCGGAACGATCCGCCGGCGTCGGCGTCAATCGCCACGCTGAACGGCGTTCCGGCGGTGAGCAGGGTGAGCACTTCGTCGATGGGCCGCGGCTCGAGGAACGACAGGGTCAGCCGCCGCGGCGAATTGAGCGTCGCCTCGCGCGCGTCGGTCTGCGTCGCCGGCACGCCCGGCAACGGCGGCCGCGCCCCGCCCGGAGACCCGGGCGCCTGCGCCGGGGCGCCGTTGGAGAGGCGGACGACGGGCACGTCCTGCCCCCAGGGGAGCAGCAGAACCGCCGCCAGCAGGACGCGCTGCATAACGCTGCACAGAATTTCGGCTCGCGGGCAGGGCTTCTTTAACCCGGACGGTGGGGATGGTTTCAGCAGCCGGGTTTCGGGGTTACGGGTTCTCCGGGTTCCTCGGGTTCCTCGGGTTCTCCAGGTTCAGGTTCTCCAGGTTCAGGTTCTCCGGGTTCCAGTGGTTCTGCGGGTTCGAACCCTGAACCGTCCGAACCCGAGGAACCTGAACCCGGAGAACCCGGAGAACCCGTAGAACCCGTAGAACCCGGATCCTAAGCTGGGGGCAGGACCTCGAGTGACCCCGCCGGTGGGGGCGGGACGTTCTTCTTGAACAGCGCGACGCCGAGCAGGCCGCCGAACATGCCGAAGATGAGGCCGAAGATGATCGACGTCACGAGCTTGACCATCGTCGCCGCCACCGTGGCGGCGCCGACGTTCATGTTCTCGATCATCGTGCGCGTTTCTGCGGGAAAGTCCGGGTTGCTGGCGATGATGCGCTCGAGCAGCTGGCGCTGATACGGGCCCATCACCATGTCGAGCGGAATCGAGAGGATCGTGCCGATGACGCCTCCAATGAGGCCGGCCAGCAGCCCCACCAGCGCGCCGTCAGCGGCCGTAATCGCGTACGGGTGGTTCTGCTGCATCAGATACGTCGCGAGCACGCCGCCCCCGACCACCCACATGCAGCAGAGACAATTGCCCGCGCTGATGATCGGCAGCGCCGACAGTACGCCGATGAACAGACCGCCGAACAGCGCCGGCTGCAGCTTTGGAGGCGTAGGCATCAGTCGTAGTACTCCCGCCCGAGGTGCGTGATCAGCTCCTCGCCCTGCATGTAGCGCAGCGTGTTCTTCAGCTTCATCAACTGGATGAACAGGTCGTGCTCGGGGTACAGCCCCGCGGCGTGCATCGGACTCTTGTAATAGAACGACAGCCATTCCTGGATGCCGCTCATGCCCGCGCGCCGCGCCAGGTCGAGAAACAGCGCGGAATCTAGCACAATCGGCGCCGCCAGGATGCTGTCGCGGCACAGGAAGTTGATCTTCAGCTGCATCGGGTACCCGAGCCAGCCGAAGATGTCGATGTTGTCCCAGCCTTCCTTGTTGTCGCCGCGCGGCGGGTAGTAGTTGATCCGCACGACGTGACAGAGCTTCTCGTACAGATCGGGATAGAGATTCGGCTGGAAGATGTAGTCGAGCACCGACTTCTTGCTCTCTTCCTTGGTCTTGAACGACTCGGGGTCGTCCAGCACCTCGCCGTCGCGGTTCCCGAGGATGTTGGTCGAGTACCAGCCCTCGACCCCGATCAGCCGCGCCTTCAGACCGGGCGCGATGATCGTCTTGATCAGCGTCTGCCCCGTCTTCAGGTCCTTGCCGGCGAGCGGCGATCCGGTCGTCTGCGCGAGCTGGATGAGCGCCGGGATGTCGGCGCTCAGGTTCGGCGCGGCGTTGGCGTAGGGAATCCCTTCCTTGATCGCCGCATAGGCGTAGATCATGCTCGACGGGATCGCGGCGTCGTTCGCCTCGAGCCCCTTCTCGAACGCCTCGATGCTGCCGTGCACCTCGGACTCGGTGAGGTACACCTCCGTGCTGCCGCACCAGATCAGCACCATGCGGCTCAGGCCGTGGTCGCTCTTGAACTTCTGGATGTCGGCGCGGAGCTGCTCGGCGAGATCCTTCTTCGTCTTCCCCTTCTTGACGTTCGGTCCGTCCAGGCGCTTGACGTAGCGGCGGTCGAACACGGCGGGCCACGGGCGCACCGCCTCCAGCTCCGGCTTGATCTGCTCCAGCAGCTCGCGATCGAGCACGCCGGCCGTCCTGGCCGCCTCGTAGCAGTTGTCCTCGAAAATGTCCCATCCGCCAAAGACGACGTCGTCCAGCGAGGCGAGCGGGACGAAGTCCTTGATGCGCGGCGAATTGCCCTCGGTGCGCTTGCCGAGGCGGATCGTGCCCATCTGCGTCAGCGAGCCAATCGGTCGGGCAAGGCCGCGCCGGATCGCCATCACCCCGGCGATCGTCGTGGTGCTGACGGCGCCCAGGCCGACGAGCATGATTCCGAGCTTGCCTTCCGCCTTCTCGATCTTCAACGGCTTGTTCACGACACTCGACTATATCGGATTTGGTGAATTGGTGATTTCGTGATTTGGTGATCGCCGTGGGGTTGTTCCGCAGGTCTTCGCAGGAGCCGCTGGCGGTGACCATGGCCGGCGTGAAGCTCGGACAGCGGCTGCTCGGCGTCGGCACGCGCGATCCGAAGCTGATGGCGCAGCTCGCGGTGAAGGCCGGTCTGACCGGCCGCGCCTGCATCGTCGACGCGGATGACACCGAACTGGCGAAGGCGGTGTCGGCGATCGAGCGGGAGGGGGCGTTCGTCGAACCGGCGCGCGCGCCATACGGCATGTGGCCGTTCGACGACGACAGCTTCGACGTCGCCGTGATCCCGGACCTGCTGCCGTCGCTGACTCCGGACGTCCGCGTTCTCTGCGTTGGAGAGACGCTGCGCGTGCTGCGCCCGGGCGGGCGGGCGATCGTCGTGGAGCGCGCGCAGCGCGGCGGCCTGGTCGGCGCGTTGCTGGGCGGCGCCCGCGCCGCGCCGGCGTACGAGGGTCCGATCGAGGCGCTGCGGCGCCACGGGTTCGCCGCGGTCCGTCAGCTGTCGGACGCCGACGGCGTGACATACGTCGAGGGGGTCAAGAAGGCGTGACTGTCACGCCGGGTGACCGCTATCTCGCACAAGTCAGGTGACGTCCGCCGTCGATTGAGATCGTCTCGCCGGTAATCCACCCGGCGCGGTCCGACGCCAGGAACCAGATCAACTCCGCGATCTCTTCCGGCTCCCCGGCGCGCCCGAGCGGATGGGTCGTCTTCGAGCGTTCCAGGAATGCCGCGTACTTCTCCTCGTCGACCCCGCTGCGCCGGTGCAGGTTGGTGACGGTGACGCCCGGGTTCACCGCGTTGACGCGGACGCCGTGGGGCGCGAGCTCGAGCGCGGCGCAGCGCGTGAGCTGATCGACGCCCGCCTTGCTCACGCAGTAGGCGAGCACGCCGGGAAAGGCGCGCAGCCCGGTGACGCTCGACACGTTGACGACCGATCCGCGGGAGGCGATGAGCAGGGGCGCCGCGCTGCGCATGAGGCGGAACGGCGCGCGGAGATTGATGTCGAGCATCTCGTCCCAGGCGCCGTCGGACGTGTTCTCGATCGTGCCGCTGGCGATGATCCCGGCGGCATTGACCAGCGTGTCGAGGCGGCCGAACGCCTCGCCTGCGGCGGCGGCAATCGACGCCGGCGCGGACGCCGCGGTCACGTCGGTCTCGAGCGTCACGCACCTTCCGCCCGCCAGCTCGACGGCGTGAGCCACCTCCGCGAGCGCTGCCGCCTTACGGCCGACGGCGAGAATCGACGCCCCGTCGCGCGCGAAGCGGAGCGCGGCGGCGCGGCCGATGCCGCTGGTCGCGCCGGTCACCACTACGGTCTGCATCGCGCGGTTGTAGCACAAGTTGAACACCTGTCCGTGGCGTGCGACAGCGCCGAACGGCCGCCGCAACAGATCGGGCCGCGAACGGCCGAAACTGCGATGGAACGGCCTTTGCCCGAAAGGGGGCCGGACCCCTCCATGATCGACAGCCAGGAACTGCCGCACGTCTTCTCGGCGGCGGAGATCGCCCGCGCGGCCGGGGTCCAGCCGCGCGACGTGCAGGATCTCGCGGCGGCCGGTCTGATTCAGCCAATCGGCCGCCGGTATTTCAGCTCGACCGATGCCGTCAACGCGGTGCGCGCGCTCAAGGGGCACGCCGTCGTCGTCGAACGGCCGCTGTTCCGGCCGGCGGGCGGAGTACGCCGCGAGCCGGGCCTGCCGATTGCGCTGTCGGGCACGCTGCACGCCGCGCTGGTCGCCGGGTTCGTCCTGGTGACCTCGGTCGGCATGGCCAGGACGCAGGCGCTCGTGACCGACGACGACAAGAACGAAATGCGGCTCGTGTTCCTCGTCGAGCCCGGCCCGGGCGGCGGCGGGGGCGGCGGCGGATTGAAGCAACCGGCGCCGCCGCCGCCGGCGGAACGCAAAGGGCTCGAGAAGATGCGGAGCCCGGTTCCGCCGCGGCGGCCTCCCCCGCCGGTCGATCCGCCGGTCGTCGAGCGGCCGGTCGAGCCGCCGCCGATCAAAGTGGAGCCGGTCGCGGCACCGGTCGTTCCCGTGGCCGCCGATCCGCGCGACCGCGCCGGCGTCCCGTGGACGCCCCGCGAGGCGCCGCCGCAGGAATCCGACAGTCAGGGTCCCGGCGCCGGCGGCGGCACGGGCAGCGGCCAGGGAACCGGAATCGGCGAAGGCAACGGCGCGGGCATCGGTCCCGGATCGGGAGGCGGAACCGGCGGCGGGCCGTATCGCCCCGGCACCGGCATTACGCCGCCGGCGATCGTCCGCGAAGTGAAACCGGATTACACGGAGGAAGGGCGCCGCCGGCACATCGAAGGGGACGTCGTGCTGGAAATCGTCGTCAGGAGCGACGGGAACGTGGGCAGCGTGAAGCTGGTGCAGGGGCTGGGCGCCGGCCTCGACCAGCGCGCCATCGACGCAGTCCGGCAGTGGCGGTTCTCGCCCGCGAAACGATACGGCGTGCCGGTGGACGTCATCGTGGAAGTCGCGATGGAATTCAAGCTCCGGTAGAGATTTGGAAATTTGGAAATTTTGGAATTTGGAAATCTAAGAACTGGAAACTGGGAACTGGGAACTGGAAACTGGAAACTGGGAACTGGAAACTGGGAACTGGAAACTGGCCACTGGAAACTGGGAACCGGAAACTGGCCACTGGAAACTGGTATGGATACCACGCTCGTCGGAGTGACTCTGCTCTCGCTGGCCATGGCGGCCGCCTTGAGTGTGATCGTGTGGCGGATGCTGCGTGACGAGCGGGCGCGCAGCGACGCGCGCGTCGCGGTGCTGACGTCGATGGCCGCCGCGCCGGCCGCCGCGAGCCGGCAGGACCTGCCGCTGCGGCAGGCGCCTCCGTCAGTGGGCGCGATGTTCACGGAGCCGGAGCAGGCGTCCCCGTGGGGCAACCGTGTCGCGGTGATGGCGGGGCTGGCGCTGGTCATCGCCTCAACCGTGTTGTTCGCGCTCGCGGCGGGCGGCACCAGGACCGCCGCGCGCGGCGCCGGCGCTCCGGGCGCGCCCGCCGGCGCGGCCGTTTCCGCCGCCGGGCTCGAGTTGCTCTCGCTGCGGGACAGCCGCCAGGCAGACACGCTCACCATCACCGGACTGGTGCACAATCCACGGAGCGGCACTCCGCTCACGCGCGTCGCGGTCACGGCCTACGCGTTCGACGACAATGGATCGTTCCTGGCGAGCGGACGCGCGCTCCTCGACGTGACGTCGTTCGCGCCGGGAGACGATTCGCCGTTCGTCGTCGCCGTGCCGGTGAGCGGCACGGTGGCGCGCTACCGGATTGGATTCCGAACCGAAGACGGCCGCGTCATCGCGCACATCGACAAGCGGCAGCAGGCACTCGTCCAATGACCACCCGCACGCGCCCGATCGTCGCCGCGCTCCTGCTGCTCGCCGGCACGCTGCTCTCCGCGCAGGAGCCGGCGCCGCAGCCGCAGGAGCAGTCGTTCAAGTTCCGCACCGGCGTCGAGCTGATCAACGTCAACGCGACGGTCACCGATCAGTCCGGCCGGTTCGTGTCGGGGCTGAACAAGGACGATTTCCGCGTCTTCGAAGACGAGCAGCCGCAGACGGTGACGCACTTCAACGCCGAGCGCGTACCCGTCAGCCTCGGCATCGTCCTCGACACCAGCGGCAGCATGGACGGCGACAAGATGTACGCGGCGAAGCAGGCGCTGGAGCGCTTCCTGGTCCAGCTGCTCGATCCCGAAGACGAAGTCTTCCTCTACCGCTTCGACAACGCCCCCGAGCTCGTCGAAGGCTGGACGCGCGACAAGCGGCGGATCAGCGACTCGATCCGGCGCATTCAGCCGCGCGGCGGCACGGCGCTGTATGACGCCGTCGCGGATGCCGTGCAGCTCGCGCAGCAGGGACGCAACAAGAAGAAGGCGGTGGTGATCATCTCCGACGGGAACGACACGACGAGCCGGACCGACATCTTCACGGTGAAGCAGCTGATTCGCGAGACCGAAGTGCTCGTCTACGCGATCGGCATCGACAGCCCCGGCACGGCGTTCTCGGGGTTCCGCCGGCCGGCGCCTTCCTTCCAGTTCGGCGGTGCGGCGGCGCAACTCCAGCGGCAGCGCCCGCCGCGGGCGCCGATTCCGCTGCCGTTCCCCATCCCCGGGCGAAGGCCGAGTCCGCTGCCGCCGCCGCAGCCGCCGACCAACCCGATTCCGGGCAGCAATCCGCGGACGCGATCGACCGGCACCGACGATCGCGTGAACGTCGCCGCGCTGCGCGACATCACCGACGACAGCGGCGGACGCACGGAGATCATCCGCTTCACGCGCGATCTGGATCCGGCGACCGCCGGAATCGCCGACGAGTTGAGCAAGCAGTACTACCTCGGATACGCCGCGTCGGGCCCGAAGGACGGCCGCTGGCACGCCATCCGCGTCGAGGTGCGCAGCGCGGCGTACCACGTGCGCGCTCGAAAAGGGTACGTCGCGGGGAAGTAAGCCCGAGAGCTGATGCATACTCCTAGAGCGTGCACCTGCTCGGGATCTCTGTCGCTCTGTCCGTCCTCGGCTCGTTGGGCGGAATTCTCGTCGCCTCCACGTTCCTGCTCCTGCACGAACAGATTCGCGGACGGCTCGTTCCCTGGCTGATCAGCTACGCCGTCGGCACGCTGGTCGGCGCCGCGCTGCTCGCGCTGGTGCCGGAAGCGCTCGAAGCGCTGCCGGCGCGCACGGCGATGCTGGCGATGGCGACGGGGATCCTGAGCTTCTTCGTGCTCGAGAAGGCGGTGATCTGGCGGCACTGCCATCACGACGAGGACTGCCACGTCCACAATACCGCCGCATCGCTGGTCATCGTCGGCGACGCGTTCCACACCTTCGTCGACGGCGCGGTCATCGCGGCGGCGGTGCTGACCTCGGTGCCGCTCGGTGTCACCACCGCGATCGCGGTGGCGGCGCACGAGATCCCACAGGAGGTCGGCGACGTGGCCATCCTGCTGCGCGCCGGCTACTCCCGCGGCCGCGCGCTCACGCTCAACGTGCTGTCAGCGCTCGGCGGCATCATCGGCGCGGGCGCGATGGTGCTGGCATCGACGGCGCTGCCCCAGGTGCTGCCCTACGTCCTCGCATTCGCCGCCGGCAACTTCCTGTACGTCGCCATGTCGGATCTGATTCCCGACCTGCACCGGGGCAACGACACCGGCGGCGCCCGCCAGTTTCTGCTGATTACCGCGGGGATTGTCACGATCGCGCTGATCTAGTCGTAGAGGGGATCATGACCTCACGCCGCGCCGCCGCGCTCGCCGCCCTGCTCGCGTTGTCGTTGTCGCCAGTGTGGGCGCGCCAGGGGCCTCCGGCGCAGGCGCCGGCGTCCGCCGATCAGGGCGGACGCGCACAAGGCCGGGGACAACGCCAGCCCGCGCGCGACCGGACCGCGCTGCCGAAAGGGACGGCAACCATCGCGGGCCGCGTGCTCGGAGCGGACAACGGCCGGCCGATCAAACGCGCGCGCGTCATGGTCACGGGCGCGGCCGCGGCCGGCGGCCGCGGCGGCGGAACGGCGATCACCGACGATCAAGGGCGGTATGTCGTCGCCGAGCTGGCGGCCGGCACGTACTCGATTACCGCATCGAAGAGTGGATTCGTCGACGCCGCCTACGGCCAGCGCCGTCCGCTGCAGCCCGGGCAGCCGCTCCAGGTCGCCGACGGACAATCGGCCGCCAACGTCGACCTCCGTCTCACCCGCGGCGGGGTGATCACCGGACGCATCGTCGACGAGGATGGCGAGGCGCTCGCGCGCGCGCTGGTGACCGTGCAGCGCTACCAGTACGTCCGCGGCGAGCGGCAGTTGACGCCCGCCGGCGGCGACCAGACGGACGATCGCGGCCAGTATCGCGTTTTCGGCCTTCCCCCGGGCGAGTACTTCGTCAGCGCGTCCGCCAACGGGCTCAACGAACTGATCGGACGCGGCCTGCAGCAGCTCGCGGCCGGCCTCGGCGCACAGGCCGCCGGCGGACGCGGCGGACGCGGCGGCGCGCTCGGCGCGTTCGGGCTCACGGAGGAACCCGAGGCGACCGGCTATGCGCCGACGTACTACCCGGGCGTGGTGAACGCTCCCGAGGCGGGGAAAGTGCCGGTCGGCCCGGGCCAGGAGGTCGGCGGGATCGACTTTCAGATCCAGCTCGTTCCCTTCGCGACGGTCAGCGGCATCGTCGCCGGCGCGGCCGACGACGTGGGCACGGTGATCATCGCGCCGCAGGACGGCGCCGGCGGTCCGCTGGCACGCCTCGGCGGGCAGGTCCTCACGGGGCGTGTCCAGGCTGACGGCACCTTCCGCGTCAGCAACGTTCCGCCGGGGCGCTACGTCGCCATCGCGCGATCCGGCGGCCGCGGCGGCGAGGCGCGCACCGCCGTCCAGCCGATCGTCGTCAACGGCCAGCATCTCGACGGCGTCACGCTGACGCTGCAGCCGGGCGTCACGATCTCCGGCAACATCACCGTCGAGTCGTCCGGCACGCCGGCGCCCGAGGACTACTCGACCTTCCGCATCGACGCCCCCGACGTGAGCCCGCTGCCGTTCGGCGGCGGCGGCCGCGGCGGCGGACCGTTCGCCGGCCCCGTCGGCGCCGGCGGCCGCGCCGAGAAGAACGGCAGCTTCCAGATCGCCAATCTGCTTCCCGGCGCGCACTACATCCGCGTCGCCGGCGGCGGTCAGGGACAGGCGCAGTGGGCGGTCAAGTCGATCACCGTCGGCGGACAGGACGTCTCCGATTCGACGGTCGAACTGAAACCGGGTCAGAACCTCGACAACGTGACGGTGGTGCTCACCGATCGCACGACGGAGATCTCGGGGACGGTGCGCGACGCGCGCCGCGCCGGCAGCGCCGGCATCAATGTCATCGCGTTCTCGACCGAGCAGGCCTACTGGCGGCCGCAGTCGCGCCGCATCCAGGCGGTCCGCAGCGATGGCTCCGGCGCCTACCGGATCCGCAACCTGCCGCCGGGCGATTACTTCCTGCTGGCGACCGACGACGTCGAGCAGGGGGAATGGTTCGATCCGGCGTTTCTCGAGAGCGTCCGCGGCGCGGCCGAGCGCGTCACGATCAACGAGGGGGACCGCAAGACGCAGGACCTGCGCGGTCCGGGCTGACGCGGCGGCGCCTGTGGCGATCAACACGGAGACGCACGGCGGTGTGAAACCTGACGCGCACGGCAGGTGACGTGCTGCAGCCGGCGCCGATGGAGCGAAATGGCGCCAAACGGGGTTCTGGACCGAGCGTCGCCCGGGCCGCCCCAGCGACTACAATTGCCCCACCCGCCGTGTCGACCGCGCCTCGCGCCGATTCGGGACCGCCCGCCGCCAGCCGGCGGCTGCACTCCTGGAAGGAGATCGCCGACTACCTGCGGCGCGGCGTTACCACCGTGCAGCGATGGGAGCGCGAGGAGGGCTTGCCTGTCAGGCGTCACCGGCATGCCTCCAGTGGATCGGTGTTCGCGGAGACCGGCGACATCGACACCTGGCTCGACCGCCGATCCACGCCGCCAGGAGATGACGAAGAAACGCGACCGCCCGCGGCCCGGGCTTCGGCGCTGACGGAGCACCTGGGCGCGTTGGACCCGGTCGGCGGCGCCATCCCGCTCGACTCGAGGCTCTACATCGAGCGCCCCACCGACGACGACGTCCACCAGGCCGTCGGACACGGAGCGGGCCTGGTCCTGATCAAAGGCGCGCGCCAGGTGGGCAAGAGTTCGCTGTTGGCGCGGACGCTGGATCGCGCGCGCCGCGCGGGCATGAGGGTGGCCATTTCGGACGTCCAGGCACTGGGCTCCGACGATCTGCGGTCGGCGGCGACCTGTTTCCAGGCGCTGGGCCGGAGCCTGGCGGATCAGGTGTCCGTCAAATCGCCGATTCATGCCGACTGGAACGTTCAGGACAGCCCCAACACGAACTTCTCGCGCCATCTGCAGCGCAGCGTCCTCGCCGCCAGCCCCGAACCGCTGATCTGGGGGATTGACGAGGTCGATCGCCTCGTCGGGCGCGACTACGCGATCGACGTCTACGGCCTGTTTCGTTCCTGGTACAACCGGCGCGCGCTGGACCCGCTGGCGCCGTGGCGGCGCCTGACGCTCGTGCTGGCCTATGCCACGGAAGCCCACCTCCTCATCCGCGATCTGAACCAATCGCCGTTCAACGTCGGCGTGCGAGTGACGCTCGAGGATTTCACACGCTCCGAGGTCGCGGCGCTCAACAGCAGGCACGGCTCGCCGCTCGCGTCGGACGCGGCGCTCGATCGGCTCGTCGCGGTCGCCGGCGGTCACCCCTACCTGGTGCAGACCGCGTTGCACGGGCTGACGCACGGTTCGACACTGGACGATGTCGAGCGCGACGCGCGGAAAGGAGCGGGGCCGCTCGCCGATCATCTCCGGCACGTCGCGGTGCTCCTCGAGGCCGATCCGGCGGCACGGCAGGCGATGCGGGCCGTCGTCGCGGGCGGGCGGTGTCCGGGGCGCGACGTCTTCTACCGGCTGCGCAGCGCCGGACTGATCGTCGGCGACGCACCTGAAGACGCTCGCCCGCGGTGCGGACTCTATGCTGCATACTTCGCCGCCGCCGGCGAGTGACGTGCGTGCGCCCGACTTCTTCGTCACCGGCGGAGCGCTGGCCAGCGATGCGCCCAGCTATGTAGTCCGCGATGCCGACGCGGAGCTGCTCGAGGCGCTCATCGCCGGCGAGTTCTGCTACGTCCTCACCGCGCGCCAGATGGGCAAGTCGTCCCTGATGGTGCGGACGGTCGCCGAGCTGCGCAAGAACGGCATCGATGCGGCGGTCGTCGATCTCACGGCCATCGGCCTTCACGTCACGGTCGAGCAGTGGTATCGCGGGCTGCTCACGGAAGTCGGCGAGCAGCTCGGGATGGAATCCGCCGTGGACGCGGCGTGGTCGGCGCTGCGCGATCTGCCGCCGACGCAGCGATGGCTCAAGGTCCTGCGCGATCTCCTCGTCATTCCCCGGCCGCGGCCGCTCGCGATCTTCGTCGACGAGATCGACGTCGTCCGCAGCCTGCCGTTCCGCACCGACGACTTCTTTGCCGGCATCCGCGAGATCTTCAATCGCCGCGCCCGCCAGCCGGCGATGCGGCGGCTGTCGTTCTGCCTGCTGGGCGTCGCGGCCCCGACCGACCTGATCGCCGATCCGACCTTGACCCCGTTCAACATCGGACGGCGAATCGAGCTTGCGGACTTCACGCCGACCGAAGCCGTCGTCCTCGCGGCCGGACTCGGCCGTCCTCCGGATGCGGCGCGCGCCCTGCTGGCCCGGATCGGCTACTGGACGGGCGCGCATCCGTATCTCACCCAGCGGCTCTGCCTGGCGATCGCCCGCGACCCGTCGGTGCGAAACGATGCCGACGTGGACCGGTGCTGTCAGCAGCTCTTTCTGTCGCCGCATGCTGCCGAACGCGACGACAACCTGATCTTCGTGCGCGAACATCTGCTGACGCAGGATGCGCTGCGCACGCCGCTGCTCGATCTCTATGCATCCGTCCTGCGCGGCGACGGCCGCGGCGGCGACGATCGGGTCAATCCGGTGGTCAGCGCGCTGCGGCTCTCCGGCATCGTCCGCGCGGACGGAGATCGGCTGCGCGTCCGCAACGAGATCTATGCGCGCGTCTTCGATCGGGCGTGGGTCGCGCGGCATCTCCCTGATGCGGAGGTCCGGCGGCAGCGCGCCGCGTTCCGGCGTGGCGCGTTGAGGACCGGGATCGCCGCGGCTGTCGTGCTCGCCGCGGTGTTGGGCGGTGTGGCGGCGCTGTGGCGGCAGCACGGCCAGCTGCGCGCCGAGCAGGACCGCAGCCGCGGTCTGCTGTACGCGGCCGAGATGAATCTGGCCGCGCAGGCGTGGAACGCGTCCGGGGCGGGGCGGACGCGGGCGCTGCTGGAGCATCACGTCCCTGCAGCGGGCGAGCGCGATCTGCGCGGCTTCGAGTGGCGTTACCTGTGGCGGCTCACCCACGGCGACCAGCCCCCGCTGCGCGGACGCGTCGAGGATCCGACCCGTGTTGCCTTCGCGCCCGACGGCGCTCGCCTCGCGGTCGCCGGATGGCGCGGACTGCTCGATGTCTGGGATCTCGCGTCACGTCGTCTGCTCTTCACGGTCGGTGATGCTCAGCACGGAGGGCAGACCGCCGTCACGTTCTCACCCGACGGACGCATGCTGGTGGCGGGCGGGGCGCTCGACTGGGTCCGCGTCTACGACGCGGCGGGCGGAACGCTCCTCCAGGAGCTGCGCGGCCACACCGACCGGCTGCGCGACGTGGCGTTTTCGCCGGACGGGCGGCTGCTCGCCACTGCCGGCTTCGACCGCACGATCCGGTTGTGGGATACGGCATCGTGGCGACTGCTCTCGACACTCACCGGCCACACCCGCGGTGTCAACGCGGTGCGCTTCACGGACGACGGAACGCAACTGGTCTCGGGGAGCTGGGACAACACCGTCCGGCTGTGGGATGTCCACCAGCGCCGCGAGATCGCGCAACTGCCCCACGACGGCGACGTCGAGACGCTGGCGCTGACGGGCAACGGCCGGACGCTGGTCACTGGTGGCTGGGAGCAGGCGCTGAAGATCTGGGACACGGCGTCGCGCCGGGTGCTGGCGACGCTCGCCGGTCACACGACCGTGGTCTCGCACCTGGCGGCGTCGCCGGACGGACGCACGATCGTGTCGGCGAGCAGCGACGGTACCGTTCGCCTCTGGGATCTCGGCCGCCGCCGCGAAGTTTCGCGAGTCCGGACCGGCGGGCAGCGGTACCTCGCGATCGGACTGTCGCCGGACGGGCGCCGCCTGGTTACCGCCGGAGATCAAGGAGAGCTTCGCGTGTGGCCCGTCGAAGGGCCGGGCCGCGTCGACCAGGATGCTGCGGTCCTCGAAGGCCACACGGATGTCGTCACCGGACTGGTGTTCACGCCAGACGATCGTCGATTGATCTCCACCAGCTACGACGGGACGGTGCGGATCTGGGACTGGCGCGCACGTCAGGCGGCGGCGACCCTGACGCAGGGTGGGCGCATCGGGTTGGCGCCGAGCCTCTCCTCCGACGGCCGGCTCATCGCGGTCAAGGACGATGAACGCGGCGTCGTCGTGTGGGACGTAGTCGCGGCACGCGAGACTCGGGCGTTGCCCTCGACCCCGGCACTCACGGGTGCCGTATTCACGCCTGACGGGCGTCTCGTCGCCTGCGGCAACTTCAACCTCGTGCTGTGGGACGTGACCCGCGAGACGCCTCTGTCGCGGCTCGAGACCAGCGTGAACGTGGGACCGAATCTCGCGATGTCGCCGGACGGGCGCACTCTCATCAGCGGCAACCGGCAGGGTGAAGTGACATTCTGGTCGATCTCGCCGTTCGCGCCGATGGCGGCGACGGCGCCGCACACCGATTACGTGTCGGCGTTCGATTTCTCGCCGGACGGCCGCACGATGCTGACCGCCAGCTTCGACGGCGTGATCCGGTTGTGGGACATGCGCACGCGCACGCCGCGTGCGGAGCTGCGCGGACACCAGGGCTGGGTCACGAGCGCGGTGTTCTCACCCGACGGACGCCGGATCGCGTCCGGCGGCGCCGACGGCGTCATCAAGTTCTGGGACGTCGAGACCGGGCACGAGCTGATGACGCTGTTCGGTCATCGCGACCGCATTCACGCGCTCGCGTTCGCGCATGACGGCCAGGTTCTTGCCAGCGGCTCGGCCGATCGCACCATCCGGCTGTGGCGCGCCGCGGCGTCGATGCCGTCGCGCTGACACCCCATCTCGCGCCAAATCACGCCACGTCCGGCCGGTGCATTTCGGTGTGCCTCGGCCGGGCGCTGGCTGCGTAGGCTCGTCTCGGCCGTTCCCGGAGGAGTGTCATGCCGCATGCACGAGTCACACGCATTTCCGCTGCGATCGCGGTACTGCTGTCAGCGTCCGCCAGCATTCATGCGCAGACGGCGCTCACCGAGCCGCAGCGCACCGCCGATCTGAACCAGCTGGCCGGCTTCTACGCCAAGAACTACGCGCCCTACGAGTGGAAGCGCGACCTGTTCGGGATCGACCTGCTGCGGCTCAACGACTGGTTCCAGGCGATTCACAAGACGGATGACCTGGACTTCCAGGAAGTCTTGATCGACTACGCGGCGTCGCTGAACGACGCGCATGTGGGCGTGTCGTTTCCCTCCAATTTCGACGCGGCGCTTCCTCTGCGGTTCGACATCTACGACGGCCGCGTGTTGATCGACGCGATCGATCGCACCGCACTGCCGCTCGCCCAGTTCCCATTCGGCATCGGCGACGAGCTGATCGCGTTCGACGGCATCCCCGTCCGCGACGCCATCGCCGCGCTCGCCAAGTACGCGCAGGTGGGTGTTCCGCAGATCACCGACCGGCTGGCCGCCGACCTCCTGACCTTCCGGTCGCAGAACTTCTTTCCGCACGCGCCCGACCTCGGCGACACGGCGGCGCTGCGCATCCGGCTGGACAGCAGCGGCGTCCAGAACACGTGGCTCGTGCCGTGGTTCAAGAGCGGCACGCCGATTACGTCGCAAGGGCCGGTCCCCAGCCCTGGGCGGCGCCCGTACCGGCTGACCCGCGCGGCGACCGCCGCACCGGCCGCCGACGACGTCGCGGAGGCGCCGCTCCCGCGGTCGCGTTATCGCGGCGCGGACACGGGGGTCGTCGACGACACTCTTCCCGGGTATATGGAACCGCTCCGCCCGCTGCTGAATGCCGCGCTGACGCGGGCGCCGGAGGGCGTGCTCAACTTCGGCACCAAGACGCCCGTCTATGCGATGCCGCCCGGATTCGTGCGCCGCCGCGGCGGGCCGAGCTCCGACTTCTTCCTGACCGGCGTCTTCCCGGCGGGCGGCCGCACCATCGGCTACATCCGCATTCCCAGTTTCTCGCCGCCGAGCACGTCGGTCGCGCTGCAGCAGCTCGATCAGGAGATCGCCTTCTTCACCGCGAACACGGACGGCCTCGTCGTCGACGTGATGCGGAATCCGGGAGGAAACATCGTGTTTGGCGATTCCATCCTTCAGCGGTTGATGCCGTCGCCGTTCCGCACGCTCGGCTTCGAGATTCGCGCCACTGCGACATGGCTCGCCGCGTTCGCGAACTCAGTCGAAGCGGCGCAACTGTCGAACGCGCCGCCCCAGATCATCAGCAACCTGCAGAACAACTTTGCAGAAGTCCTCCGCGCGTACCAGGAGCAGCGCGGCAGGAGCGCACCGGTCGCGCTGAATCCGACCGGCAGCGTGACGCTGACGCCGAATGCGGTGCGGTACACCAAGCCGCTGCTCGTCCTGATCGATGAATTCTCCGCCTCGGCTGCCGACATGTTCGCGGCGATCGTTCAGGACAATCAGCGCGGGCCGCTGTTCGGAATGCGCACGATGGGGGCGGGCGGCAGCGTCAGGAACTATCAGGCCACGGCGTACACCGAAAGCTCGTTCTCGATCACCGTGTCGCTCGCCAACCGCGGACGGATCGTTCAAACCTCCGACTATCCCCCGGCGCCGTACATCGAGAACATCGGCGTCCGCCCCGACATTCTGCAGAACTACATGACGCGCGAGAACCTGATGAGCGCCGGGACGCCGTTCGTGCAGGCGTTCTCGACCGCGATCGTCAATCTGATCCAGACCGGTGTCTGGTAGGCATTGACGAATCAGGAATGACGGCGGGGTGACCGGCGTGCGAACGTTCGACCTGAGCGCTGATCTCGACGAGGTGACGCCGGAGCTGGTGCGCGCCATTCGCACGGCAACCGCGGCCGCGCACGTCGTCGTGCTGTCGACGTGGAATGGCTGCGACAAGCGCACGTGGGACGTCCCGGCGGAGACCGCGCCGTGGGGAGACGTCACCGTCGAATGGCTGCTCCGTGCAGGCCAGTTCCGGCTGGATCTCAAGCTTTGGGGCAGGGCGATTCCGCCGCGCTTCACGCCCGCCGCGCTGGCGCGCGAGATCGCCAGAGCGCTGGGCGGGCCGCTGCTCTTCAGCGACTGCTCGCTGTTCCCGTGGTCGTATCTCGAAGCGACGCCGGATGGCGCGATCTGGCATGTCGTCGCGCGTCCCAACGAGGAGGACCGGCTGGATCTCCTGCCGGCCGCACCGGCCGGTGACCGCGGCCGCGAGTACTTCCCGCCGCAGCTCGTCTACGCCGCCGCGGAGGCGCTGGCGGACGCGGATCCGTCGGCGCCGGACCGCTCCAGTCCTCCCGACTACTGTGCCGTCTTCAACCGTTCGTGCCCGAAGGCGCTCCGCTGCGATCGCATAGACCTGGAGCGACCTGTCTTCCCGCCCGGAGGGTCCGATGCCGCGGTTTGACCTCTCGATCGGAGTGCTGCTCGTACTCGCCGGCATGCACGGCTGGTCCGGTCAAACCGCGGTCAGCGGACACACCAGCGAGGTGCGCGTGGTGTCGTTTCTGGCGGACGGCCGTACGCTGCTGTCCGGCGCCGCCGACTATACGATTCGCCTCTGGGACGTTCCCGATGGCAGGTCGCGGGGCATCTGGCAGAGGGTTCCCGAGTTCGACGCGGCTGCAAGTACGACGGTCATCTCCGTCTCTCCGGCCGCAGGACTCATCGCCCGCGCCGGCGCGGAGCAGGGCACCGCCGAAATCTGGGACATTGCGAAAACCGCCCGCGTCCGGACGATCCGGGCGCACGCGAGGGTGGTGGACGCGGTCGCGTTGTCGCGCGGCGGCTCGCTCCTGGTCACGGCCACCGCCGACGAAGTCAGGACGTGGGACGTGGCGGCGGGAAAAGCGCTCGCCCGGGTCACCGCGCCGAATCTCTACCGCATCGGCGGCATCGCGGCGGCGCCGGACGGCAAGACGATCGCGGTCGCCGCCACCGATCGCACGCTCGTTCTGTACGACGCGGTCAGCGGCAAGCCGCTGGTCCAGTACCAAGGGGTGCCCGGACAGGTGAAGTCGTTGGACTTCTCGCCGGACGGCAAGCTGCTGGCGTCGGGACAGGAGGCGCCGGCGGAAGACTCCGTGCGCATCTGGGATGTCAGCCAGGCCGCCGCCGTGCAGCACGTGGCCGGACCGCCGAACCAGGCCTCGGCGGTCGCGTTCTCGCCCGACGGGCGTCTACTGGCGAGCGCAGAGCGGATCGTCATGGTGTGGGACGTCGAGGCTCGAACGCCGACGCACTCGTTCACCGGGCACACCGCGCCCGTCCGCTCCCTCGCGTTCTCGCCGGACGGCGCGCTGCTGGCGTCGGCTGCCGACGATCGCGTGATTGCGCTGTGGACCATCCAGAAGTGACCGATCCGGCTGACAAGGAAGAGGAGAGATGACATGTTCGACGCTCAATCGATTCGTCGAATCGCGCTGCTTGCAGCCGTGGTCGCGATCGCTCCCGCGCAAGCTGTCGCACAGCTCGACAAAGCGAGACAGGACCCGCTCAGCGCGCTGCGCAGGAACTTCGAAGAGACCAGTCGCTACGCCAGGGACAAGAACCGCACGGACGCCGTGAAGTACCTGTTTCTGTTCGAGGAAGCGCTGTTCAAGATACGCGACCTGACGCGCGACGTCCCCGCGCAGCTCAGCAACGGAGGTCTCCCGGCGCTCGCGCAGAAGGCCCGGGAACTCCTGATCGCCCAGGCGGACCTCGAGAGAGCCGACTCGCAGCTTCGCACCAAGCTCGAGAGAGTCAGCGAGACGTACGACTCCGAGCTCTCGGCCTTCACGACGCTCTACAACGATTTTCTGAAGAAGTTCAACGAGGTATGGGAGGCATTCCTCCGCGCCGGCGCTGCGTTCAAGGCGGCATGCGCCGAGTGCGTGCGGTGAGTGGTGTCGACCTGCGCGGTCCGGGCTGACGCGGCGGCGCGCCGCTAGCCAGCCGCGCCCTCCGGCTTTCCGCCGCGCCGCATCGTCAGCCAGATGAGCGCGGCAATCACCAGCATCGCGGCGACGAAGGCGATTCCGAACAGCCACAGCGTGCGGTAGAGGATCGACTGGCGATCCATGCGCGCTTCCATCACGTCCGGCGTCCGATCTTCCGCGTAGGCGATCGGCTTTCCCTGCAGCCGCTCGCGCAGCCGCTGCTCCCAGGTGACGATGTTGCCGCGCGCCGCCGGGCGCGACTCGTCCTTCTCGAGGTAGCGGGAGTTCTGGAAGCGGATCCGCGCCGGGATGTGCAGGCGGAAGGCGACCACTTCGTCGCCGGTGAGCCCGGCGGTCAGCGGTCCCGGGCTCGACGGCTTCGACAGCGTCTGCCGGAAGACGAACTGCTCCCCTTCCTGGCGCAGATCGTACGTCGCCCACGACAGCGGCGCGACCCCGGTCAGGGCGCGGATGTCGTCGACGACGAGGTGGACGCCGACGAAGCGCCGGCCGCGCCGCGCCCAGCTGCTGATCCTGCCGACGCGGGTGTGCTCGGATGAATACAGCGATCGCAGCTGCGTCCGCAGCTCGTCGGCGCGGGTGTTCAGCGCCGTGTTCAGCGGCAGGCCGCGCAGCGCGACGAGCGCGGGAACCGACGCGTTGATGACCAGCGTCGCGGAACCGTCGAGGCGGATGGCGAGATCTTCTTCGTACTCGTACTCGGTTCCGAGCGGTCCGCCGCCGCGGCCGCCGCAGGCGCTCACGACCGCCGCCATCGCCGCCACGGCCACGGCGAGCAGGGCCGCGCGCCAGCGTGAGTGCATCAGGCGAATGATATACTGAAGCTTCCCTCCGAATGACGCCGCCGCGACTGTACCTGATCGACGGCAGCTCGCAGATGTATCGCGCGTATCACGCGATTCGCGGGCTGACGAATCCCGCTGACGGAAAATCCACCAACGCCGTCTACGGCTTCGTGACGATGCTGCGGAAGCTGATCAACGATCACCAGCCGCAGTACATCGCCGCCTCGTTCGATCTCGCCGGTCCGACGTTCCGCGACGAGATCGTCAGCGACTACAAGGCGAACCGCACGCCGATGCCCGGCGATCTGGCGGAACAGATCCCGCTGGTGCACGAGGCCTGCGAGGCGATGGGAGTGCCGATCCTGACGTCGCAGCGCTACGAAGCCGACGACGTGATCGGCACGCTGGCGACCAAAGCGGCGGCGGCCGGATTCGAGGTGGCGATCGTCACCGGCGACAAGGACTTCTTCCAGCTGGTGCACGACGGCATCAAGGTCTACAACCCGAAGGAGGAGGGGACCTGGTTCGACGCCGCCGGGGTGAAGGAGAAGTTCGGCGTCGCGCCGGCGCAGGTCGTCGACGTGCTCGCGCTGATGGGCGACACGATCGACAACATCAAGGGCGTGCCGGGCATCGGCGAGAAAGGGGCGCGCGATCTGATCGCCAGGTACGGCGACCTCGAGACCCTGCTCGCGCACGCCGCGGAGGTGCCGAACAAGCGTCAGCGCGAAGGGCTGCAGAACCACGCCGAAGACGCGCGGCAGAGCCGCACGCTGGCGCGCATCCACGTCGACTGTCCGGTGGAGTTCGACCCGGAGGCGATGCGCTATCGCGGCGCGTCGCAGCAGCGGTGCTTCGAGCTGTTCTCGCGGCTCGGCTTCCGCACGCTGGTGATGGAGTTCGCGCCGACGGCGCAGACCGTCGGCAAGGACTACGCGGTGGTGGACACGCTCGACGGGGTGGCCGCGCTGGCGGCCGATCTGCGCGCCGCCGGCCGGTTCGCGCTGCGGGTGCTGCCCGACGCCCCGTCGGCGATGCGCGCCGGCATCGTCGGGCTGTCGTTCTCGACGGCGCGCTTTCAGGCGCGCTACGTGCCGTTCGCGGGCTCCGGCCTCGGCTTCGACGGCGGGCTCGACGCGCGCGCCGCGCTCGACGCGCTCGAGCCGGTGCTCGAGGACGCGGCGATCCGCAAGGTCGGCCACGACCTGAAGTTCGACACCATCGTGCTCGCCCGCCATGGCGTGGCGCTGCAGGGGCTCGAGACCGACACGATGCTCGCGAGCTACCTGGTCGACGCGAACCGGTCGTCGCATCTCATCGAGGACCTCGCGCTCGAGCACACCGGGTACAAGGCGCTGACCGAGGACGACGTCTGCGGCCGCGGCGCCAAAGCGATGACGTTCGCCCAGATCCCGGTGCAGGCGGCGCTCGACTACGCCGGCGAGCGCTCCGACCTGGCGCTGCAGCTCGCGGCGCCGCTGCGCGCCATCCTCGCGCGCGACGGACTCGAGGCCGTGTACGAGGAGCTCGAGCATCCCCTGCTCCCCGTGCTCGTCGCCATCGAGCGCGCCGGGATCCGCATCGACGGCCCGGCGCTCGCCTCGCAGGCGCAGCGCATCGACGAGGAGCTGTACAAGCTGGCGCGGCGCATCTACGAACTGTCGGGGGAGGAATACAACATCAACTCGCCGAAGAAGCTCGGCGAGATCCTCTTCGACAAAATGGGCCTGACGACGGAGACGCTGAAGCGCACGTCGAAGACCAAGGCGCATTCGACCGCGTTCGAGGTGCTGGAGGAGCTGGGGCAGTATCACGAGCTGCCGCGGCTGGTGCTCGAGTGGCGCGCGCTGATGAAGCTGAAAGGCACCTACATCGACGCGCTGCCGCAGCTGGTCAATCCCGACACCGGCCGCGTCCACACCTGTTTCAACCAGGCGGTCGCGGCAACCGGACGCCTGAGCAGCAGCGATCCGAACCTGCAGAACATCCCGATCCGCACCGAGCTGGGGCGGGAAATCCGCCGCGCCTTCATCGCCGATCCGGGCAACGTGCTGATTTCCGCCGACTACTCGCAGATCGAGCTGCGCGTCCTGGCGCACATGTCGGGCGATCCGGCGCTGCTCGACGCCTTCACCAACAACGTCGACATCCACGATCGCACGGCGCTGAAAGTCTTCGGCACCGCCAGCGGGCTGAGCGAGCACGAGCTCCGCCGGCGCGCCAAGATCGTGAACTACGCGCTGCTCTACGGCAAGCAGGCGTTCACGCTGGCGAAGGACATCGGCGTCTCGCGGGAAGAAGCGCAGTCGTTCATCGACGCCTACTTCGCCGGCTTCCCGTCGGTGCGCGCCTTCATCGACGGCATCATCGAATCAGGACGCCGCACCGGCTCGGTGAAGACGATGTTCGGCCGCCGCCGGCTGGTGCCCGATCTGAACAACCGCAACGGCCAGATCCGCGGCGCCGCCGAGCGCGCCGCGGTGAACATGCCGATTCAGGGATCGGCGGCGGACATCCTGAAGAAGGCGATGATCGACGTGCACCGGGAGCTGCCCGGCATCGCCGGCGGCCGCGCCCGCATGATCCTCACGGTGCACGACGAGCTGCTGTTCGAGGCGCCGGAAGCCGCCGCCGGGGAAACCGCCGCGGCCGTGCGTCAGTTGATGGAGTCGGCGGTGACCCTCACCGTGCCGCTCACCGTCGACGTCGGCATCGGCGCCGACTGGAAAGCGGCCAAGAGCTGATCGATCACCACAGCGATTTGAAGGTGTCCCACTCGGCCGTCATCGCCGCCTGCGCCTGACGCCGCTCGCGCTGCGGCAGGCGGGCGGCGCGGTCGGGAATGATGGCCTGCAGCATCAGCCGATCGAGATCGCCGCGCAGCGCGGCGCCGCGATCGGGCGCGAGCGAGGCGCGAATCCATCCCGCCATCGCCGCCGACCACGCGCGATCGAGATCGCCGGCCGAGCGCGCGGCGGACGTGAGCCAGTAGTTCGCCGGGCCCGACGAGGGATCGCGCCGCAGCTCGGCTTCCATCCGCTCCGTGATCCGGAAATACACCATGCCGCGCTCGGAGGGGGCCTGCGCCTGCGCCTGGCGATCGAGCGCGGTCGCCCACCAGTCGAGCGCCCGCGCGTGCGCGTCGGGCGCCAGCGTCGACGATGATTCGACGATCGGCGCGAGCAGTTCGGCGGCGGGGCCGTAGCGCTCGTCGTAATAGAGCAGCGCCGCCAGTCCGACCTGCAGCTCGATCAGCTCTCTCGCATCGAGCACCGCGCGATCGACGAGCCGCAGCTCCTTGCGCGCCTCGTCGAGATCGGCGGGCGTGCTGGTCTGCCGGTAACGCTCGAGGTGAATGCGGCCGATCACCAGGCGGGCGGAGGAGGCCGTCTTGGGATTGCCCGCCGCCTCGCGCGCGGCGGTCAGCGCCTGTTCCAGCTGCCCCTGGTTGTAATAGCGGCGGGCCAGGGTGAGCTGGTCCGGCGTGCCCATCGCCGCCAGCGAGCTCACGAGGACGAACAGCACCACCGCGCCACGGGAGCCCATCCGCGGAATCCTAACACACCTGCGTGATGGCATAAGTGGTTGTCTTATCGTCACTTACCGAATGGCTCCGGCGGCCTGGTGCTATAATCGGACGCGATGGTGGAGCCGACCGTCATCGCGCGGTCAGAGCACTCGATTTCTCGCCGCGACATTGATCCTGACGCGCTCAAGGTTCTGTACCGCCTCCACGAGCACAACTACGTCGCGTATCTGGTCGGGGGCAGCGTGCGCGATCTGCTGCTCGGGCGGCGTCCCAAGGACTTCGACGTCGGCACCTCCGCGCACCCGCATCAGGTCAAGAAGCTCTTTCGCAACTGCTGGATCATCGGCCGCCGCTTCCGCCTCGCGCACATCAAGTACGGGCCCAAGACGATCGAGGTCGCCACGTTCCGCCGGCAGGTCGACCCATCCGAGCTGCCGGCCGATGCCGCGCAGGCGGCTGAAGCGATCGACGCGGCGATCGAGGCGTCGCCGGACATCCCGCTGCCGCCTGACGCCACCATCGAAGAGCAGGTGCAGTCGGAGGGCACGCACCTCGCCAAAGTGCGCGCGCACGATCGGCTGATCCATCGCGACAACACGTTCGGCACGCCGGAGGAAGACGCCTTCCGCCGCGACTTCACCATCAACGCGCTCTTCTACGACATCGGCACCTACGCGATCATCGATTACGTCGGCGGCCTGCAGGATCTCGAGCATCGGCTGATCCGATCGATCGGCGACCCCGGCACGCGCTTCCTCGAAGATCCCGTCCGCATGCTGCGCGCCGTCGTCTTCGCGGCGCGGCTCGACTTCACCATCGACGAGCCGATCCTCGAGGCGTTCGACACCCACCGCCACGAGATCGGCCGCGCCGCGCCGGCGCGCCTGATGGAGGAGTACTTCAAGATCCTGCGCTCGGGCAGCGCCGAGAAGACGTTCCGGATGCTGAAGGAGACGCGGCTGCTGCGTGAGATCACGCCGGAGCTCGACGCCGCCCCCGCCGCGCTCTGGGACGCGCTGGCGCGGCTCGACCGATATCGCCACCAGTTCCAGGGCGCCCCCGAGACGCTGACGAATGCGATCCTCGCCGGCACGCTGCTGGCGCCGCTCGGCCTCGCCGGGCGCGAGCGCCGCTTCAGCGCCGACGCGCTGGAGCGGCGGGTCGAGCTGGGCGTGCTGCCGATTCCGCGGCGCGACGTGGAGCGGCTCCATCAGATTCTCGCGCTGCAGCCGCGCCTGCACGACCTGCGCGCGCCGTTCCGCGCGCAGCGCGCGCTGCTGCACCGGCACGTCCTCGGCGAGGCGCTGACCTGGCTCGAGATTCACGGCAACCGCCCGGACGCGCTGGAGCACTGGCGCGCGCTGCAGGCCGAGCCGGGACCAGGAGCGCCGGCGGACCCGCTCACCCCGGGGGCGCCGCCCGCCTTCCGCCGGCGCCGCCGAAGGCGGCGGCGTCCGCGAACCGGGAGATCTCCCGCCTGAAGGTTCTTCCGCCGAATCCTGCTGTTCTTGAACGCCGCCCGGCCGCCGTGGTCCCGAATGCCGAGGTGGCGCGACCTGCTGCAAGCAGGCGGATCATGCGCCGATATTACCCGTAAGCGGCCACGAGGAACCATCCGGCACCATACGCATGAGCTTAAGTGACTGAAACGAAAAGGTTTAGTTGCCCATAAGTTCTGCTTCCATTTGCGTCCCACTCGGCGTATACCTTTCCGTTACATCCGGCCGCACGCCGGTCCCGGTTCGGCGTCGAGTTGCGGCATCTGGCAGGCATAAGTGGGAGGAGGAACAGTGATCCACGTTTCTCGGACGTCGGCGCAACGCTGGTGTGCCAGCGGGCTGCTGATCGGAGCGCTACTGCTGCTCACGTCGTCGGCGACGATCGCGCAGGTGCTGTACGGCAGCATCGTGGGAGTCGTGAAGGATCCGCAGGGCGGCAACGTGCCCGGCGCGACGGTCACGATCGTCAACAAAGACACCAACCTCACCAGGGAAGCCACGACGGACGCGGAAGGAGGCTACACGTTCAACAACGTGCAGGCGGGCCGCTACGACGTGAAGGTGACGCTGCAGGGGTTCCGCGAGAATGTCCGCACGGGCGTCCCGGTCAGCATCGGCGAGATCTCCCGCGTGGACCTGACGCTCGAAGTCGGCACGGTCAGTGAGACCGTGACGGTCGCCTCGGAGGCGCAGCTCCTCCAGACCGACAAGGCCGACGTCAGCACCGAACTCAAGTCGCAGGAACTGACCTCGATGCCGCTGAACCGGTTCCGCAACTACCAGGCGCTCATCAACCTGGTGCCGGGGACGACGCCGATGGCGTTCGGCAACGCGGAGACCGACACGCCCGCCCGTTCGCTGGCCACCAACGTCAACGGCCAGGTCAACACCAACAACTCGACCCGGACCGACGGCGCCACGAACATGAACATCTGGCTGCCGAACCACAACATGTACATCTCGCCGGCCGAGACGATCGACACGGTCAACATCTCGACCAGCAGCTTCGACGCCGAGCAGGGGATGGCCGGCGGCGCGGCGGTGACGGTGGTGACGAAGTCCGGGACGAACAAATTCAAGGGGTCGGCCTTCGAGTTCTACAACAGCGACAAGCTGAACGCGACGCCGCGGTTCTTCGGGTCGGGCGCAACCCCACCCAAGCTGCCGGTGAAGGCGAACACGTATGGCGGCACGATCGGCGGTCCGGTTCGTCGCAATGCGGTGTTCTTCTTCGGGTCGTTCGAAGGCTACAAGCGCGAGCAGAGCCTGTTTACGTTCTTCACGGTCCCGAATGAAGCGCTGCGCCGTGGCGACTTCAGCGGCGCCGTGAACACGAACGGCTCCATCCAGAACATTTACGATCCGTCGACCGGCAACACCGACGGCACCAACCGGACGCAGTTCGCCAACAACGTCATTCCGACGAACCGCATCGACCCGATCGCTCTCAAGGTGCTGCAGTTGTTCCCGCTGCCGACCCAGCCCGGCATCGGCGCCGGCGGCCTGACCAACAACTATCGCCGCCAGGAAGATCGCACGGTCGATCGCGACAATTTCGACCTGAAGCTGAACTGGAACCGGACGGCGGCGAACCAGTTGTGGGGCAAGGTCAGCTACATGAACGCGGTCGTCGACGACCTCACCAACTACCTCGGTCCGGACCCGAACGCGGAAGGTGATGGCGGCTTCACGAAGGTCTACCAGATCACCGGCGGTCAGACCTGGACGATGACCCCGACGCTGCTGATGGACATGACGTTCGGGTTCTCGCGCCAGAAGCAGGATGTCTACGGGCCCGACTTCAATGCCGGCAACTTCGGTCTCGACGTGCTCGGCATTCCCGGCACCAACGATCAGGGCATCGGCGACCAGCGCTATGCGGGCTACCCGCAGTTCGATACCGGGTTCAGTGCGGTCGGCAATCGCGACGGCTGGAACCCCATCTTCCGCGACGAGCGGACCTACTCGTTGGCCACGAACGTGTCGAAGATCAAGGGACGCCACGACGTTCGCGGCGGCTACTTCGTCAACTTCATGTATCTCGATCACTGGCAGCCGGAAACCGGCAATCCGCGCGGCCGTTTCGAGTTCAGAGGCAACGTGACGGCGCTCAACGCGTCGGGGGCGCAGTCATCGAACTTCTACAACCAGTACGCGTCGTTCCTGCTCGGACTCGTCGGCACCGCGTCGAAGAGCGTGCAGAACGAACTGATGACCGCTCGCGAATGGCAGCACGCACTGTTCATCCGCGACCGCTGGAACGTCAGCTCCAGGCTGACGCTCGACCTCGGCCTGCGCTGGGAGTTCTACCCGATCATGACGCGCGCCGATGGCCGCGGCATCGACCGGCTGGATCTCGACAACCCCGACTTCGCCCGTCGTCTCGATGTGCTCGTCGCCGGTCGCGGCGGGAACCCGCAGAGCAGCGGGATGGAGGCCAGCTTCGACAACTTCGCGCCGCGCGTCGGCGGCATCTACCGTCTGAACGACAAAACGGTGCTCCGCGCCGGCTACGGCCTGACCTTCAACGCGACCCCGTGGGCGCGCGCGCTGCGTGGCGACAACGACTACCCCGTCACCATCGCGTCGAGCAGCTCAAATCCGGGGCAGTGGCTGCCGTATGGCACGTTCGCGCAGGGCATCCCGATCCTGCGGGGCCCGGACGTCAGCTCGGGCCGGGTGCTGCTCGATCGCACGGCCGCGGTCTACACGCCGGAAGTGGGCAACGTCGATCGCGGCGAGGTCCACACCTGGAACGTCGCGTTCGAGCGTCGTCTTCCGCTCGACGTCTCGGTGGACGTCGCCTACGTCGGCGCCAAGGGCATCGGCGGCTACGCCGCGGTCGACGTCAACGCGCCGCAGACGCTCGGCGTCGGTGACGCCGGCCGTCCCTACGCGTCGCTCGGTCGCATCCTGGCCATCAACTCCTGGGGTCAGCGCCTGAAGACCGACTACGACTCGCTGCAGATCGCTCTGAACAAGCCCTTCACGAGAGGGCTGCTCTTCAAGGGAGCCTACACCCTCAGCAAGTCGATGAACGAGAGCGACAACGACGGGCGGGCGACTCTGAGCTATAACACGCCGAGCGAGTTGCACCGCAACTGGGCACCGGCCGGATTCGACCGGCGGCACAACTTCCAGTTGGGTTTCGCCTACCAGCTGCCGTGGCAGAGCCAGGGCTCGCTGGGCTCGAGCCCGGTTGGCTGGGTGATCAACGACTGGCAGATCAACGGCGTTTTCGCGGCATTCAGCGGTACGCCGTTCACCGTGACCGCGAGCGGCACCAGCCTGAACACTCCGAACAACCTGCAGACCGCCGATCAGGCCAAGGAGTTCACGGTGCTGGGCGACATCGGCGCCTCGGGTCCCTGGTTCGATCGGACGTCGTTCACGCAACCGACGGGGGTGCGCTTCGGCAACACCGGCCGGAACCAGTTCTACGGACCCGGCGCCTATAACCTGGACTTCTCGGTGTTCCGCATGTTCCCGGTGGGTGGCGCCAAGCGTCTCGAGTTCCGTGTCGAAGCCGGGAACGTGCTCAACCACGCGGTCTATGGCAACCCGCAGGGCAGCATTACCTCCGGAACGTACGGCCAGATCACGGGCATCAACGGGAACTACCCGGAGCGCATGGTGCGTCTCGGGCTGCGGTTCACGTTCTAAACCGGCGACCGGTTACCGGTTACCGGTTACCGGAAACCGGGTAATCTGCAGGGGCGCGGCATCCATGCCGCGCCCCTTTTCATTTCCATGCGCGCGCTCGTACCCGGCCTCGTCGTGCTCACGCTGCTGCAGCCCGCGGCGCAGCCGCCGCTGCCCGCGCTGGCGCTCGACAGCTACCCGGCAGCGGCGCGGACGGCGATCGCGCGCGCCTATCAGGCGGCACAGGCGGCGCCCGGCGAGGCGCAGGCCGCCGGGCACCTGGGACGCGTGCTGCACGCGTGGGAACAGTGGGAGGCGGCGCGCGCCGCATACGCGCGCGCGTCGGCGCTCGCGCCCAAGGCTCACGAATGGCGATACCTGGAGGGGCTCGTGCTGGTGCGGCTCGCCCGCCCCGATCTGGCGGTCGACGCTCTTCGCGCGGCGCTGGCGCGCGAGCCCACCTATCTGCCGGCGCGGCTGAAGCTGGCGGAAGCGCTGCTCGACGCCGGCGACCTGGCAGAGAGCCGGACGCGCTTCACCGAACTCACCGATCCATCCTGCGCGCCGGCGGTGCAGTTCGGCCTCGGCACGATCGCGGCGCGCGAGGGGCGCCACGCGGACGCGGTGTCGCACCTCGAGCGCGCCGTCGCCCTCTTTCCCGAGTTCGCTGCCGCGCACTATGCGCTGGCGCGTTCGTATCGCGCCCTCGGCCGGGTCGCGGACGCGGAAGCGGCGCTTGCCAGGCATGCGCGGTTCGGCGCGCGCTGGCCGGCGATTCCGGATCCGCTCGCCGAATCGGTCGCGGCCCTGCGCGCCGATCCGGGCGCGCTCCTGCAGCGCGGCGTGAAACAGGCGGAGGCCGGCGAGGTGGAGGCCGCCATCGCGTCGCACGAAGCGGCGCTGGCGCTCAACCCGTCGTTCGCGCAGGCGCACGCCAACCTGATCTCGCTCTACGGGCGCGCGCGCAACTGGAGCAAAGCCGAAGAGCACTACCGCGCCGTCGTCGCGCTCGCCGTCAACGTCGCCGACGCGCACTATGACTATGGCGTGCTCCTGGGAATGCAGGAGCGGTGGGACGCCGCCGCGGACGCGTATCGCAAGACGCTCGAGCTCAATCCGCAGCACGCCCAGGCGCGCAACAATCTCGGCCAGATGCTCGAGCGGCTGGGACGGCCGGCCGACGCCGCCGCCGAGTACCGCCTCGCCGTCGAGAGCCAGCCGACGCTGCGCATCGCACGCTTCAACCTCGGCCGCATGCTGATCGCGCAGGGAGCCAACGACGCCGCAGCCGCCGAGCTGTCGAAGATTACCGAGCCACGCGACGCGGAGGCGCCGCGCTATCTGTTCGCGCTGGCCACGGCGCACCTGCGCGCGGGGCGCCGCGACGAGGCCATCCGGTGGGCGATGGATGCTAAGGGGCTGGCGGAGCGCTTCGGCGACACCGCGCTCGCGGCGGCGATTGAGAAGGATCTGGCGAGGATTCGATGAGCAGAGCGTTCGTGTCGATCGGGATGGCGATCGGCATTCTGATTCTCCGGCCCGAAGGCCGGAGCTCCCTGCAGATCTCGATCGACGCCCAGGCGCCGCTGTTCGTGGACGGCGCGGAATCCTCCGGACTGAAATTCGTTCACGTCACGGGTGAGACCGGTCAGTACTACATGGCCGAGCAGATGGGCGCGGGAGTGGCGCTGTTCGATTACGACGGCGACGACGACCTCGACGTGTTCCTGGTGCAGGGGGGGCCCGCCTTCGGGGCGGGCAAGCCGGAACGGGCGGCGAACCAGAATCCTGGCAGCCGGCTGTTCCGCAACGATCTCTCCGTCACGCCGGATGGCAGGCGCACGCTGCGCTTCACCGACGTCACCGCCGCGGCGGGCGTGGGCTTCCGCGGCTACGGCATGGGCGTCGCAGTCGGCGACTACGACAACGACCAGCGGCTCGATCTCGTCGTCACCGGCTTCGAGACGGCGGCGCTGTATCACAACAACGGCAACGGCACCTTCAGCGACGTCACCGCGAAGTCGGGCATCCGCGAACGGCTGTGGAGCACGAGCGCCGCCTTCGTCGACTACGATCGTGACGGGCGGCTGGATCTCTTCGTGGCGCGCTATCTGGATTTCACGCCGGCCGGCAACAAGGTGTGCCACGACGCCGTCGGGGCCCGCGACTACTGCAGCCCGCGCGCCTACAAACCGGTACCCGCGGCGCTCTATCACAACGCCGGCAACGGCACCTTCACGAACGTCAGCGATGCGGCGGGCATCAGCAAGGCGTACGGCGCCGGACTGGGCGTCGCGACCGGGGACTACAACGGCGACGGCTGGCTCGACCTCTACGTCGCCAACGACGCCACGCCGAACCAGTTGTGGATCAACACCGGCAAGGGCACGTTCCGGGACGAAGGGATGCTCTCGGGGGCCGCGGTGAACGCCGCCGGCAATCCCGAAGGCAGCATGGGGATCGCGTCGGGAGACTTCGACACGGATGGCGACGAGGATCTCTTCGTCACCAACATCGTCGGCGAGACCTTCGCGCTGTACGTCAACGACGGAAAGGGAGTGTTCGAGGACCTGCGCACGCGCGCCGGGCTCGCCGGCCCGACCGCGCCGTATACCGGCTTCGGCACGGACTGGTTCGACTACGACAACGACGGCCGGCTCGATCTGTTCGTCACCAACGGCGCGGTGAACATCGTCGAGGCGCAGCGCGGCAGGCCGCGGCCGTTCCGCATGAAGAATCAGTTGTTCCGTAACACCGGCAGCGGACGGTTCGTCGAAACCGGCGGCTCGGCGGGGCCGGCGTTCGCGCGCACCGACATCGGCCGCGGCGCCGCCTTCGGCGACGTCGACAACGACGGCGACGTCGACATCGCCGTCACCAACAATGGCGGGCCGGCCAGCCTGCTGTTGAACCAGTCGGTGGAGTCGAAGAGCGCGCATCACTGGATCGGGATTTCGCTGCGGCAGGCGTCCGGGAACCGCTTCGCGTTCGGCGCGTGGGTCGGGATCGAGCGCGCCGGGCAGCCGACGCTGTGGCGCCGCGTGCGCACCGACGGGAGCTATCTCTCGGCGAGCGACGTGCGCCTGCACTTCGGTCTTGGCGCGTCGCCGGCGATCACTGCCGTCGTCATTCAGTGGCCCGACGGCCAGCGCGAGCGGCGGACCGGCATTGCCGTCGACCGGATCGTCACTGTGGCGCGGCAGTAGCCTTCGCCGTCGCGGATCACAAGGACTGCTCCTCGTTCGTGGGCTTCCCCGGTCACCACACGTGTGTGGCGAGCACCGTCGGGGCGCCGGAATCCTCGCCGACGACCGCGGCCTTGACGACGATCTGCGCGTTGCGCTGACCCCAGACGGAAGCCGGCGGCTCCGCGCCGGCAAGGCAGGTCTCGTCCAGCACGCATTCGGCGGCGGCACGGGTACCGAGCAGCAGTCCGGAGAGAATCATCACCCAGCCGCCGGTCGCGGGATCTTTCATACGCGTGATCAGACCGTAGGTCTCGGAGAGATCCTTCAACCGCGTCGTCCGTCGGCCGGTCCGCCACTGCCGGCTGTCGGGGCGTGTGCGATCGAGGATGTAGTTGCCGTCCTCGTCCCCGGCCAGGGTGAATCTGAGCCCCTCGCTGAGTCTCAACGTCCACGGGTTGTTGAAACCGCCGATCAAGATGACGGGCCCCTCGCGCAGATCCTTGAGATCGGTCGATGCCGGGCGGCGAATGCGAAAAGGCTTGGACTTCGCGCGCAGCTCTCCGGCGATCAACGCCAGGGTCACCGAATCGGTGAAGCGTACTGAGTTGGTTTGCAGGAAATCCTGGAGCGTCAGGTCTCCCGCGGGCGTCTCTCCGGGCGTACCCGAGAGTTGCTGTCCGTTCGAATACGGATCGCCGATGCACAGCAGGACCGCACCCGATTCGCCGAGGATCGGCTGCCAGAATCTGACGAGCGCGTTCTCCGCCGCGATGTTGCTGCGCGGCCACATCGCCAGTGCCGCAAACGCGCCGGCGGCCACGAGCGCTGTGGCAATCCAGAGGATTGATGTGGTGCGCCCCGGCGGCACGGGCGCGCCCGTGGCTCCGGCGCCCACGCTTCCGCCGGCGAGGGATCGTGACGGTGGAGCGAATTCCGGGACGTACGATCCGGGCTGATAGCTGATGACCACTTCGCCGGCGCGATCGGCCTGGTAATACTGCACCAGGCGCTTTCGAACTTCCGCGGCCGCCATTCGCACGATGGGGTCCTGCGACGTGTCGTATCCAGGCTCCCGGCCGAAGGCCTCGTGTCCGATCGTCCGCTCCTTCAGGGTTTCGCTGGACGAGAGCGCGTGCTCGACCGTGAATCGAAGAAAGGCGGGGAACCTCCGGCTGTTACTGAACAGCGGCGAGCCGAGGATGCGGGTCAGCTGGCCGCGTACCAGGGCCTTCTCCTCCGCTGACGAGGGCCTCCAGGTGTGCAGTGACTCGGATTCCTGGTCGGCGCTCAACGGCTGGGGCATCTGCAGGTTAGACGACGGCCGGCTGCTCACCATTACGTCTCGATACGGAAATTTACGGCGTGCGAACACCGCGACGCTGCCGTATCGATACCCGAAATCCGTTGTGCGGGCGCGGCGGCTCGAGGCATCGTGCGATGTTCCCTGAAATGCAGATTATCAGATGTGCCGGGTGCGGTCTGGAGCGCGCGATGCCGCCGTCGAAGGCGGGCGCGCCGCGGACGCCGCGCGACTGGAAGGTGCTGAACGGACGGGCCTTCTGCCCGTCGTGCAAACATGACGCCTATTCGCTGCGCGCGGTGATTCTTCCGGTGTCTCGACCCGACGGGAGGTCGTGGGACGACTTGCGCGCCGAGCTGCGGACGTTGTGGGGCGAGACGACCCGGTGCGCCAACTGGCTGATGTCAGAGTTCTACGCGCGCGACCTGCGAAGGGGCGCGTTGGACGAGACGCTCGGCCCGATGCCCCAGATCTATCTGTATCCGGAGGCGCGGCTTCTGTTTCCCGGGCTGCCGCCGCAGTCGCTCTCGGCCCTCATTCAGACGGTCCGCAAGAAGTATCGAGCCCAGCGCCACGCCGTCCTCTGGACGCGCGCCGCGTCATTGGCGTCCTATCGCTTTCCCGCTCCGCTGATGCTGCCTCCGCAGGCGTGGTCCCTGTGCGAACACGAGGGGAGCTGGACCGTGGACGTGCGCCTCCGCGACGCGCGCTGGACGCTGAAACTCCGCGGCGGAGCGCCGATGCGCCGCCAGACAGAACGGTTGAGGCAGATCGTCCGCGGCGAGGCGAGCCGCGGATCGCTTACCATCTATCACTCGACGGGCGGCTCGGCTCCGCAGGTCATGATAAAAATCGCGGTGTGGCTGCCGAAGCCGCCGGCCGTGAGCCACGGCACCGTCGCCGTGGTCAGGACCGACGAGCGAGCGCTGCTCACGACCGAACCCATGTGGAGGATCGATCCGGGACCAGTCAGAAACGTTCTCGCGGCAGATGCCCGCCGCCGCACCGCGCTGCTCACCAATCTGCAGGCTGCCCGCCGATCGCACTCGCAGACAGACGGCATCGAGCGTGCGCTCGCCGAATTGGCCGGGCGGACGCGGCGGCGGCTTGCGGAAGCGTGCCGCATGTATGCGGCACAGCTGGCGACGCACGTCGCCGGACGCGGCGCGCGGGCGGTCGAATACGACGACAGCGTCCGCCCCGCGCTCGATCACTTTCCGTGGTCCCAGCTGCGGACGCGGATTGGCGAACAGCTCGAAAAGCGTGGCATTCGGCTGGTGGCCACCGCCGGAGGAGAGAACGCCGCATAAGCTTTCAGCCGCCGCCAGGCTGGACGGCGGGGACGGCTCGACACGCTGGCCGGTCGAGACCCCTCGCCAGACGCGGAGAAGAGTCGGGGATATTCGCAGTGCCCTGCGCCGCCCCCGAAGTACCGATGCATCACCGGTACTGCGGGTGGTTCGGCAGCCAGGCTGCCTAGTGAACGGGGAGGGGAGGCGTCATGAGGAAGCTCTTTTTAGGCGTCGTGATCGCACTGCTGGTCGCAGGCGGTCTCGCGAATGGGCAAGTTCTGTATGGAAGCATCGTCGGAACGATCTCGGATCCGCAGGGGTCGTTCGTACCAGGGGTCACCGTCGTCGCGACGAACACCGGCACGGGCGCGAAGTCGGAGGCGGTGACCGATGAAACCGGCTCGTACACGCTGCGCAATCTGCTGCCGGGCGTGTACGACCTCACGGCCTCGCTCTCCGGTTTCCGCGAACACAAGGAGACCGGGGTCAACGTGACGGCGGGCAATCCGGTCCGGGTGAACGTCAAGCTCGTGATCGGCGCGCTCAGCGAAGTGGTGCAGGTCAAGAGCGAGCAGCTGCTGTTGCAGACCGACAAGGCGGATCTGCACACGGAACTGGGGCCGCAGGAGATCGTCAACCTGCCGCTCAACACGTATCGCAACTATCAGGCGCTGATGAACCTCGTGCCGGGCGCGACGCCGGTGCAGGAGCAGAACGCGACCATCGATACCCCGGGCAAGTCGCTGCGGACGTGGGTCAACGGCACGCAGCCGAACTCCAACGCCACGCGCATCGACGGTGCGGTGTCGGTCAACATCTGGCTGCCCCACCACGTCGGCTACATCCAGCCGGCCGAGACGATCGAGTCGGTGAACGTGTCGACCAACTCCTTCGACGCGGAGTACGGGATGGCCGCGGGCGCGGCGTCCACGGTCATCACCAAGTCGGGCACCAACAAGCTCAGGGGATCGGCGTTCCTCTTCCGCAACCAGGAGGAATTCAACGCCAACTCCTTCAACAACAACGCGTTCAACCTGCCGAAGGATCCGCTGTCGCGCAACACCTACGGCGGCACGCTCGGCGGCCCGGTCATGAAGGACCGCCTGTTCTACTTCGGCTCGGTGGAGCGCTACGCGGAACGCCGGCAGCTGCGGCAGAACCTCACGGTGCCGACGGCGAAGATGCGGCAGGGGGATTTCACCGAAGTCGCCGCGGCGTATCCGACCTTCCGGCTCTACAACCCGTTCACCGGCGGCGCCGGCGGCACGGGGCGCTCGGAATTCCCCAACTTCACCATTCCGTCGAACCTGATCGATCCGATTGCGCGCCAGATCCTGTCCTACTACCCGGCGCCGGATCCGTCGCGCGACCTCAACTCGAACCAGATCTTCGACGACTTCACCCGGCAGGTGCCCTTCCGCATCGACCGCGACAACTACGATGTCAAGCTCACCTTCCAGCGGAACACCGGTCACGCGCTGTGGGGCAAGTTCTCGCTGCTCGACGCGGCGGTGAACGACAACTTCATCCTCGGATTCGACAAGGGCAGTCTCGGCGACACCAAGGTCTACGTCGCGACCGCCGGTCACACGTGGACGCTCAGCCCGACGCTGCTGCTCGACGGCAACTTCGGCGCGAACATCCAGAACCAGACCGTCACCGGGCCGGACTACGGCACCAACTACGGCCTGGATCTCGGCATCCGGGGCGTCAACCAGACGAACGACATCCGCGCCAGCGGACTGCCGACGTTCGAGAACGGCTACACGATCGGCAGCACCCCCAACTGGATGCCGCTGTTCCGCAAGGAGCGGAGCTTCACGTTCAGCTCGGCGGTCACCAAGGTGCTCCCCAAGCACGATGTCCGCGTCGGCGTGGACGTCGTTCACCACCGGCTGAACCATCGCCAGGCCGAGTTCGGCACCTACGGACTGAAGGGAGGCTTCGGCTTCAGCAACCTGACCACCGGCATCCCGGGCTACACGTCGCCCGGCTGGAACAACTTCGCCGGCTTCCTCCTCGGCCTGCCCTCGTCGTACTCGAAGGACGTGCAGCCGGAGGAGATGACGGGGCGCGAGTGGCAGACCGCGATGTACCTCCAGGATCGCTGGACGGTGAACAGCAAGATGACGGTCGCGGCGGGTCTGCGCGTCGAGCACTATCCGCTGATGCGCCGCGCCAACCGCGGCATCGAGCGCCTGGACTACGACACGTTCACGATGCTGCTCGGCGGCCTGGGCGACGTGCCCGACGACGTCGGGATCAATCTGAAGACGTGGTATCTCGCGCCGCGCGTCGGCACGATGTACCGCCTGTCGGAGAACCAGGTGCTGCGCGCCGGCTACGGCCGGACGATCAATCCGCTGCCCTGGTCGCGTCCGATGCGCGGCTCGTTCCCCTTCGACATCGCCCAGAACGCGTCCGCCGAGCAGTTCGGCTGGGTGGGAACGCTGGCGCAGGGGATTCCGACCGTCGTCGTTCCCGATCTCAGCTCGGGCCGCGTGAAGCTGCCGCAGGGGGTGTTCGTCCGCTCGCCCAATCCGAATGACGTCGATCGCGGCGTGATTCAGCAGTGGAACGTCGCCTACGAGTACCGCTGGCCGTGGCAGATCGCGACCGAGTTCGCGTATGTCGGCACGCGTACGGACGGCGGCTACGCCGATCTGAACATCAACTACGGCACGCCGGGCGGCGGCAACGCCTCGCGCCAGTACTTCGCAGTCGCGGGGACGACGGCGATCAACGACTGGGCGGCGCGGACGAAGAGCCGGTACCACGGCCTGCAGGTCGCGATCAACCGGCCGTTCAGCGGCGGGCTGCTGTTGAAGGGGGCCTACACCCTGAGCCGCTCGAGGAACATGGCCGACGAGGACGGCTGGGTCGGGCTCACCTGGAACACGCCGCTGATGTACGACCAGAACTATGCGCTCGCCGGGTTCGACCGCACGCACGTGTTCCAGATGGGCTTCGTCTACGAGCTGCCGTGGCTCCGCAACGCCCAGGGTGTCGCGGGCAACGTGCTCGGCGGCTGGCAGCTGAACGGCATCTTCGGCGCGTACTCGGGGACGCCGTTCTCCATCGGCGGCACGAACACGGCGCTGAACTGCCAGGGCTGCGGATCGATCTTCGTGAACGTCAGCGAGGATCCGAAGCCGACCGGCGAGGTGGGTTCGTCGAGCGATCCCTACTACCCGCTGAACATCTTCGCGCAGCCGTCTGGCGTTGGCGTGCAGGGCTTCGGCAACAGCGGCCGCAACCGCTTCCGCCGTCCTCCGGTCTGGAACCTGGATCTGTCGCTGTTCAAGACGTTCCAGGTCGGCAGAGTGCGGCCGGAGTTCCGGATCGAAGCCGTGAACGTCCTGAACCACACGAACTGGGGCGCACCGGTCACCACCGTCACCGCCAACAACTTCATGCGGTTCACGCCGGCCAATGCGGAGAGCGCCACCAACACGCCGGGCGCGCGCCGCATCCAGCTCGCGCTGCGGCTGCAGTTCTAGACATCGGGTGATCGGGTGATCGGGTGATCGGGCGATCGTCGATCGCCCGATCGCCAGATCGCCAGATCGCCCGATCAACGGCGGTCTGCTTGTCTTCGGCGGGCGCGCACGATGTACTATCTCGGGGTTGTCAGCGCGCCGCATTCCGTTTTACGTGCAGATACTGTCCGGCATCCTCCTCGGAATGGCTGCCGGCTTGTGGCTCGGACGCGAGGCCGCCCCCCTCGGGCAGATCGGCACCCTCGTCATCCAACTGGTCAAGCTGTTCGCCGTTCCGCTGCTGCTCTTCGCGATTCTCGACGCGTTCCTCGAAACCGATATCGGCGGGCGCGCCGCAGGGCGGATGATCGGCATCACCTCGATCAACACCGCCATCGCGCTGCTGATCGGTCTCGGTCTGTCGAACTGGCTCGAGCCGGGACGCCACCTGACGCTGCCGGCGATCACCGGCCCGACGCCGGCGCCACCGGGCCGGATCGAGTTCCTCAAGACGATCAGCGGCTACATCCCCAGCAACTTCGTCGATCCCTTCCGCGAGAACCTGGTCATCACCATCATCCTCCTCGCGGTGGCGGTCGGCCTGGCGCTGCGCGCGGTCAAGCGCGAGCAGATCGCGCGCGGCCAGACCCGCTACCGCGCCGTCGAGGACTTCGTCGCGTCGGCGTTCCGCGCCACGGAGATCGTGCTCGGCTGGGTAATCCGCCTGATCCCGTTCGCCGTGTTCGGCGTCGTCGCGAAGACGATCGGCGAGCAGGGCTTCGCGCCGCTGAAGGGACTGGCGGTGTACGTCGGCGTCGCGCTGCTCGGCCTCGCCGTGCACGTCTTCATCACCTATCAGGCCTGGATCGTCCTGGTCGCGCGCATGCCGCTGCGCCAGTTCTGGCGCGGCGCCCGCGATCCGGTGCTGTACGCGATGGGGGCGGCCAGCAGCCTCGCCACGCTGCCGGTGACGCTGAACGCGCTGAATCGAATGAAGGTCTCGCCCGAATCAGCGCGGCTCGCCGCCTGTGTCGGGACCAATCTCAACAACGACGGGATCCTGCTCTACGAGGCGATGGCGGTGCTCTTCGTGGCGCAGGTGCACGGCCTCGATCTGACCGTCGGGCAGCAGCTCGTCGCGGCTTTCGGCTGCATCGTCGCCGGCGTCGGGATCTCCGGCATTCCGGACGCCGGGCTGATCTCGCTCTCGCTGGTCCTCACGACCGTGGGGCTGCCGGTCGAGATCGTGCCGCTGCTGTTCACGGTCGACTGGCTGATCGGTCGCACGCGGGCGATGACGAACGTTATCAGTGACATGCTCGTCGCCGTGCTGCTGGATAGAACCGCCTCCCGCTGAGGTCCGGCCGGAGGCCGGGAGAGATGCCGCCGCGGATCCTACTTCTCCCGCATGCGCCGGAGCACCTCGCCGAGCTTCTTGATCTCCTCTCCGTAGAGCGCCCAGTTTCCCTCGCGCTGCGCCTGCATCGCGCGCTCGTAGTGGGTCCGCGCCTGCTCCGCCAGTGACGTGATGGCGGTGGCCGTCGCCGGCGGCGTCTGCGCCGGCGTACCGGCCGGCGGCTGGCCCTCGGCCGCCGTCACGGCCGGCGGCGGCGCGCCCGCGCCGCGCGGGAAGATGCGCGCGAGCGCGGCGTCGAGCGTCTCCTCCATGACGATGTTGTTCTGGTAGGCGACGATGACGCGTTTCAGCTCGGGGATCTGGCCGCCGGCGGCGCGGAGGTACAGCGGCCGCACGTAGATCAGCGACTCTTCGATGGGAATCACCAGCAGCGTGCCCTGGATGACTTCCGACCCCTGCTGGTTCCACAGCGTGATCTGCGGCGAGATGACCTGATCCTGGTTGATGCGGGCCGCGACCTGGCGCGGGCCGAAGATCACGGTCTGCTTCGGGAACTGGAACACCGCGAGCCTGCCGTAGTTGGCGCCGTCGCTGCGCGCCACCATCCACGACGCCAGGTTGTCCTTGCCGCGCGGCGTGAACGGCAGCATCTGGATGTACTCCGCGCCGTTCTCCCCCGGCAGCTTCATGATCGTGTAGTAGGGATGCATCGGCGTGCGCTCGCCGCCGACGTCGAACGCCGGGATCTCCCACTGATCCTCGCGGTTGTAGAACACCGCCGGACTGGTCATGTGGAAGGTCGCGAACATCGCCGCCTGCATCGTGAAGATCTGCTGCGGGTAGCGCAGCCGCGTGCGCAGATCCTCCGGCATCGCGGACAGCGGCTTCAGCAGGTCCGGAAAGATCTTCCCGACCGTCTGCGCGATCGGATCGGCCGGATCGATGACGTGGAAGGTCGTGGTGCCGTCGTAGGCATCGATCGTCACCTTGATGGAGTTGCGGATGTAGTTCACGCCCCCCGCCGCGGTCGCATACGGATACCGGCGCGAGGTCGTGTAGACGTCCTGCATCCACACCAGGCGGCCGCCGGAGATCGCCAGGTACGGGTCCGGATCGTAGGTGAGAAACGGCGCGATGCGCTGCACGCGCTCGACGATGTTGCGGTACATCATCACGCGGCTGTCGGAGGTCAGGTTCGGGGAGAAGAACGTATCGGTGGAGCGGAACCGCATCGCGAACATCAGGCGCCGGAACACGTTCGAGAGCGGCACGCCGCCGGTGCCCCGGTAGTCGGCGAAGACGTTGTCTTCGCCGCGCGGATAGTCGAACTCCTGCGTCTTGGTTTTGACGAACACGTGATCGTTCGGCATCTCGCCGAAGTAGATCGCCGGCTGCGTCACCTGGAGCCCGGCCGTCGTCGCCAGCGGAAGGTCCTTGATGAAGAGCACCGGCAGGCCTTCCCGGGTCACTTCGTTGACCGGCCCGAGCGTGAGTCCGTACCCGTGGGTGAAGGTCAGGCGCTCGTTGATCCACGTCCGGCTCGGCAGACTCCGCGGGTTGAGCTCGCGCGCCGACAGCATGATCTGCCGGTACTTGCCGTCGATGGTGTAGCGATCGTTGTCGACGGCGACGAAGTCGTAGTACGTGCGGATCTCCTGGATCTGGCTGAACGTGTCGAGCAGCGGCCGATCGTTCCAGAGCGGCACGTTGTCGATGGTGGCGGCATTGCGCTCCAGGTCGGCGCGGGTCAGCCGCGCCTCGCCGGAGAGCGGCCGCTCGATCGTGCCCTCGAGCCCGAACGCGGTGCGCGTCGCCTGGATGTTGTGGACGATGAACGGGGTCTCGCGGACCTGTTCGTTGGGCGCGACGACGAACCGCTGAATGACCGCCGCATAGACGCTGCCGGCGAGCGACACGGCGATGTACAGCGCCGCTGCCGCGCCAATCGGCCAGAGCCGCCCGCCGCGGAACGCGAACACGGCCGCCAGCACGGCGCCGATCGCGCCGGCGCCGGCGAGGGCCCAGAGAGCCGGGATCCGCGCGTGCACGTCGGCGTAGGTGGGCCCGGTCACCACCCCGGACGGCACCGCCATCATCTGCGGAATCTGCAGCCAGGCGCCGAAGGCGAGCGCGAGCAGCGCCGCCGCCGCCAGCAGTCCGAGGTGCCGGCCGGCGGTGGCGGAGATGAACACCTGCCTCGTCACGCCGAAGCCGATCTCTTCGCCGAACGCATATGCAGCGCCGGCGACGACCGCCATCAGGAACAGAACGAAGTACGCCATCCCCAGCAGCATCTCGAGCACCGGGAGGGTGAAGAGATAGAAGGCGATGTCGCGGCCGAGAATCGGATCCGTCCTGCCGAACGGCGTGGCGTTGAGGAAGTACAGCCAGGTCTCCCATCGGTCGCCGGCGTAGTTGCCGATCAGCAGCGCGATCAGCACGACGGCGCCGAGCGCGATCGGACGGATGCCGGAAGGATCCATCATCACGACCTGCGGCCCGTTCGGCGTGGTGACGCGGAATGGCCGCGGCCGCAGCGCGCGCAGCGCCACCAGCAGGTTCGCCGCGAGCAGGGCGAGCGCGACCGCCCCCGAGAGGATTCCGACCGTCGCCTGCGCGCCGAGCGCGCGCAGAAACACCGACTCGAAGCCGAGCTCGATGAACCACAGCCAGTCGGTGTAGAACCTCGCCGCCGCCGGAACGATCGTACCGATGATCAGCAGCGCCGCGATGAGCGGAAACGTTCGCAGTCTCATAACCTCTTTCGGAGCAGCGACGCGGACTCGCGATCCAGGTGAATCGTCGCGTGGGGATGCCGCTGCAGGATGGACGCGGGCACCATCGGATCGACCGGCCCCTCGATCGCCTCCCGCACCGCTTCCGCCTTCCGGCGGTCCGGCACCACGCAGACGATGCCTCTGGCGCGCAGGATCTGCCGGATCGACATCGAGATCGCCGTCTGCGGCACGTCTTCCAGGCGCGCGAACCAGCCTTCGCCGACCTGCTGCCGCCGGCAGCGTTCGTCGAGCTTCACGACCAGATACGGCTCCTCGGTCTCGAAATCCGCCGGCGGATCGTTGAACGCGAGATGGCCGTTCTCGCCGATGCCGACGAACGCGACGTCGACGGCTTCCTTGCGCAGCCGCGCGCCGACATGCCGGCAGACCTCCGCGGGATCGCGCTCGCCGTCGAGCAGATGGTAGCGGGCGATGCCGGCGGGCCGGATCAAACGTTCCAGCAGGTACTTGCGAAAGCTCGCGGGGTGATCGATCGGCAGGCCGACGTACTCGTCGAGATGGAACATCTCGACGAGCAGCCAGTCGATGCCGGGCTCGCGCACCAGGCGGTCGAGGAAGGCGATCTGCGACGCGCCCGTGGCGGCGACGATGCGGGCGCGACCCCGGGTGACGATCGCCTCGCGGATGCGCGCGGCGGCGTCGCGCGACGCCGCGATCGCGAGCGCCGCCGCGTCATCGTGCGTTCGCAGCACGGCGCGCGATCGGATCCCGCAAGAACGACACATTCCGGCCCATCTCGGTCACCTCGAGGCGGCGAAGCCGCCGACTGCGCGCCACCGGCGCGACTCGAACCTCCGCATCCCATCGCCCTCCCGCGCCTCGACGATCAGCGCCGCCGCCCGGGGCGTCGCGTCGACGAGACGGATGCCGCGCGTTCCCCCCAGCACGGACGCCGCGGTGGCCAGCGCGTCGGACGTCATCCCGTCCGGCGCCACCACGGTCACGCTGCTGCGTCCGCGGAGCGCGCGGCCGGTGCGCGGATCGAAGATATGCGAATAGCGCACGCCGTCAACCACCATGAACTGCTCCGCGTCTCCCGACGTCGACACCGCCGCATCGCGGAGCGTCAGGTATCCGGACGGCGCCGCGTTCGGCCCGTCGATCGACGCGACGGCGACCCGCCAGCCCGCCGTTCCCGGCGGGGCGTCCGTCACGACGATGTCTCCTCCGGCCGCGACCAGCGCGCTGCGGATGCCGCAGGCGCGGAGGACGGCCGCGGCTTCATCCGCGGCAAACCCCTTGGCGATCCCGCCGGCGTCGAGCTGCATGCCCTCGCGCCCGAGGCCGACGGTCCGGCGCGCATGATCCAGTGCGAGCCTCGCGCTGCCGACCAGCGCCCGCGCCGCGGCGAGCCGGGCGGGATCCGGCAGCGTCTTCCGCCGCCGCGCCTCGCGCCAGACCAGACTCAGCGGACCGGCCGTCACGTCGAACGCCCCGCCGCTGGCCCGCGCGACACGCTGCCCGGCCTCGAGCACGCGGAACAGGTCCTCGCTCACCTCGACCGCGCCGGCGCCGGCGCGGCGCGACACCTGATTCAGCTCGCTCGTCTCTCGATAATCGCTGAGTGTCTCGTCCAGCGCGCCGATGCGGCCGAAGGCCCGCGCCGCCGCAGCCTCCGCGGCGGACGCGTCCGCGGCATACAGCACCAGCCGCACCAGCGTGCCCATGTGCGGCGCGCTGAACTCGAACCGCTGCTCCGCCGCCGCCGAGCCGCCGAGCACGAGCAGGGCCGCGACCGCCACCGCCCCGAGGCCACGGATCACACGGACGACACGGATCACTTCGAGGTCAATACCCATTCCGACCTCGTCCCGTGGGGACCGGCTGTCCGTGCTATCCGTGAAATCCGTGGCCTCCTGCTGATCCGTGCCGTCCGTGTGATCCGTGGCCTACGTCAGCTGCGTCTGGCCCGGCACCGCCACCGGCGGCGTCGGCAGCGGGCCGAGCGTCAGGTTGCGCGGCATCAACTCCTCCTTCGAGTTGAGCGCCTGGTCCCAGGTGACGACCTTCCCCGTATACGCCGACATGCGGCCCATGATCGCCGTCAGCGTGCTCTCGGCGACGGTCTTCAGTTCGTTGTACGGCTTGCCGGCGCGGATCGCCGCGATGAAGTCCGTATGCTCCTGCACGTAGGGCCGGTTGTCCTTGTCGGCGAACGTCCACGCCTTCGGGCCGGTGATCGAGTACTTGCCGCTGTTGTCGAGCCGGACGGTGCCCCGCTCGCCGACGAGCGACTCGGTCACGTTGTTGGCGCAGCCCTGAATCTGCCGGCACTGGCTCGCCAGCGGCGTGCCGCCGGCGTACTCGTAGTCGATCGCGAAGTGATCGAAGATGTGGCCGTACTCCGGACCGGTCCGCACCTGCCGGCCGCCCATCCCGTTCGCGCTCACCGGATGGCCGTCCATCGCCCAGTTCACCACGTCGATGTTGTGGACGTGCTGCTCGACGATGTGATCGCCGGAGAGCCAGGTGAAATAGAGCCAGTTGCGGATCTGCCACTCGGCGTCGGTCCAGTCCGGCTGGCGATCGCGCTTCCACAGCCCGCCCTGGTTCCAGTAGCACCGGGCCGACACGATCCGGCCGACGGCGCCGTCCTGGATCCGTTTCATCGCCTCGAGGTAGCCCGTCTGATGCCGCCGCTGCGTGCCGGCGGCGATGCCGAGTCCTTTGGCCTTCGCGGTCTCGTAGGCGGCGAGCACCGCCCGGATGCCGGGACCGTCCACGGCGACGGGCTTTTCGGTGAAGACGTTCTTGCCTGCGTCGATCGCCGCGGTGAGGTGAATCGGCCGGAAGCCGGGCGGCGTCGCCAGGATGATGTAGTTGACGTCGCTCGCGATCACCCGCTTGTACGCATCGACGCCGGTGAACGCGCGGTCGCCGACGTCGATCCTGGCGCCGAACTTCTCCGTCAGCTGGGCGCGGCTCGAGGTCAAGCGATCCTGGAACATGTCTCCCATCGCCACCAGCGTCACGCCGGGCGACGAACTGATCGCGTCGTCCACGGCGCCGGTGCCGCGGCCGCCGCAGCCGATCAGGCCGATGCGAATGGCGTCGCTGCCGGCGGCGCGCTGGCCGGCGAAGACGGCGCCGGTGCCGGTGCCCTGAACCACGGCGCCGCCCAGCGCCGCCGTCGTTGCCGTCTTCAGGAAGTCTCGACGTGTTGTACTCATGACCGTCTCCTCAGTCGCTACCGGCTCGACGTGGTGATGGCCGAGCGCAGTCCCTTCAAGTTCTCCTGCTCCTCGACGGCGCGGGCGATGCGGAAGCCGACGAACGTCGCGTCGGTGTGCCACCAGATGCTCTGCGGGCTCTGCGGATCGCGGCGGTTCCATTCCTCGCTCGACCCCCGCCGCGCCGCGCTTCGCAGCCTGGCCGCCGGATCATCCCACGATCCGCCGCGGACCACGTAGGAATACCGCCGATGGGTGGGCAGCAGCACGGGGCCCGGCGCCCGCGCCGGCACCTGCGCGTAGAACGTCGGATCGTAGTGGTCCAGCACCCATTCGGCGACGTTGCCGTGCATGTCGAACAATCCCCACGGGTTCGGCCCCTTCCGCGCCACCGGATGCGGGCGCCCGCTGGAGTTGCCGGCGTGCCACCCGAACTGGTCGAGCTTGGACGCGTCGTTCCCGAACGAATACGCGGTGGACGTGCCGGCGCGGGCCGCGTACTCCCACTCCGCTTCCGTCGCCAGTCGATAGGTCTTGCCGGTCCTCAGCGACAGCCAGCGGCAGTATTCCATCGCGGCGTGATACTGCACGTTGATCGCCGGCTGATTCCCCTTGCCGAAGCCGAATGACTCGTCTCCGTACGGCGGTGAAGGGCGCGTCACCGCGTCGGCGCCGCCGGGCGGCGGCGGCGACCCGCCCGGGCTCGTCCCCGGGACCGAGAACGCGAACGCATCGTACTGGTCCCAGGTGATTTCCGTCCGCCCGATCCAGAGCGGCGCGATCCGCACCTGGTGCGCCGGCCCTTCATCCGCGCTGCGTCCGGCCTCCGCGTCCGGGCTGCCCATGGTGAAGGTCCCCCCCGGGATCGCGATCATGTCGATCTGGACCTTCGTCCCGGGGACCGGCTCGCTGTAGTTCTCGTGTCCGGCCGGCGCCTGCGGCGCCGCGCTGCCCAGCAACGATGCGGTTGCCACGAGTCCCGCGGCGACTCGTACGAGCATGTCAGAACCTGATGATGGCGCCGGCGCGCCCGATGCGCGGTGCTCCGACGGTGCGAATCGGCGTGCGGCCGGTGTCGATCTCCTCGTCGAGCGCGTTCTCGATCGCGCCGAACAGCTCGAGGCCGCGCGACAGCCGCCAGCCGCCGCGCACGTCGACGAGCGCTCCGCGCGCAAGGCGGAATTCGTTGCGATCGTCGTCGAACTGCGCGCCGATGACGCGGACGGTGCCGGCGGCGGTGAAGGCGCGGACCTGCGCGCGCGCGCCGATCGACCCGGTTGCGCGCGGCACCTGCGGCACGCGCCGTCCGTCCAGCTCGCCCGAGGTGAACGTGGCGTCGTTGATCGCCCACGCCGTGGTCAGCGCGACGGCGCTCGTCGCCCGCCATTCCAGCTCCAGCTCCGAGCCGATCGTACGCGCGTCGCCGTTGCTGCGCTGGCGCGTAATCAAGGTCGGCGTCGAGGAGATCGTCCGGTTGTAGATCGCGCCGTCGAGACGCGTCACATAGCCGATGGCACGCGCCGTCCAGCGGTCGTGACGCACCGTGAACGCCACTTCCGGCCCCCAGGAGGTTTCCGGCTCCAGCGCGGCGTTCGCCAGCGTATTGGTGCTGCCCACGCGGAACCCGCGATACAGCTCGTTCATCGTCGGCGTGCGGAACCCGGTGAGCCAGGCAACGCGCAGGGTGCGATCGGGAGTGATGTGAAACGAGACGCCGGCCCGCGGCGAGAAGAAGTTCAGCGTGTTGTCGCCGCTCGCGTCGTCCAGCTTCTCGAGCCGCCAGTGATCGGCGCGGGCTCCGGCGTCGACCACTATCCGCGGTGAGACCTCGAACCTGCCCTGTGCGACGACGCCGGTGCCGAGCTGCTTCGCGCGCGTCCGCACCACCGGCCCGAGCACCCCGGCGAGCGAGAAGGCGGCTTCGTCCAGGTCGGCGCGCGCGCGGCGGCTGTTGACGGCGAACAGCATCTGCGCCCGTGCCGTCTCGCGCAGCCAGCTGACCGCGGCGCCGCCGCCGGACGACGCAACCCACTGGAGGCTGGTGAGCCGCTCCGTGGCACGGCCGGCCGCCACGGCGGAGAACGTCTGCCGGTACCCGGTGGAGCTGACGTCGCCGCGGGCCTCCCACACCCCGCCGCCGGCGAACCCGTGCGCCGTCGCGCCGGTCCACCGCGTCACCGTCGCGTTCACCTGCGCCGGGGTTCCGTTGCCGCGATCCTCCTCGAAGTAGCCGCCGCGCACCGTCGCCTGCAGCGTGTTCCGCGTCCCGCCGAGCCACCCGAATGCCGAACTCGCGTCGGAGTCCGCGCGCACGTCCGCGGGCCCGCGCACTTCGGGCGCGACGACGCGATACCCGTTCGTCGTCAGCCGCTCGGCCGCGGCGCCGCCGGTCCAGGCGCCGCGCGACAAGCCGGCGTATCCCGAGGCGCGTCCGGTTCCCGACGATCCCGCATCGAGCCAGGCTTCCGCGCCGCGCGATGTCCGCGTCGTGAGGCGGATGACCCCGCCGAGCGCGTCGTTGCCGTGCACGTCGCCCGACGAGCCGCGCAGCACGTCGACGCGCTGCAGGGCGGCGACGGGAATGCGATCCCAGTACACCCACATGCCGAACGGATCGTTCAGCGGGACGTCGTCCGCGATGACGAGAGTGCGGCTGGCGCCCGACGCGGACAGCCCTCGCAGCGTCACGCCCTGGGTCGTCGGGTTGGCAACCGCTGACGACGTCCGGCGGAAGAGACTGAAGCCCGGCACGGACCGCAGCTGATCGTCGAGGCGCAGCGCCGGCGCCGTCGCGATGGTGGCGCGGTCGAGCGAGGTGACGCTGCTCTCGATCGCGAGCCGGGCCGTGGCCGTATCGGCGGTGACGCTGATGGCTTCGGCAATCGCCGCCGGCCGGAGCTGAAAGCGGATGGAGCCCGGGGCGGGCAGCGTCACCACCTGCACGGCGGGGGCAAAGCCCAGGGCGCTGACACGTATTTCGACGCTTCCCGAACCCGCCGGCGGGTCCGCCGACCACGAGCCGTCGGCGGCGGTGGTGACCGTGCGGGTGGCGCCGCCGCGCGTCAGCGTGACGGCGGCGCCGGGCACCGACGCCCCGGAGGCGTCGACCACGACGCCGGCGATCGTCTCCGCGGCGGGGGGCGACTGCGCGAGCGCGAGGACGAGCAGGATCGCGATCATGCGTCGGGGTTGGCGATGAAGCGGTAGCCCACGCCGCGCACCGTCAGCAGGTGCCGCGGGCGGCCGGGCTCCTTTTCGATATATCGACGAAGCCGCACGATGAAGTTGTCGATCGCGCGGGTGTCGGTGTCCTCGTGGAGACCCCAGACCTGTTCCAGCATAGTCTTTCTCGAGACGACCCTGCCCTCATGCTCGACGAGGTAGCGGAGCAGGTTCGCCTCCATCAGCGTCAACTGCAGCACGCGGTCCCCTACCGCGAGTTCGAGGGTATCAAAGTCTATCGTCTTGCCGCTGAACGTGTAGCGGTCCTGCCTGGGCTCGGCGCGCGTGTCATCGCGATTCCAGGCGCTCCGCCGGAGCAGGCCGCCGACGCGGGCGAGCAGGATCGCCAGCTCCGCCGGCTTGGCCAGGTAGTCGTCGGCGCCGGCGGCGAATCCCTTCAAGACGTCCTCAGGCCGGCCGCGGGCGGTGAGCATCAGGATGGGGACGAAGTTCCGTTTCTGCCTGAGCTCGGTGGCGACGGCAAAGCCGTCGCGCCCCGGCAGCATGACGTCGAGCACCACCAGGTCGAACGGGTCGTCGGGATCCGACAGGCGTGCCAGCGCGCGCTCGCCGTCGTCGACGACTTCGGCGTGGAAGCCTTCCGCCTCCAGGTTGAAGCGCAGCCCCTCGGCGAGGTGGTGCTCGTCCTCGACGATCAGCACGCGCGGCGGGGTGTGGATGGTCACGCGGATGCCGGCGCCGCGGGCAGCAGCAGCGTGAAGGTGCTGCCGTGTCCGTGTCCCGCGCTCTGCGCATAGGCGCGTCCGCCGTGTTTCCGCGCGACCGACCGGACGATGAACAGGCCGAGCCCGCTGCCCTTGGCGCGGACCGCGACGCTGGCGGGAATGCGGTAGAAGCGCTTGAAGATACGTTTCAGTTCGGCCGGGGAAATCCCGACGCCGTGGTCCGTCACGCGCACGGCGACGCGGTTGTTGTGCACCTCTTCGAGCTCGACGAGAATCCTCGGATCCCCCTGCGAATACTTGACCGCGTTGTCGATGAGGTTCCACACCGCGGCCTTCAGCTCCTCGGCGTCGCCGAGCACGATGGCGTGCGGCGAGTGCGCGACGTACTCGAGCGCCTCCGGTCCGAGATGAAACCGCGTGCGCGCCAGCTCGACGCACTCCCGCGCGATCTCCCCGAGATCGAGGCGCACCTTCGCGCCCCGGCGCAGGATGGACCCCATCGCGCCGGCCCGCAGCACCTGGTCGATGGTGTGCAGCAGCCGATCGCTGTCCTCGAGCATGATGCGGTAGAACTCGCGGCGCTTCGCTTCGTCCAGCTCGCGCGACTGCAGCGTCTCCAGGTACAGCCGGATCGACGCGATCGGCGTCTTGAGTTCGTGGGTGACGGCGTTGATGAAGGAGTCGTGCTGCTCGTTCCGCCGGATCTCGCGGACGAGGAAGATGGTGTTGATGACGACGCCGGCGATGATGACGAGGAAGAAGATCGAGCCGAACACGATCAGCATCCCCTCGCGCCAGTTCAGCACGAGCCAGCTGACGTTCAGCGTCACCGCCGCGGCCACCAGGCAGATGCCGAGGACGGTGAAGGTGATTGCCTTGCGTTTCCGGCCGGAAATCATCCGCTCCTTCAGGATACCGCTTCGCGGGGTGCCGGGGGGCGGGTGCCGGGGCGGGGTGCCGGGGGCGCACGGCAGCCGGATTGCTCCGGGAGGGGCACACAGAGAGGCAGGCATCGATGGCGCAGCAGTTCGTGTCCCAGGGCCGGTGTCAGTTTTGTCATAAGACCGCGGAAAACGTCGAACACATCATTGCCGGCGACTCCGGGTTCATCTGCAACGAGTGCGTCGCGGCCTGCTCGACGCTGCTGCAGCCGGCGGCGGCCGGGCCCGTTCGGGAGGAGCGGCGGGAGGGCTATGCGTTTCAGCGGCTCGCCCGGCACTTCGCGCCGCTCCGGCCGCAGGAGCTGCTCGCCACGTCGCGCTCGTATCCCCTGCGCCAGCAGGCGGATCTCCAGGCGGCGCTCGACGAGCTGTTCGGCGAGCGGATCCTTCCTCGGAACTTCGTCGGCATCAGGGCGCAATACCGCCATGAGGTCACCGATTTCGCCAAGCTGCTGGAACAGAGCCACGGTGCGGTCGAAGTCGCCCCGGCGCAGTTCGAAGACATCGATGTCGGCGGCGGCGAAACCCGCCGCTGCCTGAAGAATGGGCTGTGGCTGCTGCGGGACGATCGCGGTCCGTATGCAATCGTGCTCTCGCAGCATACCGACTACGGGCACGGCGGCAGCTACCTGAATCTCGAGGTGGCGGCACCGCCCGGCGACTTCGGCGCGGAGGTGGCGTCGCGCCTGTTCGACGCGCTGGAGCGGCAGCTCTCACGCGGATCGTGCTACCGGGGGCGCGTGCTCTCGCTGGAGACCAGTCCGCACTGGACCGGCCACGCGGCGCGGATCAGGGTGCACCAGCTCGAACCGGTCGAGCGCGACGAGGTGATCCTCCCCGACGCGACGCTGCGCGCGGTCGAGCGCAACGTGCTGCGGTTCGCCGAACAGCGGCCGGCGCTCCGCGCCATGGGGCTGTCGACGCAGAAGGGGCTGCTGTTCCACGGCGCTCCGGGCACCGGCAAGACGCACTGCATTCGCTACCTCGCCGGCAAGCTTCCCGGCCACACGACATTGCTGATCACGGCGGAGGAGATGGGCATCCTGCCCGAGTACATGGCGCTGGCGCGTCTGCTTCAGCCCGCGCTGGTCGTGATCGAGGACGCCGACCTGATCGCGCGCGATCGCTCCGAACGCGCCAGCGCGTGCGACGAAGTGATGCTCAATCGCCTCCTCAACGAACTCGACGGCCTTCGCGAGCGCGCCGACGTGTTTTTCGTCCTGACGACGAACCGGCCCGATACGCTGGAGCCCGCGCTCGCGAGCCGCCCGGGCCGGATCGACCAGGCGATCGAGTTCCCCCTCCCGGATGAGCGTCTGCGCCGCCGGCTGGCCGCGCTGTATGCGAGAACGCTGACGCTGTCCCCGGAACTGATGGACGATGTGGCCCGCCGGACCGACGGCGCGAGTCCGGCGTTCATCAAGGAACTGCTCCGGCGCGTGGCGCAGCATCACCTCGACGCCGACGCGAAGGGAGCCGTGAGCAGCGCGACCGTGGAAGCGGCGTTGCACGAGATGCTGTTCTCCGGCGGGACGCTGAACGCGAGGCTGCTCGGCGGCGAAGCCGTGTCGGAAGAAGCGGCGAGCGGCGACGTGAGGATGGTGTAGCCCGCGCTATTCCTCGCGCAGCGCCTCCACCGGCTGCACCGCGAGCCCGCGGCGCGCCGGCGCCACCGCGGCAAGCAGGCCCACGAGCGTCATCACCGCCACGACACCGGGCAGCAGGAGCAGCGTCTTGCCGCCGGTGAGGGCCCCGCCGCCGAGCCAATCGAGCGCCGCCGCCAGCGTCACGCCCAGGGCGACGCCCGCAGCAAGCTGCCCCGCGGCACGGCGGAAGATGCCGGCGAGGATGCGGCGCGCATCGGCGCCGAGCGCGGCGCGGATGCCGATTTCGCGGCGCCGCCGCGCGACGGTGAACGACATCATCGCGTAGATCCCCGCGGCCGACAGCAGCAGCACGCTGGTCATCACGATGATGATCGCGGTGGCGATCAGCCGCATGAACTTCTGGCCGTTGTTCCACGTCTCGACGACGCCCTCGACCGTTTCCAGGCCGAGGGCGGGGTGCACGGTCGCCGCGATCTGCCGCAGCCTCGGCGTCAGCTGTGGCGCAGGACTGCCACTGAGCCGGACGATCATCGTCGAGACGCGCCTCGCGCCGGGGCGGCCGGGGTGGAACACGCGCGGCGCCGGGGACGGCGCGCCCGGTCCGCTCGGGGTGAAGTCGGTGGAGAATGCCGGGACCACGCCGACGATCTCGTACCACGGACTGTTCGTGACGTCCCCTTCGTAGGAGGCGCGGTACCGTATCCGCCGCCCGAGGACGCTACCGCCAACCTTCTGCACAAAGGTGTCGTCGACGATGACGACCGTGGGTTCGGGACGCGCGTCGGCGGGACTGAATCCGCGGCCGGCGATGACCGGGATCTCAAAGACGTCGAAGAGATTGATTGCGACTTCACTCCGGCGGGCCGGCACGACGGGACCTTTCGCGGTCGACACCGCCGCGGTCGCCGTTGCCGCGTCTTCCACCTCGAACGATGCGAAGCCCTCCTCGCCGGGAAAGCTGTCGGTGAAGGTGACGGCCGCGATCTCCGGATCCGCCTCGAGACGCTGGGCGAGCGCGGTCGTCAGCTCCGGAAGCCGCGCATCGACGCCGCCGGCGCGCCCTTCACGCGAGAAGCCGATCGACGCGCGGACGAGCCCATTGGCGCCGACCGCCGGGCGCTTGGCCGCCTGGCTGAAGATCTGCGCGCCGTTGTACAGCGCCGGCGGCAGGAGCGCCACCGCGGCCGTGACCTGCAGGACGATCATCGCCGTCCACATCGGCCCGAGCTGCGCACCCGCGGCCCGCGTCCCGAAATACTGCAGGCCGCGCTGCACGCGCGACCCCGTCGCCTTGAGCGCCGGAATCACGCCGGCGATGACGGCGGCGAGGAGGGCGAGCCCGGTGACGTACAGGATGACCGCGGGCGTCAACGAGAAGTCCATCAGGACGAGGAGACGGCTGGCGCCGTCGCCTTCGCTGCCGACGGCATCGAGGATCCTGCCTATCGCCACCTTGGCGATCGCCAGGCCGATGACTGCTGCGGCTACCGAGGGGACCAGCGCTTCGACGAACAACTGCACCACCACTCGGGAGCGGCTGGCGCCAAGCGCGGTGCGCACCGCGATCTCGCCCAGGCGCGTCGCCGTGCGCGCGTAGACCAGCACCGCGACGTTGATTGCGACGATCAGCAGCAGCACGCTGAGCCCGAACTGGAACGCGCGCATCGCCAGTTCCATTTCCGGCCCCTGAATCCCGATGAAGGCGTGGGTGTAGCCGATGACGCGCGGCCGGCGTTCGCTCCGCCCCCCGGGCAGCGCGGCGGCCATGCGATCGCCGACCGCGGTCACTTCCGCCCGCGCGTCCTTCATCGAGAAGCCGTCGGCCAGCCGGCCGAAGACGAACAGACGATCGCTGCCGATGTCGGGGGACACGTAGAGCGGGACCCAGTACTTGTGATTGATCGGAAAGCCGAAACCCTGCGGCATCACCCCGACGATCGCGTAGACCGTGTCGTCCAGTCGAAGCGTCCGCTCCAGGATCCGCGGATCGCTGCCGAAGCGGCGCTGCCACTCCTCGAAGCCGACGACCACGACCGGCGGCGCCCCGGGACGCTCGTCTTCGTCGGTCAGCACCCGCCCCATCACGGGCGCGATGCGCGCGACACGGAAGCCGGAGGCGGTCATCGCGGCGACCTCGACCACGTCGATGCGTCCATCCGCCGCCAGGTTGCGCCGCTGGTCGCGGAAGGTCCCGAGATCGCGGACGGTCTTCAGCTCATCGCGCCACTGCAGGAACTCGGCGCCGGACGCGTTGTCCATACCGCCGCCGCCAACCTTGCGGATCGACACGATCCGCTCCCCTTCCGGCAGCGGGAGCGACGAGTCGAGCCAGGTGCCGAGGACGGTGAAGTAACCGGCGCCGATCGCGATCGCCACCGACATGCCGATCACCGACACCAGGGACAGGCCGGGGTACTTGACGAACATGCGCAGTCCGAGCTTGACGTCGAGCCACGAGACCCGCCAGAAAGTGCGCCGCGCCTCGGTGGCGTGCTCGGCCGCGATCATCGGCGCGCACGCGTCGCGCACGCGCGCGGCGTCGCCGAACCGCTGTGCCGCCGCCTTGCGCGCGGACTCCGGGCTCAGTCCGCGATCGACGTAGTCGCGCGTGCGCTGATCCAGGTGAAAGCGAAGCTCCTCGTCCAGCTCTTCGCCCGGGTTCGGACGGACCGCCCAGCGCCACGGGCGCCACTCACGCGGCCGCTTCATCGGCGCCCCCGCGAGGACGGCAGCTCGCCGGTGGTCACCGCGCGGCTGACGGCGTGGGAGAGACGCAGCCAGCCGCTCGCCTGCTGCTCGAATTCACGCTCGCCCGCCGGCGTGAGCCGATAGAACTTCGCGCGGCGATTGTGCTCGGAAATCCCCCACTCTCCCTTGATCCATCGCTTCTGCACCATGCGATAGAGCGCGGGGTACAACGATCCCTCTTCGACCCTCAGCACATCGTCGGTCGCGGTTTCGATCCAGCTGGCGATGCCGTAGCCGTGCATCGGCCCCTGGGACAGGCGCTTGAGGACGAGCAGTTCGATGGTGCCCTGGAGCACCGCGGCGTCTCTGGAGAACATCGGATGAATGGCCTTCCCTATTCCCATCTAGGGGAGTAGCAGGAGAAGTATACGCGGAGCGCGCAGGCGGTGTTCCGCGAACTGGCTGGCTAGTGCTGCCTCAGCAGTTCCGACGGCTGGACTCGGGTGCCGCGCCACGCCGGAAGCAGCGCCGCCAGACCGGCGACGAACACCAGCACCAGGGTTGACGCCAACAGCGTGGCGGGGTCCCGCGGCTCGAGGCCGTAAACGAGCGGCGCGATGAAGCGAGACAGCCACGACGCGGCAAGGATTCCCGCCAGCGCGCCCGCTGCGACGGATGCACCGATCCGGGCCAGCAGCGCGGCCAGGACGCGCGCCGGCTGTCCGCCCAGCGCGAGGCGGATGGCGATCTCCCGGCGCCCGCGCGACACCGCGAACGACGCGACGCCGAAGACTCCGATGGCCGACAGAAGCAGTGCGACCACGCCGAAGAAGCCTGCGAGGGTGGCGACGAGCCGTTCCCGCGTCAGCGAGGTCTGCACGTCACGATCGAGAGCTCGGAAAGCCACCGTCACGGCAGGTTCGACCGAGCGCACGGTGTCGGTCAGGAGCGCGACCGCGCGTGAAGCATCCGCAGCGCCGCGGACGGCGATGCGGAACGGACGGTCCGGCGGTCCGAGGCCGGTGGATTGCGCGAACGGGACGTACACCGTGGGCGGCGGCTGATCGCGCAGCGACTGTCCGTATACCGCATCCTGGACGATGCCGGCGACGGTGCAGCCGGCTGCCGCGCAGGGACCAGCCTTGATCGTGGCGCCGACGCTCACGTTCTCACCGAGCCTGCGGCGGAGCGCTTCGTTGATGATCGCGACCCGCGGCGCTCCCGCGCTGTCGCCGCCGTCGAAGTCGCGGCCCGCCCGCAGCGCGGTGCCATACACGCCGAACCAGCCGGGGGTGACGAAGTTGAACGCGACTTGCGGCTGCGCGTCAGCCCGCCTGCCGCGCGCGTCGGTCAGCAGGCCGCCTGCACCAGTTCCGAATGGCGTCCACGGCGATCCGGCGGCGCCGATGACGCCAGGCGCCGCGGCGATGGCCTCGAGCAGCCGTTCGTACACTCGCAGTCGCGCCGGGTCGTCGGCGGACACCCGGGAAGCGTTCACGGTCATCACGATCACACCGGCCGGATTGAACCCGAGCGGTACGTGCGCGAGCCTGTCGAGCGTGCGGCCGAACACTGCGGCCGCCGAGACCAGCACGATCGACAGCGCGATCTGCGCCGCAATCATCGCGCCCGTCAACGAGCCGCTGCGCCCTCCTCCTCCTCCCGCTCGGTCGGCCGACAGCGCTTCCACCGAGGGGACGCGCGCGGCGTACAGTGCGGGCGTCGTGGCGAACACGACAACCGCCGTGACGGTGGTCGCGCTGATGAACGCCAGCACCCGCCAATCGATCGGCACGTCGAGAACGGCGAACCCCGTCGCGGCCGGCAGGCTGGCGACGAGCGCTCGACCCGCCCACACCGCGAAGATCGTGCCGGCCAGCGCGCTGACGCCGCCGAGCGCCAGCCCCTCCACGAACAGCTGGCGCGCCAGCCGCCAGGGAGGCGCCCCGACCGCGAGCCGGATGCTGAGATCGCGGCGACGGGCGGCGGTGCGTACGACGAACAGCGTGCCGACGTTCACGCACACGATCACCAGCACCAGCGCCGACACGATCAGCAGCGTGACCAGGGGGCGCGCGTACAGCTGACGGAGCTGCGATCGGTCGGTGATGCCGGTCGATGCCGGTGCGAGCACCATCGGCTCCTTCAACCACGGCGGAACTCCGGGGCCGACGATGTCGCTCTGCATCGCGCGCAGCTTTGCCGTGGCGCCCGCGATGCCGTCTGCCGCTTTCACCCGCACCATCACGGTCAGCAGCATCGCGCGGCGGCTGTCGACCACCGAACGCGCGCCGAGCATCAGTGGTTCGTTCGCGAGCGGCATCGCGAGATCGAACGATCGGCCGACGTCCACCCCGCGGAATCCTCGCCGGGCGACGCCGACGATGGTGACCGGCCTGCCTTCAACCAGCAGCCGCGAACCGATCACGCCCGGCGTGCCATGGAAGCGGCGCTGCCACGCGTCATGACTGAGAACCGCTACCGGTCCATCGGGGCCGCCGCCTCTCACGTCGTCGGCGGCGGTGAAGGGGCGGCCGAGGAGGGCGTGACTGCCAAGCGTATTGAAGAAGTCGCCGCTGGCGAACAGCGTGTCGAACGGCTGCGACTCGCCCGACTGCGCCGTCTCGAGGGGCTGCAGGATCCACGCGAATGCGCCATCGAAGGCGCCGCGGCGCTCCCGCAGCCGCTCCCACATGGCGAAGCTCCAGCCGGCGCCTCCGTGGAAGCCGAACCGAAGGGCCGTGTCGGACGTGATCGTGGCGAGCCGTTCCGGTTCGTCGACCGGCAGCGGGCGGAGCATCAGACCGTTGGCGACCGAGAACAGGGCGGTCGTCGCGCCGACGGCGAGCGCGAGCGTCAGCATCGCCGCCGCTGAGATCGCGCGCGAGGCGAGCAGCGCGCGGATCGCGGCGCGGATGTCGAGCCCGAGCTCCTTACCCAACGCGCCTCCGGCGCATCACGATCATGACGACGCCGAGCACGAGTCCCGCGCCGGCGGCGGCGGCGATCAGCCACCACGCCGCGGGCATGAAGAAGGTCATCAGCACGACGAGCCCGATCAGCGTCAGCCCGCCCGCGCCGGCGACCGGACTGCCGGTCAGATTGACCGGCGCGCCGCCGAGCGTCAGCCGCCGTGTCCGGTCGATGGCGTCGCTCGGCTGCAGATCGACCAGCCGCAGCGGCCGGATCTCGTCCGATCGCTCGAACCCGGCCGCCGCAATCGCGGTCAGCACTTCGCGCCAGACGCGGACGCGCGAGGGGCGCCGCCCGTACTCTTCGATGAGGTCGCCGGCCAGCGCAGCGCTGTCGGGCACGAGCCGCTCGAGGAGCGCGAGCGCGACTCGTGGAGGCTGCCGCGTGCTCATGTCAGCTTCTCCTTCAGCTGAGGGACGCCGCGCCACATCGCGGCCAGCGCCCTCTGCGTGTCCTTCACCGAGCGCAGCCCGCGCGGGGTGACGCGGAAGAACCGGCGGGCGCGGCCGCCCCGTTCGGGTGTCGGGGTGCCGGTGTTCGAGGCGACCAGCCCGTTGTTCTCGAGCCGCTCCAGCGCGGCGTACGCGGCGCCGAGCAGCACCCGCCTCCCGGTTATCGCCTCGATCTCCTGGGCGATCCGCACGCCGTAGGCGTCGTCGCCGACGCGCAGCACCGCCAGCATGATCATCAGCTCGAGGTCGGTGAGCAGGGTGCGCGGCATATATTCACAAATTGTGAACTAATGGCGGCGCGGCTGTCAACCGGACAGCGCGGGGCGGTGGGTTGTCAGCGGATCGCCGTCGGCCGCTACTGCGACCCGAATGCCTTCCGCCACTGGTTCACCACCGCCTGCCGGGAACCTCCGGCTGCGGCATAGGCGTCGGCGTATCGCGTGAAGCGCGCCTTGTCGGCGTCGCGGGTCTCGATCGACCCGTTCGCCGCGCGCGTCTCGTACAAGGAGCGCAGCGCGAGAAACAGACCGTCGGCGTCCGCGGGGTGCGCGTCCAGGTACGGCAGCAGGATCTTCACTGCCTCGGCGTGCCTGCCCGATCGGACCAACGCGGTCGCCAGTCTGATGCCGACGTCGTCGTTGGCCGGCCACAGCGTGCGCGCCGCGGTCAGCACGTCGACGGCCTGCTCGGTGTCGCGCAGGCGAAGCAGCGCGTCGCCGAGGAGCGTGTAGACGAACGGCGCGTTCGACTCGGTGATGAGCGCGGTCTGCCACGCTGCGGCCGCGTCTCGATCGCGTCCCGCGGCGGCATGGCACGCGCCGAGATAGAACGCCGCCGGCAGGAACTCCGAATCCATCTTCAGCGCGGCGCTGAACCGCGCTTCGGCATTCTTCAGATCGCCGCTCGAGAGTGCGGCGAGGCCTCTCAGGAACACTGCCGCGAGTCGATCGTCGGCCGCGCCCTTCAACCCCTGCAGCGCCTCGTCCAGCCTGCCGGCGCGAGCGTGCTCAATCGCGGGTCGAAGCGGAACCGCGTCCGCCGCCGCACCGGCGCTGAATCGATCGAGAAAGAAGCTGAGCACCTGCGGCGTCAGCACCGCCGACTTGTCGAACACGTCGATGCGCGAGGCGAAGGCGATCGGCGGCGCGGGCTCGAGGGGTGACGCGGCCGCGCCGCGCGCCGCGACGAGCGGCCCGGCACGGCTCACGCGGAACGGGCGGACGACTTGTCCGACCTTGCGGCCGCTGACGGAAATGACCGCGCGGACCACGTACTCGCCCGGAGGGAGCAGGCCGATCGGCACGCCCGCCTCCGCCGTACGCCGGCGCCCGCCCGCCATTTCCGCCGCCTGCAGCCGCGCGGGCGCGCTCTCGATCGCCTGGCCGGTCTCGGTCTTCGCCACTTCGAGGACGACGCTGGCGTTCGTGAGCTGCTCGGGTGCCTCGGAGAGCAGCTCGAAGTAGGTATGGAGCTCGTCTCCAGTGAGATCCGCGGCGACCGGCGGAGGCGCATCCCCCGCGTTCTGCGTCATGTTGTCGGCAAGCAGCAGGTCGGTCGCGTGCAGCTGGCCGAAGGCGCTCAATCGAGCGGTGATCGTGCGCTCGACGCTGCCACGACGGCCGCTGTCGTCCACCACCGCGACCTTGACGGTGTAGTTCCCCGGCGGCGCCACCGCGGCGCCAACCCACTGCTGCACCCGCCGCACCGCGTCGACCGGGTTGGGAACCGTCCGCTGCAGACGGCCGGCGCCCGGCTGCCCCATGTCGTCGAGCATGACGTATCCGAGGCTCACGTTCTCCCGCGGGTTCATCGAGCGATCGATCTCGACGGCGAGCAGGATCTTCAACCGCGACGACGCCGGGTCCTGGAACGTGTAGGTCGTGAGCTTGAGCGGAATGTCGGCGGCGAGGATCGGCGAGCGCAGCGCCTGGCGCACCAATTCGTCGGTGGTGAGCGCGACCGGCGGACCGACGGTGAACTCGCGCCGGGCGCGCAGCTCCACCTGCGGCCGGCGCACGTCGATCTTGATCCGGTGCGGCGTGCCGTCGCGGTCGCCGCTCTCCGGTTCGAAGCTGAGGAGGTAGTAGCCGGAGAGCTCGCGTCCGAGACGCTGGAACGCGAAGTCCGCGTCGCCGAAGATCCTGAACACCTCGCCGCGGGCGTTGAACGCCAGCTGGTCGAGGCCGTGCTTCAGGATGGTCTTGTCCGCCGTCTGCGACGAGGAGAGCCGCTGCGACGACGCGTCCGACTCCGAGCTGTCCATCTGGAGCACGTAGAGAATGATGTGCGCGGCCGACGCGCGCGTGCCGATCCACGAGATGTCGGCCAGGTCGCGATCGAGCAGCATCCCTTCCGAGAGCAGCACGATGGTCTTGGGGGTGTTGCCGGTGTCCATGCGGTCGAACAGCCCGCGCAGCGCGACCAGCGCGTTGCGCGAGCGCTCCCGCACCGACATCAGCAGCTGCCCGCCTTCGCCCTGCATCCGCTGCAGGCAGCTCTCGACGAGCGTCGGTCCGGGATCGGCGCCGCATTCGCGCGCGACGATGTCGCGGATCGCGGTGCGATCGTTCCCCTGCAGCGCCAGCGCGTCGGAAAGCCCGATCCGCCGCGGTCCGAACTCCTCGGTGGCGCGGCCGACGACCTTCGCGAGCAGCGACTGCACCAGCGCGTGATTGGTCGTGAACTCGGTCTGAGGGCCGACGTTCGGCAGCACGACGAGCGCGACGCGGTCGGCCGGGTTCAGGGTGCCGACGAACCGGCGCGCCGCCTCGAACACCGTCTTGCCGCGGCCGATGCCGATGTTCTCGGCGTCGATCACGAGCATGATCAGCCGCCCGCCCGCAGCCCCGGCGTTCGTGCTGTATTCGGCGGCCCTCGCCGGCGCGGCGGCGGCGGTGCCGGCGATCGAGATGAACTCCGCGGACGCGATCCGCCGCGGTTTGCCGTCGACCGACAGGGTGAACTCCTGCGGGGTGAGGTCGGACACGGGCCGGCCGTTCTTGTCGACCACGCTGACGTCCACCGGCACCAGGTCGACGGTGGACTTGAAAGTCGGGCGCCGCGGCTGCGGCTCCTGCCGGGCCGCAAGCATCGCGAGCGACACTGCCACCGCCAGGACTTTCATGCGCCTGAGTCTACTGCGGATTCAGGCGCCCACGCCGGCGAAAGGGCGCGTCACACTCGCGCGCTGCGCGTGTCCTGCGGCGAGCGATCCCACAACGTGTTCACCACGTAGAGCAGCGTCAGGCCGCTGACCAGGAAGATGGCGGTCTGGATCAGGGCGAGCGACGTGCGCCCGTAGAGGAAGTTGCCGATGGCGAAGAGCGACATCCAGATCGTCAGGCAGCCGGAAATCCACCCGAGCGTCGCCTTGCCGATGTGGTCGCCATGCCGCGCCGCCTCCGCCTCGCTGACGCCCGCGGCCTCGCGGATGACGCGCCACCCCGGACCGGCGGGATGCACCTTGCGGTAGAACTCGATCAGGCGCTCGCGGCTCGTCGGCGCGGTGACGTAGGCGGCGATCAGCCAGCAGATGGTCGTGAAGGCCACCGAGAAGAGCACGGTATACGCGAACGGAAAACCCTGCCCCGACTTGCGCATCGCGAAGAAGAACACCGACACCGCGAACGAGCTGACCATCGCGACCACTTCCGTCCAGGCGTTGATCCGCCACCAGAACCAGCGCAGCAGATAGAGCAGCCCGGTCCCGGCGCCGATCGAAATCAGGATCTCGAACGCGTCCTGCGCCGACTCCAGCATCGTGCTGAGCAGCGCCGCCACCACGTAGAGCAGCACCGTGCAGATGCGGCCGACCCCGACGTAATGCCGTTCGTCCGCGTCGGGCCGGATGAAGCGGCGGTAGAAGTCGTGGACCAGGTACGAGGCGCCCCAGTTCAAGTGCGTGAGGATCGTCGAGGAGTTCGCCGCGATGAGCCCGCCCATCATCAGGCCGGCGAACCCGACCGGCAGGAACTTGAGCATCGCGGGAAACGCGCTGTCGTGTCCGATCAGGCGCGGATCGGCGCCGGGAAACGCCGCCTGGATGTCTTTCAGCTCCGGGAACACGACGATCGAGCAGAGCGCGGTGACGATCCACGGCCACGGGCGCAGCACGTAGTGCGCGAGGTTGAAGAACAGCGTCCCGCCGAGCGAGTCCTTTTCCGATTTCGAGGCCAGCATGCGCTGGGCGATGTAGCTGCCCCCGCCCGGCTCCGCCCCCGGATACCAGTTCGCCCACCAGCCGATCGCGATCGGCACGATGAAGATCATCAGCGCCAGGTCGGTCATCGCGAAGTTCGGCATCATGTCGAGCAGCGGCTGGCCGCGGCCGTCGATCGGCGTCAGCACCGGCTGCGAGCCCGCCGCGAAGTTGACCTGCTGCCCGCCGAGGATCTCGACCAGCTGCCGCAGCCCGGCGGCGGCGCTCTCGCCCACGCCGGTCTGACGCGCCACCTGCTTCAGCGAGAAGTAGGCGGCGGCGATCACCGCCGTCATCTTGATGAAGAACTGCACCATGTCGATGACCAGCACGCCCCACAGCCCGGAATGCGCCGCGAACACGACGTTGAGCACGCCGCAGATGACGATCGTCTGCCACGGCGGCAGGCCGAACAGGATGTTGGCGATCTTGCACGCCGCCAGCGTGACCATGCCCATGATGAAGCAGTTGAAGAACAGCCCGAGGTACACCGCGCGGAAGCCGCGGACGAGCGACGCCGCGCGCCCCGAGTAGCGCAGCTCGTAGAACTCGAGATCCGTCATCACGCCCGACCGGCGCCACAGCCGCGCAAAGAAGAACACGGTCGCGACGCCGGTCAGCACCATCGCCCACCACTGCCAGTTGCCGGCGACGCCGTACTGCCGCACCTGCTGCGTCACCCAGTTCGGCGTGTCGCTGCTGAACGTCGTCGCCACCATCGACAGCCCGGCGAGCCACCACGGGACGGAGCGGCCGGAGGCGAAGAACTCCGAGGTGTTCCGGCCGGCGCGCTTGCCGAAGAACAGCGCCGGCACGAAGCAGATCAGGATCGTGGCGAGCACGATCAGCCAGTCGACGGTGACGAGTTTCATGTGCAGGTCCCTTATGCCACAAAATGGGGCGCATGCGTGGTGCCGCCGCCTGGCTGCTGCTGCTCGTCTGGACCCTGCCGGCGGGCCGGAATCCGCCGCAGCCCGCGGCGCCGCCGCCCAACGTCCAGCGGATCGCCGACGGTGTGGAGCTGCATCGGCTCCACGATCCGTCGCTGCTGAGCCCGGCGGGTCCGGTGGCGGTGCAGGCGCTGAGGCTCGATCCGCGCAGGGTCTCGCTCGAGATCGCCATCGCGAACGACCGCCTGCCGGCCCGCGAGACCGTCGCCGACATGGCGGCGCGAAAGAAGGGGATCGCCGCCGTCAACGCCGGCTTCTTCGCCGTCGACACGGGGGCGCCGGCGGGACTGCTGAAGGTCCGCGGACGCCTGCTTGGCGGGAACGCGCGCGCCCGCGGCGCCGTCGCCTTCCTCGACCGCCAGGGACGGACGCTGCTGCTCTTCGATCGGGTGAGCGCCGACCGCGGCCGCGGCAGCTACGCGCCGTCGCTCGGCTCGGCGGTGAGGGACTGGCAGACGGCGAAGGACGCCGTCGGCGGGGCCGGACTTCTGATGCTGAACGGGCGCGAGTTCGACGAGTGGACGGAGGAACGGATTGCCGCGGGGTTCGACACCACGCGCCATCCCCGCACGATGATCGGCGAGGACGGCACGTCGATCTGGCTCGTGACCGTGGACGGCCGCCAGCCGTGGCTCAGCCTCGGCATGTCGTTCACCGAGCTGCGCGGTCTGGCCAGACGCCTCGGATTGCGGTCGGCGCTGAATCTCGACGGCGGCGGCTCGACGACGATGGTGGTGCGCGGCGTCATCGTCAACAATCCCTCCGACGCCACCGGCCCGCGCCCGGTGAGCGACGCGATCGTGGTGAGGACGAGGCGGTAGGCGCCGCGCATGGACCAGGAACGCTGGCAGAAGCTGCGGCAGGTGTTTGCCGCCGCCGTCGCGGTCGATGGGCACGAGCGCGAGCGCCTGCTGGAGGAGCACGCGCGTGCGGATCCCGAGCTGGCGGCGCAGGCGCGTGCGCTGCTGAACGCGGACGCCCGGCCCGGCGTGATGGACGCGGCCGGGCCGCACTTCGTCTCGGTGGCGCGCATGCTCGCCGAGGCGACGCCGGATCGCATCGGCGCCTACCGCGTGGTCGGCGAACTCGGTCGCGGCGGGATGGGCGTGGTCTATCTGGCGGAGCGCGCCGACGGCGAGTTCCAGCACCGCGTCGCGATCAAGCTGATCGACACCAGCGACGCCGACGATCCCCGGCATCAGCGGTTCCGGACCGAACGGCAGATCCTCGCCGGGCTGATTCACCCCAACATCGCGCGGCTGCTCGACGGCGGTCTCACCGAGGACGGCCGCCCGTATCTGGTCATGGAGTACGTCGACGGCGTGCCGATCACGACGTACTGCGACGACCAGCGGCTGGACGTGCGCGCCCGGCTGCGCCTGTTCGCCGACGTCTGCGCCGCGGTGCAGCACGCGCACCAGAATCTCGTCATCCATCGCGATCTGAAGCCGAGCAACATCCTCGTCTCGACGGATGGACGCGTGCATCTCCTCGATTTCGGCATCGCCAAACTGATCGACCCCGCGCTCAGCGCGGCGGCCGCGCCGCAGACCCGGCTCGAGTCGCGGATGATGACGCCGGAATACGCGAGTCCGGAACAGGTACGCGCCGAATCTCTCACCACCGCGAGCGACATCTACTCCCTCGGCGTGCTGCTCTACGAACTCCTCTCGGGATACCGGCCGTATCGCCTGACCACGGCTTCGCCGGTGCAGATCGCCGCTGCCGTGTGCGAGCAGGATCCCGAGCGGCCGAGCACCCGCGCGGCGGCCGCGCCCCGCGGCGACGGCGAGCTGGCGGCGGAGACTGCGGCGCAGCGGCGCGCCACGTCCCCGGATCGTCTCGCGCACCTGCTCGCCGGTGACCTCGACGGCATCGTCCTGATGGCGATGCGCAAGGAGCCGGGACGCCGCTATGCCTCCGCCGACATGCTGCGCCAGGACATCGAACGCTTCCTCGCCGGACAGCCGGTGCTGGCGCACCGCGGCAGCCGCCGCTACCGGGCGCACATGTTCCTGCGCCGCCATCGCGTCGAAGCCGCCGCGCTGACGATCGTGGCGGTGGCGCTGCTCACGGGATTGAGCCTGGCGGTTACCCAGGGACGCCGCGCCACCCGCGAGCGCGATCGGGCCGAGCAGGCGCTCGTCGAATCCGACGAGGTGACGAATTTCCTGCTGGAGCTCTTTCGCACCGGATCGCCCGGCGACGCGCCGCCGGCGCATCTCTCCGCCCTCGACCTGCTGCAGCGCGGCGCGGCGCGCGCCGAGGAGCTCGCCGACCAGCCCGTCGTCTACGCCCGTCTGCTCGACGTCGTCGGTCAGATGGCGCTGCATCTCGGCCGTCTCGACGAAGCACAGCGCCGGCTGGAACAGGCGGTCGCGATCCGCCGGGCGGCGCTCGGAGGCACGTCGCTCGACCTGGCGAGCAGCCTGATTCATCTGTCGTGGGTGCACCGCACACGCAATGAGTACGCGGCCGCGCAGAAGCTGGTAGCCGAAGCGCTCGACATCCGGCGGCGAATGCTCCCGGCCAGCCACCCGGACATCGCTGATGGGCTCTACGAATCCGGCTGGCTGACGTCCGGCGCCGACCAGGAGCGTCTCTACCGGCAGGCGCTCGCCATCCTGGCGGAAACGCCGGGCAACGCGGAGCGGCGCGTCACGCTGCTTCAGGGCCTGGCGACGAACCTCCGGCGGCAGGGCCGCCCCGCCGACGCGGTCGCCGCCGGTCGCGAGGGACTGCACGCCGCCGAGCGTTCATTCGGACCCGAGCATCATCTGACCGGCGCCGCGATGATTCACCTGGCCGATCATGTATGGGAGGTCGAAGAGAACGTCGCGGCGGCGGAGCGGCTCTATCGCCGCGGCCTCGAGCTGATCACGAGGCAGTTCGGCGGCAACAGCATCCGGCTCATTCACGGTCTGAACAGTCTCGGCGAACTCCTGGGGCAGCGCGGCAGCGACGAGGCGGAGGTGCTCTATCGGCGAGCGCTGAACATCAGTCAGTCGGCGACGGGTCCCGAGCACCCTCGCGTCGCCGATCAGCTGCACCGGCTGGCGGGCGAGCTGGCCCGGCAGGGGCGCCTTGCCGAAGCGGAAACGCTCGCGAGGCAGGCGCTCGACCTCACGGTCCGTACGGTGGGTCCGCGTCATCAGGCAATAGCCACGAACCGCCTCCCGCTGCTCGCCAGCATCCTCGATCGCCGGCAACGCTACGACGAAGCGGATCGGATCTTTGCGTCGGCGCTCGAACAGACGCCGCAGGGCGTCGTCGCCGGCCAGATGCGCCGCGACTACGGGTTGATGCTGATCCGCCGCGGAGACTACGTGCGCGCGGAGCAGCAGCTCCTGCAGTCCGTGTCGTTGCTCGAGGCGGCCTATCGCGGCGCCCCTCATCCGAACATCGACGAGAGCAAGCGCGCGCTGATGGACTTGTACGGCCGGCTGGGCAAGGCGGATGCGGTCGAGCGGTATCGCGTCCAGCCCGGCCGCTTCATCCCGCGTTGACGGGCAGATGGGCACACGACGCCCGACTGCCTTCTACAGCGCAGGCACCTCCAGCGGAAATCCCGGGAACGCGTGGCCCAGCTCGGGACTCGTGTCGACGAACGACATGCTCTGCGCGTACATCAACTCGAGCGACGGCGGGGGATAGATTGCGTTCACGTCCTCGCTGGACATCGCGTGAGAGGCCACGCGCGTCCGCGGGCGATAGTTCGCCTCTTTGGCGCTCGCCACGGCCGCCACCGCCTGCATCATCCCGTGATCCTCGTGCATCAGGATGTGGCAGTGGTTCACCCACATGCCCGTGTAATCGGCAAACCGCGAGCGGAACACGACGCGCCCGCCTCGAGGGATCGACACGGTGTCCATCCACTGCGGGGCGCCGAGAATGTTGTGGAAGCGTCCGTGCTCATCGGGCACGTCGATGCGCGTCACCCAGCATGGGTTGACGTGGATGTGGAACGGATGATCGGCGCCTTTGGTCGTGATCTGGAATTCCGGATCGGCGGCAAAGCGCCGCTGTCCGTCGGCGCGGCCGATCGGATAGGCGCGGTAGTGAAGGCCGTACTGACCGGGCTGCTTGAACTTCGCCTTGTCGGTATGACTCCAGAGTGCGACCGAACAGTTGTACACCACCCACTCCTCGCTCGTCTCGACGAGCGCCCTCGGATGGCCGGAGTCGTGGTGCCCCATTTTCTGCGGCGGCGGCGGCGCCGGATGTGCCGCAAGATCGAACTCGCCGTTCACCGCCATCGTGCGGGAGAAGGGAGCGAGCAGCACCCTGGCTCCGCCGATCTCGTCCCACAGGCGTCCCTTGAGCTCGGGGTGCGCACGAGTAAACGCCTCCGGCACCTCGATCAGCGGAAAATCCGTGGGGCCATACCCGGAATAGCTGATCACGCGCGTCCGGAAGCTGCCCGCCGCCACGCCGCGGCGAGCCGCTTCCGCCGCGGGAACACGCAGTTCGGCATCTTCGATCGGCTGAAGCCACGTCGGTACCGGCGGCAGTTTGTCGCGCAGGCTCATCACGTCGAACTCCCCGCCGGCGACGGCGTCGCCCGTCACCTTGACGTAGCCGACGACGACGTCGGCCGGAGAGGGGTTGCCGGGACTGAATCCCGAACGGCCGGTCGCGATGCCCACCTGGAGTCTCTGCTGGAAGTTGTCCGTCGGGAGCGGAAACTCCTGCGCGAACACCGTGTAGATCTTCCCGGCGGCATCGAGCGGCGCTTTGAAGAAGACGTCCGTCCGGTTTGCGTTCGTCAGAAACACCTGATTCGGCCGGACGAACAGGTTGCGCAGGCTGTCGCCGTCGCGATAGCAGTCCTCCACGTTCTTCAGCATGGCGCGGGTGCGATCCTCGCCGGGCGTGGGCTGGCGATCGAGGGGGTTGTGCGTTCCGGCATTCTGCCGTGACAAGTCGCGAATCGTGTGCCGCGCCCGCCCGTTCTCCACCTCGACGAGCGTGATCCCGTCGAGCGACAGCTGAAACAGCTGCCGTGTCGCGTCCGCCACGTCCTGCCGCGTAGCCGGCTCGAAGCGCCGGGGCGCGCCATCCTTCTCGCCGGGCAGCACCCGCCACAGCTGCCGGTCGGAGAACACGAACTGCCCTTCGAGCACCATGAAGGATTTGAATCCGCGGCCGTCGACGCTGCCGTTGAGGACGCGCCAGCGCTCGACAGCGCCCGGCCGCATGAACATCGTCGTCGGTGAGAAGCCGCCGTTGATCGCCGTCGGCGGCGCGATGCGCGCCTGGCCGCGTCGAGGACCGGCGTCGGCGTCGACCGAGAAGACCTCGACGCGCTGGATGAGCATCAGACGCTCGCGATAGTCGTACGGCCCCGTCTTGACGCAGGGGTCCGGACGTTCCGTGCCGGTCATCGCGCGGTTGATGGCGTCGTCGACATCTCCTTCGACGATCAGAAAGCCCGCGAGACCGCTCGCGACCTGATCCTGCGTGGAGCCGTGGGCGTGCGGGTGATACCAATGCGTGCCGGGCGGATGGGGCTGCGGCGGCGCACCAGCCTTGCGGCGGTTCCGCTGGACGTTGCCCAGCCGGTGCTCGTACTCCGCCTCGGCGACGCGCTCGTGCGGCGCCAGTCCGCGGCATCCCGGCTGCGACGAGGTCTTGCGCGTCTCGCTGTCCGCGCGTGGCAGCACGCGCAGGTAGGTGTTGTCCCCGAACGTGCCGTTCGGATTGACGCCGGGCTCGACGTGCAGGCCGTGCGTGTGCAGGTTGGTCGTGTGCGACCCGTGAGGAACGTTCACGTGCCCCGATACGCAGCTCGTGTCTACCAGCTCGATCGGGCTGCCCTCGAAGAACTCGTGAAAGTGCCCGAAGACGGTTCGCGCGTTCGGCGGCGCGTCGCACGATCGGCCCGCCGCCTTCTGCATCCGGCAGAAGGCGGCCGCGAGCGCTTCGGGATGCACTTCGAACGGATCGGGGGCGGGTCCCTTCGGCACGCGGCTCAGGTTCGGGCCGAGGTGATTCCTGAGCGTCACGCGAAGGACTTCGTCCCCTCGCATGCGAATCGTCGGACCGGGGCTCGAGCCGTTGAAGCTGTAGAGAGGCGTAAAGCGGTTCCCCGGGGAGGTCGCCCGCGGTGGATGCGAGTTGCCCACGATGTTCAACGCCAGCGACCGGCCGGGCCACTCGGACGGGCGCCAGATCCACGGCTCCGTCCAGTCCTCGACCGGCACCGTGGTGACGTCGACGACGGCGTCGGTCGGCGGCGGCTGCGGCGGCTGTGCGCCTTGTCCGGATCCCGGCGTCTGTCCGTCTGTCGCCGCCGCACGCAACGCCGATGCGCCGAGAGCCGAAAAGCCGCCGATTCCGAATTGAAGCAGCTCCCGCCGCTTCAGACGGTACTCGCGGTTCGAACCGCTGGCCATGAATTGTTCCTCCGGATGCGGTGAACTGTAGCAGATATGCTAAGCGGCCGATGCCCGCGATTTCGGTCCTGCTCGTTCTTGTCGCGCTTGCCGCCCGCCCAGGGCCGCCAATCCAAGGCCGTCTCGCCGACGCACGAACCGGAGCCGCGATCGTCGGCGCTCGGATCACGATCGTCGGAGAGCGCGGGTCGGTGACGACCGGCGACGCCGGGCGATTTCAATGGCCGGCCGCTCCGCCGCTGCCGATCGTCATCGGCGTCGTGCTGCCGGATGGCCGTGTCGCCCGGCCGATCCGGCTCACGATTCTCGATCCCGCCCGAGAGCTCACGCTGACCATCGACGCGGCATTCACCGAATCGGTCACCGTCATCGGAACCGCCCCGACGATCGACGCCTCGCCGGCGGCATCCAGGACGCTGATCACGAGCCGGGATCTCGAGATCCGTCATCCGGCCACGCTGCCCGAGGCCCTGAGTGAAGTCCCTGGCGTTGGTGCTCTGTCGGAGGGACAGGCCGCCGTGCCCGCCATTCGAGGGCTGGCGCGCGGGCGCACGTTGATCCTGGTGGACGGCAGCCGGGCCGCGACGGAGCGCCGGGCAGGCGCCAACGCGTCGTTCTTCGATCCGGCCACCGCGGGCACGATTGAAGTGGCCCGCGGTCCAGGCTCCGTCGCCTACGGGTCGGACGCCTTCGGCGGTGTCATCGCCGTACACACGCGGCGCGCCAATTACGCCAAGGGCGTGCGCGTGCGGTTCGCCGGAACGGCAGGCGCAGGCGTGCCCGAACAGCGCGGTGACCTGGAGGTCTCGGCCGGGTACGGATCCGGAGCCGTGCTCGTCGCCGGGCGCGCGCGTCAGTTCGACGACTACGAATCGCCGGCCGGCGCCGTCCCCAACTCGCGCTGGCGCGATCGCGGCGGGCGGGTACGCTGGGAGCAGGCAACCGGGCGTGCCGTCTGGTTCATCGGGTGGCAGAGCGATCTGGGTCGCGCGCTCGGCCGTCCGCGCAGCGACAGCGACAGCGTCCTCGTGACCAGTCCGCTGGAAGATTCTCACCGGTTGTCGGCGGGATACGAACGTCCGACGCTCCGCGGATTTCGGAACATCCGTTTCCACGCACTGGCCGCGGCCGTGCGGCAACAGACGGAGCAGGATCGGCTGCCCGCCGCCGGACGGCCGAGAACCGTCGAACGGGCGGACGTTTCGTCGCGGGAGGTGCAGCTGCGACTCACTGCCGAGCGGCTGGTGCGCGGTGCGCGCGTGCACGTCGGCGCGGATCTGCAGGGACGGTACGGCCTCGAGGCGCTGGACACGACGCGGACCCACAACGCCACCGGCGAGGCCGTATCCGAGACCACGGCCATCTCGATCAAATCGGCGCGGCGGACGGGCGTGGGCGTGTTCGCTGAGACGGACGCGCGGGTCGCGCCCCGGCTCCGCGTGTCAGGCGGGCTGCGCGTCGACGCGGTTCGCAATACGAACGACGGCGGATTCTTCGGCGATCGATCGATATCGAACGCGGCGCTCGCCGGACTCGCCGGCGCGACGTTGTCGCTCACCCATCGACTGACGATGACCGCCCAGGTGGCCCGCGGATTCCGTGACCCGCTCCTGTCGGACCGGTTCTATCGCGGCCCGGTGGGGCGCGGCTTCATCGAAGGGAATCCCGGCCTGAAACCAGAGACCAGCCTGCAGTTCGACGTGTCGGCGCTGTACGTGGCCGGGCCTCTCCGGCTTTCCGCAGCCGGCTACCATTACCGGATCACCGACCTGGTGGAGCGCTACGCCGCCACGCCGACCGTGTTCCTCTTCAGGAATCGCGGCCTCGCGGACGTCCGGGGCGCGGAGATCGAAGCGCAGGCGGCGTTGCGCCACGGGTTTGGGGTGTCTGTGACGGCAGAGACCTCCCGAGGTCGCGACGGCATGGACGGCACACCGCTCGACGACGTCGCGCCGGCTGCGGCGTCACTGGCGATCCGGCACGCCGCCGGCGCGCGCACGTCGTGGTTCGCCCGTGTCAAGGCTGTGGGGGCGCACCGCGCAGCCGGACCAAGCGAAGTGCCGACTCGGCGCTACACTTGGCTCGAGGCCGGCATCAGCCGGCGGGTGACACGGCACCTCGAGTTTCTCGGCACCGTGCGCAACGCCTTGAACGAGAGCTATCAGTCGAGCGCGGGCCCCCGCTGGGTATGGGCGCCCGGCCGGCATGGGTCGGTGACGATGATCGTGGCGTTCTGACATGCCCATTGACACGCCGCCCCGCCGACACATGTCGATGCTGCGGTCGTACACCGCCGCCGACGCGCTGACCATCGGCAACGCTGCCTGCGGAACGATCGCAATCTTTCTCTGCCTCGACTACCTGGCGACGGACAGCCGCCGCTTTCTATGGACGGCGTTCGTACTGCTCCCGCTTGCCCTCGCCTGTGACGTGCTCGACGGCTACGTCGCGCGGCTGAACAAAGGACGCCAGTCGGTGCTCGGCGCGGATCTCGATTCACTGGCCGACGTCATCTCGTTCGGCGTCGCGCCGGCGGTGCTCGGCTTCACGCTGGGGCTGCGCGGCGGGTGGGACATGCTGATCCTCACCTACTTCGTCGTCTGCGGCGTGAGCCGCCTGGCGCGGTTCAATGTCACCGCGGTGTCGCTCGCCGATGCGACCACGGGCAAGGTGAAGTACTTCGAGGGGACGCCCATCCCGACCAGCATCCTCATCGTCGCGCTGCTCGCCGCCGCGTTCTACCTGGGCCGGATCGACGACCGGCTCTGGCTCGGGGCATGGCAGGTCGGACCGGCGCTGCTGCATCCGCTGGCGCTGGTTTATGCGGCGAGCGGCAGCGCGATGATCAGCGCGACGCTGCGGATCCCGAAGCCGTAGACCCTCCGGCAGCCGATGGGATCGACGCGCGCGCGCGATCCTCCGGTCGCACCGGATCGGCAGGGGAGACGCGCTGGAAACGATGCCACTCCTCCGACTTGCCGGTCCATGGAATCACGACGACGACGCTGACGGTGCGGACGCGTTTCTTGACGATCAGGGAATCGGCCGCACGGTACAGCTCGATGGCTGCCGACTCCTTGCCGATCGCGAACAAGCCGTATGTCGGGCCGTTCCCGAACCAGCGAGCCCCCGCGCGCAGCACGAGCCGCCCCTTCTCACACGTGAAGTGCTGCGGCGGAAACGTCAGCGTCGCAAATGCGCCCTCGCTGCCATTGAGGCTGGCGCGCAATTCCCGCCCGGGCGACAGCGAGAGGGTGACGGTCTCCGGCGGCCGCCGGCGGATTGCGCCATCCGGCTCGACGAGCAGCATACTGAGCGAAGCAAACCCGGATGAATCCGAGGTTCCCTCGTCCCGGTAGGTCCCGGCGAGCTGGTCGCACGTCGAAAGTCTCTCGAGCGCGGGCCAGATCTTCGGATACGGGTGACGCGACCCGCAGCCGGCGGCGGCGAGGAGAGCGGCGACGAGTGCCGCTCGGAGAAGCGCGGGACGCTTGCGCGCGCGAATCGTCCACATCGGCCGTCACCCGTCGTCTGGGCAGCATAAGTCTTGCCGACGCTTCGCAGCGGCGCGCGCGGCTGTTCCGCGCCCGTGCCCGGCGGCACTGAACCGGAAATTCCCCACGCGAGGCGGAATTCTCCCGGTGGCCCGGGGCACGTCAACAGAAGATGAACGCCGGTGTGCACACGTCCCACCTGGCAGCGAGCCGTACGATCCACGGCTACCTGGCGCGCGCCAGGCTCGTCACCACGTCCCAGTTGAACCGCACGAAGCGGTGCAGCTCGGTCTCCAGCAGGCGCTCTTGATCGCTGTGCGCGCCGAAGCCCTTCGGCCCGTCCTCGAAGTCGGTCGCCGGGCCGATGCCGAAGCACTGGATCCCCTTGCCGCGCAGCTGTGCCATGTCGGTCGCGCCGGTGCTCATCGTCGGCACGGTGACGGTGTCGTAGACGCGCGTCATCGCCGCTTCGATCGCCTTGAACGCTTCCGAGTCCAGCCGCGCTTCCATTCCGCCCGGCCGCGTCGCCGCGACCGGGTACCTGACCTCCACGGCGGGATCGTTGACGATCTTCTTCACCTGCTCCAGGAACGCGGCCTGGTCCTCGTCTGGCAGCAGGCGCACGTCGATCGTCGCGGTCGCCTGCGACGGGATGACGTTGAAGCGGTAGCCGCCGGTGATGATGTTCGGCGACGCCGAGGTGCGCAGCATCGACGAGTGCCGCGGCTCGTGCTCGAACAGCCAGTCGTCTGCGGCCTTCTGCACGGCCGGATCGCTCGACAGCACGTCGCGATAGTACCTGGCGGTTTCCGGCGGTGAGATCTGCGCGAGCCGCTTGAAGTACGCGGCGGTCGTTTCGTTCAAGCGGATCGGCGGACGCCATTCGCCGATCCGCGCCACGGCGCCGGCGAGGTGCACGACGGGATTGGTCTTCAGCGGAACCGAACCGTGCCCGGCGACGCCGCCGGCGACGAGCTCGATCCGGCGCGGCACCTTCTCGAGCGTCTGCACGGTCGCGAACGCCACCTGGCCGCCCTTGCGCGTGACGCCGCCCCCCTCGGCGAGGCAGAACTCGGCGTCGACCTCGGCGAAGTATTCGCGGACGACGAAGTCGATGCCGACGCCGGTGCTGCCCTCTTCGCCGGCCTCGGCGAGGAAGACGACGTCGCGATCCAGCGGCACGTTGTGCTGCTTGAGGAGCAGCATGGTCATCAACGCGGCGGCGAGGTTGTCCTTGTCGTCGACGGCGCCGCGGCCGTAGATGTAGCCACCCTCGCGCGTCGCGCTGAACGGCGGATACGTCCACTTCTTCGGATCGACCGTCACCACGTCGGTGTGGCCCATGATCAGGAGCGGCCGCTTGCGCCCGCTGCCCTTCAGGCGCGCGATGACGTTCGAGCGCGCCGGGTCCTTCGCGACGATGCGCGCCGGGATCCCCGCCTTGTCGAACACGCCCTTCAAGTACTGCGCGGCGAGGTCCTCGTTGCCCGGCGGGTTGCTCGTGTCCAGGCGCAGCAGCGCCTGATAGTGACGCAGGGTCTCCTCTTCCACCGCCTTCCAGTCCGGCGCGGTGGTCTGCGCGTGCGCCGACGCGAGGATCCCGGCGAGCCCGAGCGCGGCGGCCAGCCCGGTGCGGCGTCCCATCATTTCGCGTCCTGCGGCTTGTCCTTGTCGAGGAACTTCACGCCTTCGCTCAGCCACTTCGGCGCCGGCGCTCCTTTGAGGTAGTGATCGAAGAACTCGAAGAAGCGGACGGTCAGGTCCTTGCGGTTGGCGACGCCGCGCAGCCCGTGCCCCTCGCCCGGATACGCGAGCAGCACCGCCTTCTTGTTGTTGTAGCGGAGCGCGTTGTACATCGCCAGGCCGTTGGTGAAGGGCACCGTCGGATCCGCCGCGCCGTGCATGATGAGGAACGGCGCGACCGCCTGCGGCGCGTGCGTCAGCGCCGACTCGAACATGTACATCTCGGGCTTGTCCCACGGCGAGACCCCCTCGCGCCCCTGGCTGTACAAGTAGTAGTCGAAGGCGTTGGCGCCGCTGCCGCCGGTCACGGTGTAGGACCAGCCCCAGTTCTGGTTGAAGTCGAAGAAGAGATCGGTGACGCCGGCGCCCATGCCGACGGCGGCGAACAGCTTCGAGCGCACGCCGATGAACGCCGCCCCTTCGCCGCCGTAGCTGTGCCCGGTCACGCCGATCCGCTTCGGATCGGCATAGCCCATCTCGATCACCTTTCGCGTCGCCGCCTCGACGCACTCGAGCATGTCGCTGTGCGACGCGCCGGTGCGGAACTGGATGTCGGGCAGCATCGTGATGTAGCCGCGGCTAGTGGCCTCCATCGGCGACGAACCCATGCCGGTCAGGTACGACGGCGCGTTGTAGCGATGCAGGTTCTGCGAGTTCTTCTCGTAGAAGGTCACGATCATCGGCCGCTTCTCGCCCGGCTTGTAGTCGTCGGGCAGCGCCAGGATGCCCTGCAGCCGCACGCCATCCTTGTTCTTGAAGTCGAACAGGACGCGGCGTCCCCACGCATACTCCTGCTGCTGCGGGTTGGCGTCGCTGATCTGCGTCGCGTCCTTCAGCGAGGGTCCGGAGACGCGCAGGTCCGGATACTGGACGAACGTCTGCCTGGTGAACAGGTATCGGTCCGCCTTCATCGCCTTGACCGGGTTGCTGAACGCCGCGTCGTCGTAGACCAGCTCCTTCAGCTGCCCGTTGGCCAGCTCGTAGAACCCGGCCTTCTTGGTGTATTCGCCGTAGGCGGAGAGCAGGATCGGCTTCGACACGTCGATCGTCGCGCGCGCCGCCGCGCCGCCGCCGCGCACGCCGGGGCCGAAGCTCGGCCCGGCCGGAGCGGCACCGCCGATGTTGCCGAGATTCGGCTCGAGCGGCTCGGCGCGCACGTAGCGGAAACGGATCTCTCCCTTCGCTCCCGCGCCGCCGGTCAGGTTCTTCGGAACCGAGCCGTCGAGCGGCACCTCCCACAGATCGTAGCGCTGCTGCACGATCACCGACTTCTTGTCCGCGGTGTAGCCGGTGACGCCGTAGGCCGGCTTCGGGCCCGGATGATCGAACTCGAGATCGACGAAGCTCACCGTGCCGTTGCCGAGCGGCCGCGCCGCCGTGGCGTCGAGGTCGTAGACGTGGAAGCGGTTGTCCTTCCAGTACAGGAAATGGCGGCCATCGGGCGCGATGCCGAACGTGTGGCTGCCGGTCGACGTGCTGGTGATCTGCGCCTTCAACATCAGCGTGCGCTCGCCGGTCGTGGTGTTGACGCGATAGATGTCGGCAGCCGGGCGCTTGTAGTCGTGGATGAAGCCGCGGGTGTCGCGGCCGACCGCCCACCGGCCGTCCGGCGCCACATCGAGCTCGCGCATCGTGTCGTCGGCAAGCTTGACGAACTTCCCCGAGGCGACGTCGAAAGCCTGACGGAAGGTGAAGTTGCGATCCTGTTCGGCGCGGATCATCTGCAGCGACTGGACCCGCTCGTCGGCGGTGTTCCACACGTCGACGTTCGCGAGCTCGTCGGTGCCGCGCCGCGGTGCGGTGTCGGGTGCGGGCACCTGCGGCTTGGCGCCGAAGAACACCCGCTTCCTGTCGTCGCTCCAGTCGAGCGCGGCGCGATCGCTGATCACCCAGTCTTTGGGAAAGCCGGCCGCCTTCCCGGCGTCGAGCACGGCCGGCGCGGCCTCGGGATCCGACAGCGCGGCCGGAACGTTCGCGAACGCCAGGATCACGTTGGCGCGCTCGCGCATCTTCTCCACGTCCGTGCCCTTCAGCACCGCCAGCGCCGTCCCGTCGTCGCTCCACGCCAGCCGGTTGTAGACCCGCGCGTCGTTGTCGAGCGTGACCATCCGGTTGGTCTTCAGCTCGACGACGAAGAGGCCGTTTCCGTCCTTGACGCTGGCGTCGACCGTGTAGGCGAGCAGATCGCCGGCCTTGTTGAACGCGATGTCGCCGACGCTGCCCAACAGCTGGTCGCGGCCGGTCACGAGGTTGTGCAGGATGACGTCCGTCCCGCGCGGGCCGGTCGCTGCCGGCGCGCCGCCGCCGCGGCCGGTCCCTTCGCCGCCGCCGGGCGCCGGGGTGTCCCCGCCGCCCGCACCGCGTCCCGCCGCGCCGTTTGCCGCCGTCGCCGGCTTGCGCTTCAGAATGAGATGCGTCGCGGCGGGCGAGAACGCAAAGCCCTGAATGTCCTGCCACGACTTGATCGCTCCGGTCGCGAGGTTTCGCAGCTCCACGCGCGTCGGCTGCGCGGGCGGCGTCGCGCCGCGGCCCTGTGCCGCCGGCTGCGCACCCGGCGCTGGCTGGGACGGTGTCTGCGGCTGCGGTTGCGCCGGTGGAGTGGCCGGAGACGTCGCCGGCGGCTGCGCCGGTGTGGCGGGCGGCTGTGCCGGCGACGTCGGCGGATTCTGGCCGGGAGGCGTGGGGCCCTGCGCCGGATTCGCCGGCGGAGCCACACCCGGCGCTCCCGGCGGCACCGCGGTGTCGCCGCCTGGAGACGGCTCGGTGGCCGGCGCGTTCGCGCCGCGGCCGCGGCCGCCGCGTCCGCCCGTCGGATCGACCTGATACGCGATCCATTTCGAGTCCGGCGAGAACACGCCTCCGCTCCCGTTCGGCACTTCGGTGTGCTGGTTCGTCTCGACGCGGACGATGTGGAGCGCGGGACGGGATTCGGCGGCAACGGTGTTGGTCAGCGCCTGGCCGTAGCTGACCCAGTTGCCGTCGCCGGAGATCTCCTGGCCGCTGATGGTGCGCCACTTCGGGTAGTCGGCGACGCTCAGCACCTTCCTGGCCGGCGCCTGCGCCGACGGCAGGGCGTAGGCGGCAAGGGATGCGGCGAGTGCGAAGGCGAGCGTGGCGTGCGTGCCGCGGCGGCGGGCGATCGGGGGGTGGTGTTTCACGGAAACTCCTGTTAACGGGTGCACGGATATTACACAATGCCGGCGCGGGGATGACAGCCGTACCGCAGACCAGTTCATGGACCTGTCCCACCTGCCGGAGGATGGTCGCGACTCCGTTCTGCCCGGAGTGCGGCGAGAGGCCGCTGTCGCCGCGCGAACTGACGCTCCACGGTCTCGCCTCGGAAGCCTTCGCCGCCATGACGGACATCGACGGACGGCTGCTGAACAGCCTGCGCTGTCTCCTGCTGCGTCCCGGCGCGCTGACGGTGTCGTTCTTCGAGGGGCGGCGCAAGCCGTACATCGGGCCGATCGCGCTGTTCCTCGTCGCGAACGTGCTGTTCTTCGCGACCGAGTCGCTCACCGGCGGCCTGGTGTTCTCCACCACGCTGGATTCGCACCTGCACTCGCAGCCGTGGAGCGGCCTCGCCCAGCCGCTCGTGGCCCGCCGGCTCGCCGCCCTGGACCTCTCTCTGGAGGTCTACGCGCCGCGCTTCGACGGCGCGGTGGCGCTGCACGCGCGTTCGCTGGTGCTCGGCATGGCGGCCGTGTTCACGCTGCTCGTCGCGGTGGTGTTCCGCCGCAGCCGCCGGCCGTTCGCGGTGCACGCGGCGTTCTCGCTGCACCTTTACGCGTTCCTGCTGCTGATCATGTGCGCCGGCGTCGCGCTCCCGGCCGGCGGCCTGCCCTTCGGCTACGCGCGATCCACGTCGCCGGCCGTCGACGCCGTCCTGTCGGTGTCGCTGCTGATTGCCTGCGGCGCGTATCTGTTCGTGGCGATCGGAACCGTTTACCGCTCGCAAGGGTACACACGCCTCGTGACGGCGATCGGACTCACCGCGGGTGCCGCCGCCATCGTGCTCGCCTACCGCTTCGGACTGATGCTTCTCACGTTGTACACGGCCTGAGTCCCGCCGGCGTCGGCGTTCCGGTCGCGAACGCGTTTAGCGGCAGGCCTGTGCGCGCGGCGGGAGGTGGTCTAGGATCGTCCGCCATGAGCCACCCGCGATTCAGCGCTGTCACCGGAACCACGATTGCTCTGTTCCTGCTGCTCGTCTTCCCGGGCGCCGGGCGGGCAACGCAGAGCGCGCACTACTTCCCGCCGGCAGGGACGTGGGCCGGCAAGACTCCCGCGGAACTCGGGCTCGATCCCGCCAGGCTGACCGAGGCGATCGCGTATGCGACGTCGCACGAAACCAACCGGCCCGTCGATCTCTCGGATCAGGAGAAGATCTTCGGATCGCTGCTCGGCTCGATGCCGACCAGGCGCGCCGCCACCAACGGGGTCATCATCTACAAGGGGTTCGTCGCGGCGGAGTTCGGCGATACGACGTGGGTCGATCCCACCTATTCCGTGGCGAAGAGCATGCTCTCGAGCGTCGCCGCGATTGCCGTCCGCGACGGCCGCATCGCCAGTCTCGACGCGCCCGTCGGCGCCTCCATCAAGGACGGCGGCTATGACTCGCCGCAGAACGCCCCGATCACCTGGAAGATGCACCTCCACCAGGAAAGCGAGTGGGAAGGGAGCATGTGGGGCAAGGCGCACGATTTCGTCGGCGCCGCCGCCTTCGGCGATGGTCAGCGGAAGCCGCGTCCGCTCGACAAACCCGGCACGCGCTACGAATACAACGACGTCCGCATCAACCGGTTCGCGCTGTCACTCCTGCGGACGTTCGCGAAGCCGGTGCCGGAAGTGTTTCGCGACGAGATCATGGATCCGATCGGCGGATCCAACGCGTGGAAATGGATCCCGTACCACAACAGCTACGTGGAGATCGACGGACGCCGAATGCCGTCGGTCAGCGGCGGCACGCGGTGGGGCGGCGGGATGTGGATCGACTCCTGGGACATGGCGCGCTTCGGCTACTTGTGGCTGCGCGGCGGAAAGTGGGGAGACCGGCAGATCCTCCCGCCGGCGTACGTGAAGGCGGCGCTCACTCCGAGCGCGCACGGCCCCGACTACGGCTACCTGTGGTGGCTGAACACGCAGGGGAAGAACTATCCAGGGCTGCCGGCGACGGTGTATGGCGCACGCGGCGCCGGCAGCAACACCATTCTCATCTCACCCGAGCACGACCTGGTCGTCGTCTGGCGGTGGCACGCGGGGAACGAGGCGGAGCTCGCCAGGCGGATCATCGCGGCGATCCGCTAGGAGCCTGACAGGCGGCAGGGCGCTCGCCACACCGCAACGCCGTCAGCGCGCCCGGCGTCTACTGCTTGCGGGACAGGTAGTCCACCAGCAGCAGACTCATCGTCTTGATGCCGACGGGGATCGCGCCGTCGTCGACCAGGAAGGTCGGCGTGTGGTGATCGCCGGTCGTGGTGCCGGGCTTGACCTGGCCGAGCCGGAAGTAGAAGCCCGGGACTTCGTTCGAGAAGAACGAGAAGTCCTCCGAGCCCATCGCCGGCGGAATCCGCGAGACGTTGCCCTTGCCCACCGCCCGCTCCAGCGACGGCACCGCATCCCGCGTCAGTTGCACGTGATTGATCGTGGCGGGCGCGCCGCGCTCGTACCGAACGACCTCGCCGGTCGCGCCGGCGGCTTCGGTGATCCCTTTGAGAATGGCGCGCAGCCGTGCTTCCGCGAGCTGGCTCATCTCCGATCGGAACGTACGGATCGTTCCCGACAGCGTGACCTCGGCCGGAATGATGTTGTGCCGCTGGCCGCCGTGAATCGTTCCGACGGTGACGACGCCCGGCTCGTGCCCGGAGAACGTGCGCGAGCGGATGGTCTGCAGCGCCTCCACGAACTGCGCGGCGACGACGATCGGATCGATCGACAGTTCGGGGCGGGCGCCGTGCGACTGGCGCCCGACGATCTTCACTTCCCAGGTGTCGGCGGCGGAAAGCGCCGGGCCTTCCGAGTAGCCGAGCTGCCCGACCTCCATCTCCGAGAAGGCGTGCAATCCGAAGATCGCCTGCGGACGCGGATTCTGCAGCACGCCTTCCTTCACCATGAGCGAGGCGCCGCCTTCTTCGCCGGGCGGCGGCCCTTCTTCGGCCGGCTGGAAGATGAACTTCACGGTTCCCGGCAGCGTCGCTTTCATCGCGTTCAGCACGCTGGCGACGCCGAGCTGCACGGCGGTGTGGATGTCGTGCCCGCAGGCGTGCATGACGCCCGTGTCCTGGCCCAGATAGGTGGCCCGCACCTTGGAGGCGTAGGGCAGGTTCGTGGCTTCCGTCACCGGCAGCGCGTCCATGTCGGCGCGGACGGCGACGACCGGTCCGGGCAGTCCCCCCTTCAGGAGCGCGACGACGCCGTGGCGGGCGACGCCGGTGCGCACCTCGAGTCCGAGCTTCTTCAGGTAGTCCGCGACCAGCGCCGCCGTCTTCTCCTCGCGGTTGGACAGCTCCGGGTATTGGTGCAGCTGGTGGCGGATCCCGGTGACCGCCGGGGTGACCCTGGCGGTTTCCTGCTCGATGCGCGCGAGCGGGTCCTGCGCCAGGAGCGCCGCACCGGACAGACAGGCGAGGAGGAGGGCGCACGTGGTGGTCTTCATCGCCGGGATTATACGGTCCGGCGGGCGTAGACTAGCCGCATGATGCGCGCGTGCTCGTGGTCGCTGCTGCTGTGGCTCGGCGCGGTTGCCTCGCTCGTCGGTCAGGCGCCGGCCAGAACGCCGCCGGCCGCGACCGTCGTCCTCGAGGTGGTCGCGCACGATCGACGCGGCATGCCGGTGATGGATCTGAAGCCGGGCGAGGTGGAGGTGTGGATCGGGCATTTCCGCGTGCCGATCGAGACCTTCACGGTGGTCCAGCCGGGGGCGGACGAGCGCGCCGGACGGCTGTTCATCCTGATTCTCGACGACGTCTCGGTGCCGCTGCCGGTGATGCCGCGGGTGAAGGAAGCCGCGCACCACTTCGTCGCCGGCATGCGTCCCGGCGATCAGATGGCGGTGGTGATGCTCAGCGATCCCGCGCTCGAGATGACGGGCGACGTGGCGAAGCTGCGGAGCGCGATCGATCGCTACACCGTCCGCGCGACCGGGCTGATGCGCGGCGACCAGCTGGGCGCGCAGGTGCTCAACACGATCGGTGGCGCGGCCCAGTCGCTGATCGAGGCGGGCGGCGGGCGCAAGACGATCGTCGGCATCGGGTCGGGCTGGCTGCTCGACCGGCCGATTCCGCCGCCGGGCAGCGGCTTCGATCTGCTGCAGGAATGGATCGGCGCGATGCGGGCGATGTCGCGGACCGGCAGCGTGTTCTACGCGATCGATCCCGGCGGGCTGGACATGCGGCGGCGCGCCGATGGCGGCGACACCGGCTTCGCGCGCGAGACCGGCGGGCTGGGATTCCTCGCGACGAACGATCTCAAGGGCGCGGCCGACCGCATCCTGCGGGAGTCGGCCAGCTACTACTCGCTGCGCGTCGCGAGCCCGCCGGTGGGCGGCAGCGACGGCCTGCGCGAGGTGGAGCTGAAGGTGACCCGCCGCGACGTCACCGTCCGCGCCCGCCGCGCCGTCCACGCCGTCCAGTGACGCTGTCTCCGCCCGTCGCCGAAAAATGGGGACAGTCCCCTTTTTCGGGGGCGGCAATGTTGGCGGGCGGTGGGTGCGCGAGAGGCGCCTGGACTGAGCGAATCTCCGCCTCCGCGGCCGCTGAAGCGTCAACCGGGGTTGGCGGAAAAAAGGGGACTGTCCCCTTTAGCGGGTGACGGCTTTGGGGACGCCGTCGGGATCCATCATCGGCGGCGGATGGATGTCGAAGGCGTCCGCCAGGCGCACGAACATCGCGAACAGCGCGCCGATGTACACCGCCTCGGCGATCTGCGGATCCGTCCACCCGGCGTCCCGCAGGCCCTGGACCTGCCCGTCGGTGATCTTGTACGCGTGTCTGGTCAGCGTCTCGATGAACTGCAGCAGGAGACGCTCCGCCGGCGTCACCGGCGCACGATCGAGGTCGCCGTCACGCAGCGCTTTCGCGGTTTCGCTGAACTGCTCGCCCTGCAACTGCAGGAACCATGCGTGGCTGCTCAGTCAATAGTGGCACTTGTTCAGCGCCGCGACGTACGACGCGATCATCTCGTGCTGCGCCCGGCTCAGCGCGCCGTCCGAGAAGTGCACGCGCGAGGCGTCCATGATCGCCGACAGCAAATCCGGCCGGTGCCCCATCGTCATCAGGATGTGCGGCACGAACTCGCGCTTGATGCCGCTGGCCGCGCCCGACCGCGCCAGCTCGAATACTCTGGCCGTCTCCCCCGTCGCGTCGGCTTCTTCGACCCACTTGATACGCGGCATCCGTTCCTCCAGCTAGCGGACCGCAGCGGCAGCGATCTCGCGCGGACTCAGTTCAGCGGCGGTGATCCGGGCGCGCGGCATCAGAAACCCGCCGCGCCCGTCGTGAACGATGACTTCTCCCCGGAACATGCTGCCGGCGGTGCGCAGATCGCCGGCGCGGCGCAGCCCGGGAATGTAGAGGCGCTCGACGAACGCCGCGTCGCTCGACGTGTTGAAGCCGTCGACGTCCACGATGGTGCGCGCGATCGGCGCCATCGCGCCGGCGAGCAGCGCGGGCAGCGCCGCCTCGCCGGCCGCGACCAGGGTGGCGCCCGGCGACCGACGCATGGCGGTGACGATGTCGAGCACGCGCTGGCTGGCGGCGGTTCGATTGTAGGTGTCGAAGTGGCGGATCTTCGCCGCGGCGGCCTCGTCGAACGGCGTGAACGTCACCGGGCGCGCCTCGACGCCGCGGCTCCGCAACGCGGCCACCACCGCCGGGGACACATCGGCGACGACGGCGACGCGCCTGGACCGCCCGGCCGGTTCCGCGGGGCGGCGGAAATCACGTGTCGCCTCGTCCGCGTCCGCGCCAAATCCCAGCACGTGCCGCAGCGCGGAGCGCAGCTGCGCGTCGATCGACATCGCGCGGGGCGCGAGGGCGAGCTGCGCGGTTGCCGCCTCGATCCACTGCTCGACGATCCGGCCGGCGTTCAGCTCGTTCTCGGGGCGGGTGCGGCCGTAGAACACCAGCAGATCGGCGAGCGGATCGGGACTGAACGACTTCTCCGGGCGGGTGGCGCCGGCAGGCGCATTCTGGAGCCACCGCGCCATCCACGCGTACATCGCCTCGCGGCTGTCCTTGTTGTAGTTGTGCTCGGCTTCGAAGCGGACCGCGTGGACCTTCGATTCCGCGCCGAACAGCGCGTAGGCGCGCCGCATCGCGGGGAACTCGCGCTCGAGCGTCTCCTTCGTCCAGTCGCCGGTGGCCGAGACCATCAGCAGCGGACGCGGCGCAATCGTCGCGGCGATCTCGACGTTGTTCGTGTCGAGACGCAGGCCGGGCATGTTCTCGCACAGACACCCGCCCTGCATCTGCAGCGAGATCATGTTGACCGGCGCCGCCACCGCGACGCGGTCGTCCACCGCGCCGAGCAGAAACGTCTGCGTGCCGCCGCCGGATTCGCCGGTGACGCCGAATCCGTCGCGCCGCACGTAGGGCAGCGTCTCGAGAAAGTCGAGCGCACGGATCCCGTTCCACAGCTGCAGGCCGCCAAGCGAGAGACCCCACAGGCTCTCGCGCGGCCCGCCGAACGTGTGCGTCAGCTGACGGCTGTCGTTGTAGCCGATCATGTCGTGGGTGAACACGACGAACCCCTGCCGCGCGAGGCCGATCGCCCGCCCCGGACCCGAGTTGATCGCGGTGTGCTCGAGCCGCCCGTTGGTCCAGTGTCCATGCGGCGAGAGGACGGCCGGGAAGGGACCGGCGCCGACCGGCCGATACAGATTGCCGGTGACGAAGAAGCCGGGCAGGCTCTCGAAGTACACCCGCTCGACGATGTAGTCGGCGTGCCGCACGGCGCCGAACACGACAGGGTTCAGCGGCGTCCGCGCCGGCATCGGCAGCAGGCCCGCGGACGCGAGCACGTGCTCGCGGAGATATGTCGCGCGCGCCGCCCACGCCTCGCGCGACGCGAACGGCGGCGGATCGAACCGGTCGTTCAGCGTTCGATACTGCGGGACGGCCTGCGGCGCCGCGGCAACGGTCGCCGCGAACACGATCGGCGCGATCGCCAGCCGCAGCGCTACCGCACGCATTCGTACCAGTCCTCGTGAAGCGAGAAGCCGCCGCAGCGGAGGCACGACGTCCACTTCCACTGGTGCGCGCAGCCCGGGCAGCGGCCCCTGGTGCTGAACGTATTCCACGTCGTCCCGCACCACTCGAACGGCGGCTCGGGCGTGCCTTCGGCGTAACAGCACCACCGCGAGGACGGGCCCGGCGTCCAGTCGCAGAGCGGACAGCGGATCCGCTCGGCCGCCTCGCCGTCATCGTCTTTCGGCGTGCTGAAGACCTTCTGTTCCCACAAGGGGGCTGGCCGCTTCAAGAGCGCAAGCATGGGTTTCCCCCCACTCTAGCCAGACCCGCGTACAAAGAAAAGAGGCGGCCGATCCCACAGGATCGCCGCCTCGAACTGGACGCTGGCAGCCGGCCCCGGAAGCCGGCGGCCGCCGCTACGCCGCCTCTTCGACCGGCAGCGGCTGACGGACCTTCGCCACCTTCAGATCGCTGACGATGCCAGCCGCGCTCAGCAGCTTCAGCGTGATCCACGAGATGTCGAACTCGTACCACGCGAGACCGTGGCGCGCGGAAACCGGATGGGCGTGGTGGTTGTTGTGCCAGCCCTCGCCGAAGGTGAGAAGGGCGACCCACCAGCTGTTGCGCGAGTCGTCGCGGGTCTCGAACCGGCGCGAACCCCACATGTGCGTGGCGGAGTTCACCAGCCAGGTGGCGTGCAGCCCGACGACGACGCGCAGGAAGATGCCCCAGAGCACCATGCCCCAGCCGCCGACGGCCAGGAGAATGAAGCCGAGCGCCGTCAGCGGCACCCAGTGATACGTGTTCAGCCAGCGGTAGAACTGATCCCGGCCGAGGTCGGGCGCGTAGCGCCCCATCAGCTCCGTATTGTTGTGATGGGTATCGCCGAACAGGATCCAGCCCATGTGGGCCCAGAACCCGCCGTCGCGGGGCGAGTGCGGATCCCCGGCATGGTCCGAGAGCTGGTGATGCTGCCGGTGCGTCGCGACCCAGAAGATCGGCCCTCCCTCGAGCGTGAGCGTGCCGCACAGCGCGAGGAAGTACTCGAACGTCCGCGACGTCTTGAAGCCCCGGTGCGTGTGCAGCCGGTGATACCCCAGGCTGATGCCGAAGCCGACCGCGAACCAGTGCAGCGCGATCGCGACCAGCAGGTTCTGCCACGAGAAGAACCAGAACGCGGCGACGGCGAGGACGTGGAACGCCACCATGAACCCGGCGGTGATCCAGTTCACGTTGGTGAGGGTATAGGCGGACTTGACTGCGGCGCGAAGTGTCGTCAACGGGGCTCCTGCAAGTAAGGTGAGCCCCCACGATAGCAAGAGGAAACCCCGCAGATTGTAAGACTTATGTACCGGCGGCGGGCGCACACTTCCGGCGACGGATCTGTCGCCGGAAGTGCAGATTTGGCGTGAAGATCCGCGCACTCAGCCGTGCTTGCGCTCGAACTCCCGCATGAAGGCCACCAGGGCGTCGACGCCGGCCTCGGGGAACGCGTTGTAGATGGAGGCGCGCATGCCGCCGACCGACCGGTGACCCTTCAGGCCGTCGAGCCCGGCCGCAGCCGCCTCCTTGGCGAACGTCTTTTCCAGCTCCTCGCTGGGCAGCCGGAAGGTCACGTTCATCCGCGATCGGCAGTCGGCGTGGGCATGCCCGCGGTAAAAGCCGGTGCGATCGATTTCCGCGTAGAGCGTCGCCGCCTTGCGGTCGTTGGCGGCCCCCATCGCCTCGAGGCCGCCGTTCTTCAGCAGCCACGTCATCACCAGGCGCATCACATAGATCGGGAAGACCGGCGGCGTGTTGTAGAGCGACTGGTTCTCGGCGTGGACCTTGTAGCTGAGCATCGTGTGCAGCGTCGCCGCCGACCGCTCCAGCAGATCCTCGCGGATGATCGCCAGCGTGACGCCTGCGGGCGCGAGGTTCTTCTGCGCACCGGCATAGATGAGCCCGTGCTTCGCGACCTCGATCGGACGGCTGAAGATGTCCGACGACATGTCGGAGACGAGCGGCACGGCGCCGGTGTCCGGCAGCCAGTGGAACTCGGTCCCGAAGATCGTGTTGTTCGACGTCATGTGGACGTAGGCGGCGGAGGGATCGAGCGTCAACTCGTCCTGCCGCGGCAGCCGCGTGAAGTTCTCGGCCTCCGTCGACGCGGCAATCTTCACCGTGCCGACCTTCCTCGCTTCCTTGACCGCCTTCTGCCCCCACACCCCGGTGACGATGTAGTCCGCCGATCCGCCGGCGGGCATCAGATTCATCGGCACCATCGAGAACTGCAGGCTGGCGCCCCCCTGGAGGAAGAGGATCTTGTAGTTCGCCGGGATCTTCGCCAGGGTGCGCATGTCGGCCTCGCAGCCCTGGATGATGTCTTCGAACGTCCGCGAGCGATGCGAGATCTCGAGCACCGACATGCCGACGCCGGGCAGCGCCACGAGATCCCGCTGCGCCTGTTCGAGGACCTCGAGGGGCAGGACCGCCGGCCCTGCAGAAAAGTTGAATATCCGCGTGGTCGTAGAACTCGAGGCCATGTGTTCACTGTCCTTTCACGAGGGTCTCGGCTAGAGCGTCACCAGCTGGAGATCCAGCACGTCGCTGTTCTCGCTCTTGATCTTGTCACACAGCGAGACCGGCGGCTCGCCGTCCAGATTGATCCGCGCGACGGCGGCGTGCGCCCCCTCGAAGACGATGTTCTCCGTTTCCTGCACGTTCAGGTTCCCCTGCCGCAGGTGGTGGAAGACGTGCGCGAGAACGCCCGGCCGGTCGCGGTGCCGCACGACGAGCATGTGCGTGGCGGGGGTGCGCCGCGCGAGATTGACCACGTTCGGCACGCGGCCGGTGTCCTTGTAGCTGCGGATGATCCGCACCGTCTCCGCGGCAATCGCCTCCTGCGCCTGATCGGTCGACGCGCCGATGTGATGGGTTCCGTAGACGCCCGGCAGATCGATCAGCGGATCGCTGAACGGCGCCGAGGCGGCCGCCGGTTCGTTGGCATAGACGTCGAGCCCGACGCGCAGCCCGCGCTCGCGCACCGCGTGCGCCAGCGCCGGGTAATCGACGACCTCGCCGCGCGCCGTGTTGACGAAGATGGCCTTCGGCTTCATCCGCGAGAGCAGAGCGGCGTTCACCATCCCCCTGGTGTCGGGTGACAACGCGACGTGGACGCTGACGACGTCCGCGCCGGCGACCGCCTCGGCCGGCGTCGGCGCGAGCTGGATGGCAATCGATCGCAGCACGCTCTCGACGCCGAGCTCGCGCGCCTCGAGATCGGTCAGCGGGCGGCGCTCCCCGGCGAACCGCCGGCTCCAGATCACGACCGGCATTCCGAAGCCCGCCGCGCGCCGGATCATCTCCCGGCCGATGCTCCCGACGCCGAGGAGTGCCAGCGTCCGGCCGTAGAGACCGTCCGCCCTGGAGAATTCCTTCTTGTTCCAGCGGCCGGCGCGCAGCTCCGCCACGTTCTCGGGGATGCGGCGGTCGAGCGCGAGGATCAGCGCGAACGCGAGCTCGGCGACGGCGATCGCGTTCCTGCCCGGACAGTTCGAGACGTAGATGCCGCGCGAAGACGCCGCCGCGAGATCGATCGTGTTGTAGCCGGCGCCGGCACGGACGACGAGCGACAGCCGTCCGGCATCCAGCATCTCCGCCGTCACCCTGGTGCCGCGCACGACGAGGACGCCGGCGCCGCTCGACCCGATCGCCGCGGTCAACGACGCGTCCTGCAAATCGGGCTCGTAGATGACGCGGCAGCCCGCGGCCGCCAGGCCGTCGAGGCCGCTCTTCTCGAATTTGTCGGCGACGAGCACGGTCATCTTCGGCTCAGATCGTGTGAATCAGCAGCCCGTCGCGCAGCTTCGGCTCGAACCACGTGGACTTCGGCGGCATGATGCCTCCCTCGTCCGAGATCGACATCAGATCGTCGATCGTCACCGGATGCAACGAGAACGCGACCGCGGCCCGCCCGCCCGCCACCGCCTGTTCGAGCGCCGCCGTTCCGCGCGCGCCGCCGACGAAATCGATCCGCTTGTCCGTGCGCACGTCGCCGATCTTCAGGAGCGGTCCGAGCACGTGATGCTGCAGCTTCGCGACGTCGAGCGCCGCGGCCCGGGATCCGTCTTCCGGCGCCGCCTTCGAGAGATCGAGCGCGTACCACCTGCCCGCCAGGAACATCGAGACCTCTCCCTTGCCCGCCGGCCGCGCGACACCGTCGCGCACCGGGACCACGCGGCGCAGCGCGTCCAGGAACCCGCCCGGCGTCTGTCCGGCGAGATCCCTGACGGTCCGGTTGTAGGGAAGGATCTGCATCTGCTCGTCGGGAAAGGCGACGGCGATGAAGGTGTCCGCCTGCCCGGCGTCGCCGCGGCCGTGCAGCTCCTGCCGGGCCCGCGCCGCGCTCGCCGCGCGATGGTGCCCATCGGCAATGTACAGCGCCGGAATCGCGGCAAAGGCATCCACCAGCGCAGTGGCCTCTTTCGCCGGCACGCGCCAGATGGTGTGATGGACGTCGTCCTCGGCGCGGAAATCGTAGAGAGGCTCGCCTGCGGTGACGGCGCGCGCCAGCCGATCGACTGCGGGCGAGGCCTTGTAAGTGAGGAACACGACGCCGGTCTGCGCCCGCAGCTCGATGATGTGACGCGTCCGATCGTCTTCCTTGTCGGGACGGGTGCGCTCGTGCTTCTTGATCGCGTCCTGCTCGTACTCGTCCACGGAAAAGCAGCCGGCGATCCCGGTCTGCTCGTGGCTGCCCATGCGAAGCCGGTAGAAATACAGCGACGGCTCATCCTCCTCGACGAGCGGCGCCGCGCGGCGCAGCGCCTCGAGATTCGCCTTCGCCCTCGCGTAGACTTCGGGCGCGTACGGATCGGCGCCGGCCGGCAGATCGATTTCGGAGCGGGTGACGTGCAGGAAGCTGAGCGGATTCCTCGAGGCGAGCGCTCGCGCCTCTTCGGTGCTCACGACGTCGTACGGAACGGATGACACGGCGGGCGCGGCGTTGCGCGCCGGCCGCAACGCCCGGAACGGATGCAGAGCAGACACCCGACTATTTTATGAGATCGAGATGCGCGCCGTTCGCGCGGGGATCAGCGTGCGGCTCGGACGATGTCGGCCCTTGGCGCCGGAGAGGCGGCGGCGAGCAGGGTCGCGCGCATCCGCGCCAGCGCGTCCGCCCGCGACGCGGTGAACCGCGCGAGATGGGCGGCGGGAATCGGTTCGCCGGGCGCCTGGCGCGCATGAACGGACACCGGGTTCACGAACGCGCCGCCGCGCTTGAGACGGTAGTCGAGGTGCGGACCGGTGGCCGTGCCGGTGCTGCCGACGCGGCCGATCAGCTGTCCCTGCGAGACCCGCGCGCCGGCGCGGATTCCCGGACCGAAGGACGACAGGTGCAGGTAATAGGTCTCGAAGCCGCCGGGGTGCCGCAACTGGACGGTGTTGCCGCCCCCTCCCGAATAGCGCGCCGAGACGACGACGCCGTTGGCCACCGCGAGCACCGCCGACCCGGCCGGCGCGCCGTAATCGACCCCGAGATGCGCGCGATACACCTTGTCGACCGGATGGAAGCGGCGCATCGAGAACCGTGACGTGATGCGCGGCTCGAATTTCAGCGGCGACTTGAGGAAGAAGCGTTTGAGCGATCGGCCGTTCTCGTCGTAATACGCCGCCTTGCCGGTCGCCGGGTCGGTCCAGCGGAACGCCTGCATCTCGCGGCCGTCCACGGTAATCGCCGCCGCCAGCAGCGCGCCGTAATTCGAGAACGCCCCGTCGCGCGTCGCCTTCTCGAACAGGAGCTTGAAGCTGTCGCCGGGCTGCAGGTCGTTGTTGAAATCGACCTGGCCGCCGAAAATGTCCGCGAGCTCGAGCGCGAGCGCAATCGTCTCGCCGGATTCGTTGATCGCCGCGATCAGCGAGGTCGTCTCTCCCTCGAGCCGCGCGTCGATCGCCGCGATCGCCGTCTGCTTCTCGAACGGCACCACTTCCGCGGACGGCTTCTCGCGCTCGCCGCGGACGATGCGGAGGAAGCGATCGGTGTCGATCTCGTAGATGAACTCGCGCAGCAGGCCGTCGAGCGTGACCTCGATCCGGTACGGGCGTCCGGCGCGCATGCGGCGCGGATCGAACACCGCGCGGGCCGCGGCCACGGCGTCGGTGACGAGGTCCTCCGAGATGTGGTGAGCGCGAAGCAGGCTGTCCAGCGTCGCGTGCCGCGGCATCAGGGCGTCGATGCGCTCGAACTCACGCGGAAGCTGAATGTCGCCGCGCGCGATCGGCGCCCGTACGGGATCCGGGCGGGCACACGACGCCAGCGCCAGCGCTCCGCCAACCAGCACGAACCTGCACGCCTTCAGCAAGAGACGTGCAGTTTACCTGATAACGATGCGAAACAGCTCCCGCTCGAGCACGGGCTTGCGCGGTTCTTCACGGGGTTCGTGGCGAGTGGCCGCGGGACGGCGGCGCTTCGCCTTGGCCGGCGCCGGGTCGCGGGGCGGCGCGGCACGCGGCCCGCCGGCAACCGCGGGGACGACGCGCGGCGGCTCGCTCTCGCCGCCGGTCGCCACCGCCCGCACACCCGCTGGTGCGGGAGCGGCCGCGTCCTCGCGAGCCTGCGAGCCACCGGCGACGGACGGCGGCGTGGGCACGACAGGCGGGCTGTCGTGTCCCGACAACCCGACCTGCACCGTGTCGCGGGCAGGCGGCACAGGCGACGCGGACGACGACCGCCAGCCGAACGCAAACGCGGCGAGCAGAGCGACCGTCGCCGCCGCAGCGACCAGCGCCGCGCGAAGTGAATGATGCGACGGCGCGAGCGGGGCGGGAATTACCGCCAGGGCCCGCGGCCCGACCTTCACCAGCGCGGTGGTTGTCGTCACGGGACCCGCCGGGCTGGACGCGTTCTCGACGATCATCGGCCACGCAACCGACAGCACGATGCCTTCGTCGAGCCCGGCGGCGCGCGCGTAGCGGATCACCTGCGCGCGGGCTTCCGCCGTCGCCGGCCAGTCCCGCATGTACCCCCACTCGAGGTCGCGCAGGCGCCGCGACGGCACTTCCGCGACGGTCGAGAGATAGCCGAGCGACATGCCGGTCGCGCGCCGCGCGCGGCGCACGTCCGAGATGGTCAGCGAAGCGCGCGGCGCCGCATTGAACGCGCCGGTCACACGCGCGCGCTCCCACGAGCTGAACAGTGCCTGCGCCACGTCGCGCACGTCTTCCGTCGCGAAGCGGGTGAGCGCCGCGCGGAATTCGTACAAGGACGGGTACGGCGGAAGATCGATCGACCCCAGCGCTCGGGCGATCACCAGACGCAGCGGACCGCTGGCCCGGTACTCGGGCAGCGCATCGAAGCCGGGCAGCAGATTGGTCAGCAGCAGAGCCGCACGGGCGACCGCGTCGTCCCCGGTCGGGATCGGGCCTTCGACGACGAGATCTCCCTCGCGGGTTATGCGAATGATTCCGGGCGACGGGATTCCCGGGAGCACTCCTTCAATGTGTTGCGAGCAGATCGCACAGACGAGCGCGACCGCTTCCGAGGGGCGCAGCTTGATGTCCGATTCAGCCAGCTCAGCCAGCGAAACACGGTTCGACATAACGCAGTGACGAGCACTGCCATTTTCCTGCCACCGTTCGTGCGGGACTACCACGACCATGGATTTGTCTCGGGCAATGCCGTCCTCAGCAGCAATTACACGGCACCTTCATACAAGGAACGTGACGGATTTACGGCTCCATTACCCACACGCTCCAGGCGCCGCTCCGGCGGCTGTGGAACGCGACGCGGCGGCCATCAGGGGACCATGTGAACTCCTCCGCCGTCGGATCAGGGAGGATGCGCTGCATCCGCCGCGTCTCCATATCCAACAGCCAGACGCCTTCGCGATACACCTGGAAAATGATCCGTCGGCCGTCCGGAGACACGGCGGGCGTTCGCACCAATCTGTTCGATACAGGGGACTTGTAGGACGTCGTCGCGCCGGAGTGCAGGTCGAGCACGATCAGCCGAGTTTCAACGCTGTACGCGATGCGTCGTCCATCAGGAAACCATGACGCACCCCAGGCCTGCCCGACACGGTGATGCGTCCGGCGCTGCAGCTGTGACCCGTCGGGCGCGGCCGTCCAGACGTTCCACACGTTCGACGCATTCGGCTCGGCCCGTACGAACGCCAGCCGCGTTCCGTCGGGCGACCAGCTCGGCACCGCGGCATAGCCGGTGCCGCTGATGCGGACCGCGCCGCTGCCGTCGGCCGCGGCAACGAACACCGCGCGCGTGCCGTCGCGATCGGAATCGAACGCCACCCGTGCCCCGTCGGGCGACGGACGCGGATGAAAGTTGAGCCCCCGATCGCCGCCGATGCTCACGACTTCGGTGATGTCGCCGCTGCCGGCGGTGTGGGCGACCTTGAGGACGCTTGCGCCGTCGCGCTGTTCGTGAAAGTAGAGCGCCGCATTCGGACCGAACGCGGGGGAGTACGCGGATTCACGAATCACGCGCGGGGAACGGCCGAGGGCCGGCGCCGGAGAGAGCGGGTTCGCGCTCGTGCCGCGCGCGGGGTCAGGCGCCGGCTCCGGGATCGGCGCAGCCGCGGCCGGCGGGGACCCGTCCGGGACCGCGACGGATGTTTCGACCGCGGCGGGAGCGCTCTGCTGGATCCGCTGCAGGCGCGAGTCGGCCCATTGCCAGCCGGCAAGCGCGGAGAGCACGAGCAGGGCTGCGGCGCTGAGCGCCCACAGCCACGGCCGTGGGGGCGCCGGCTGCGTGCCGGCCTCGAGCGCCGCCGCCATGAACACTGGTTCGGGGCGAGGGGCCGCCGCCTGGCGCGCCGCGGCGGTCGCATCTTCCCAGGTCCTGAACAGTGCCGCCGCCGTCTCGCGCGCGTCGAGCGTGGTGAATCGCGCGAGCGCGACGGTCAAGTCCTCGAGCGATTCGAACGGCGGGAGATCGAGCGTGCGGAGCGCCCGCGCGATCAGCAGCCGCAGCGCGCCGCTCGCGCGGAACTCGGGCGCGGCATCGAATCCGGGCAGCAGCGCGTTGAGCAGCGTCGCCGCGCCTGCGACGTCGTCGTGCGACGCGCGGACGGGTCCCTCGATCGCAATCCCGCCGTCACGCAGCAGGCGGATCACGCCGGGCGAGGGAATTCCCGGAAGCACGCGCGCGAGATTCTGGCGGCAGATCTCCGAGACGATCGCGACGGCCTCCGCCGGACGCAGACGGATTTGCGCGGAGGCGAGCTCCGCCAGGGACACTCGATTGGTCATGTGCGGGTGTGCAGTGCGATATCCCTGCCACCCGCTGCGCCATGAGAATCGAGTGCGGCTGAGCCCCGAAGTGGACGCCGTGCCTGACGGGCTGTACCTGAACTACGGCGTGTTACGGCTGACGTTAATCTGGATCAACTTCCGGTATTTCACCGGCTTGCCCGCCATCGTCGCCGCCTGATAGCGCCAGTCGCGCGCGGCGGACAGCAGCTCGGCGTCGAACATGGGATGGACGCTCGCGCGGATCGCCGCGTAGGCGACACGCCCCAATTCGTCGATCACCACCTCGATGACGCCGCGCTCCTTGGCCTGAAGCTTCATCGACGGCGTGAGCCGCGGCATCTCCTGCCGGACGATCGCGGGCGCCGTCACGTCGGGGTCGCTCATCGTGTAGATGCGGTTGGGATCGGGCTGCGGCACGGCCGGCGGCGGCGCGGCAACCGGCTTCGGCGGGGCGGGCGGCGGCGCCATCGCGGCGATCGCGAGATCGAGGAACCCGGCGGACAGCGTCCTGAGATCCGCGAGCCTGCCGCCCATGTCCGGATCGTCGAGCAGCGTGATGGTCTGCCGGAACTGCTGCACGGCGAGCGTGTGATCCTTGCGATCGAACGCCGCTTTCGCTTCGCTGTAGCGCGCGCTCGCCAGGTCGGGCAGCAGCCGGCGGCGGACGTCCGAGAACGCGGCGCGGACGCGCGGCGACGCTTCCGCCTCCCCCGGCAGATACGTGGGGTCGGCGGTCACGACCGCCGCAATCGCGCTCTCGGCTTCGCTGCCCCGGCCCAGCGCGAGCAGGCAAAGCGATCGGTACTGCTCGATCGCCTTGCGATCGACCACCGCCGCGGCGCCGTCGCTCGGCCGCAGCTCGTTGAGCACGGCGAGCGCTTCGTCGTAGCGGGCGGATGCATACAGGTCGCGGGCGGCGCCGACGACGTCGCGCCCGCCGGGAACCTGCCCGAGGGCGGATTGCGCGAACGAGGCGGCGAGCAGAAACGGGGCGATGAGTCGTCGTGCGGGTGCGGACATGGTATTGCTCCTGCGGAGTCGAGCCTCCTACTTCATATCCTGGCTGAGGCGCACCGGCGCCTTGAGCGTGACCGAGACGGCCTGGCGCTTTTCGCCAAGCTGCGGATGACGGAAGACGATTTCGTGGGGGCCGATCGAGATCGGCAGGTTGCCGATCGGCGTCTCGCCGGCGCGGCGGCCATCGATCCACACCTCGGCCCAGGGAGCGGCGTTGATGTTGATCACCCCCATCGGCATCTCGACGCTCACCGCCGCGGTCTTGCCCGGGGCGACCTGGATGACCCGCGTCGCGCTGTAGCCGAGCGTGTCGTTCGTGAGTTCGATCTCGTGGCGTCCGGCCGCCATCATGATGCGGTCGGAATCGGTCGTGCCGATCAGGCGGCCGTTCTGGCGGATCTCGATCGCCACCGGCGCCTTGACGGACAGCCAGCCGCTCACCGGTCCGGCCGAGGCGGTCGACACGGGCGCGAGCACCGACGAGGTGACACCGGCCTGAATGACGACGCGCTGCTTCACCGGCGCGCCGCCGTCCGCCTGGAGCACGACTTCGTGCTCGCCCGGCGCGAGGTCAGCGACGCTCACCGGCGCAACGCCGTGATCCACGCCGTCGACCGTCACGCGGGCGCCCGCCGGATCCGACTGCACCAGCAGGCTGCCGGACGACGGCGTCTCGGGCAGCTCGAGATACTGCGACGCTTCCGCTCCCGCGGTTACCGTCACCGGGATGACGCGGGGCACGCCGCGGCCGCGCAGCTCCACGATGTGCGAGCCGGCCGAGAGCGACAGGCGCGCCGGCGTGTTGCCGCGCGACACGCCGTCCACGAACACCGCGACGCCTGGAGGATTCGTCTGCACGGACAGCGTGCCCAGCGTCGGCGCCGCAGGCTGGCGGTACGCGCGCATCGCGATGACGCCGCCTTCCACCATGGCGACGGCGATCAGACCGATCACGGCGATGCGGCGCCAGCCGGCGAAGCGCGTCCGCGCCGGCGGGAGCACCAGCTCCCTGTGCACTTCCGTCGACGGCGGCGGCTCGAAGTCCTTCAGGAGCTCGGTGATGTCCCGCGGCGGGGACGGCGGCGCCGGTGGCACGTACGGCGCGCGTGACGGCGCGGGCGCACGCACGGGCTCGGGTGCGCTCGAATCGAGCGCGAGCGGCACACGCGCCGGCGGCTCGCTCGCGGCCGGTATGACAGGCGCCGGCGGCGCGACGGACACTGGCGGCGCTGGCGGCGGCGGCGCCGGGGTGGCGGCAATGCGGACCGGTTCGGCGGCGGCAATCGGCTCCGGGGCGGGCGGGGCCGGCGGCTTCGGCGCGGCCGCGGGCGCCGGGATCGCAGGCGCGACCACGGCCGCGGCGACCGCCAGCGGCGCCGTCGGCTCGAGCATCGCCGCGATGTAACGCGACAGGAAGGTCTCGAGCGCCACCGGCGCGGCGACGAACCCGGAGTCGTCCGACAGCGCGTCCTCGAGCGCGACCTGCGCTTCGGTCGCCGACATGAAGCCCTGTCGCGGATCGAGCTGCAGCGCGCGCGCGATCCAGGTGTGCAGCGCGGCGGGCAGCGGCTGATCGTCGGCGCCGGTCGAGCGCGCGCGGGCGTCGTTCAGCAACTGGCCGACGCGGTGCGGGTACTCGTCGGCTGCGATCGGCCGGCCGAGCACGAGCGCGAGCGCGACGAGGCCGATGGCGGTGACGTCGGCGCGATGATCGAAGCGGCAGGCGCCGACCGTGGGCGGCATCGCCACCCGCAGCTCGCTCCACAACCGCTCGCGGTTGAACTGCAGCTGCTCGACCGCGGATCCGAGCACGTGCTCGACGACGACCAGGCGGGCCCGCGGCGTGACGATCAGACGTTCGGGGCTGATCAGACCGTGCGCCACGTCGCGCGCGTTCTCGTGCAGGAGCGCGAGCGAGGGCACGAGCTGCCGCAGCAGGCACAGCGCCGCGCTCAAGTCGAGCTGCAGCCGGCGCTCCTGCGCGACGCGGAGAATCTCCGAGAGGCGGACCCCCTCGACGTGATCCGAGACGATCGCGAGCCCCGAGGGATGGCGGTCGATGCGGCGCACGCGTGCGTAGTAGGCGTGGCGGAAGTTCGCCAGCCGCGCGGCGCGCTCGCGGAGCGCGAACTCGAACGACGGCACCGCGAGCAGCTGCGGCCGGATGCGCAGGATCTGCAACAGGTCGCCGGTCGCGGCATCCACCGCGACGACGCGGTCGCCGAGACCGTCGGAGAAGAGAGGCGCTTCGGGATGCTCGGCCGCCGCAGGGAGGGGTGTCATGGCTCCTCGATCCTTAGATCAATGGTCCATGGGCGTGCTGCAACCGCGGGACCACGGCGCAAAGCCGTGCCAGATGCCCGCAACTCTCAGGAGGAATGGCGGTTGGCGGGCCGGCCAACGGATTGGCCGGAGGTCCGCCGTTTACAACCTCGGTGGGTGCTTTGCGTTTCTGTAATCGAAGTTCCGATATGCTTTCGCGCGGAGGATTCATGAGGAAAACCGTCATTGCTCTCGCGGTGTGCGCTGCCGCGGCGGCGCTCCCGCTCGGCGCCGCGGGCGAGAAAATCGATTACGAAGCGCTCGGCAAGATCAAGGCCCAGGGGCTCTCGCCGCAATCATCCCAGGTCATGGAGATCTCCAGCTGGCTGACCGACGTGCACGGCCCGCGGCTCACCGGATCGCCCGCCATTCACAAGGCGGGTGAATGGGCGGCCGCCAGGCTGAAAGAGTGGGGGTTGACCAACGTCGCGCTGGAGCCGTGGGTGGATCGCAGCAGCTTCACCAATGGCTGGACCAACGACAAGTTCTACATGGCAGCCGTCAGCCCGCAGGCGTTTCCGATCCCCGGCACGCCGACCGCCTGGACGCCGGGCACCAGCGGACTGGTGCGCGGCGAGGTCGCGCTCGTCCCGGAAACGACGCCGGAGGACCTGAAGAAGCACGCCGGCCAGCTCAAGGGCAAGTGGATCCTGACGCAGGCGCCGCCCGACGTACCCGCATTCTGGACGCCGCAGGCGTCGCGCCAGACGGCGGAAGAACTGCAGCGCCTCGAGCTCGCGACGAATCCGGGTCCCGAGTTCGGCCAGCCGAATCCGGCGGCGGCGGGGCGCGGGCAGTTCGGCGGCCGCGGCGGCGGTCAGGCCGGCGCGCCGTTCAACCGCAACGAGTGGTTCAAGACTGAAGGGGCGGCAGGCCTGCTGGCGACGGCGCCGCGCGGCCACGGCGTGTACACGATCGGCGGCGGCGATCGCAGTGCCGACGCGGCGACGCAGCTGCCGCGCATCACCATCCCGGCGGAGCAGTACGGCCGCCTGGCGCGCCTGGTGATGAAGAACCTGCCGGTGACGATCGAGGTGGACGTCAAGAACACGTATCACCCCAATCCGCCGATGTTCAACGTCGTCGGCGAGATCCGCGGCACCGACAGGGCGGACGAAGTGGTGATGCTCGGCGCGCACTTCGACTCCTGGCATGCGTCCACCGGCGCCACCGACAACGCCGCCGGCTCGGCCGCGATGATGGAGGCGATGCGGATCCTGAAGCAGAGCGGCGTCACGCTGCGCCGCACCGTGCGGATCGGGCTGTGGACGGGCGAGGAGCAGGGACTGATCGGCTCGCGTGATTACGTCCGCGCGCATTTCGGCAGCTGCAACGATCCAGTCGGCGGGCGCGGATCCGGCTCCGCTCCTGCCGGAGCTGCGGCGGCATCGCCCCCCGCGGGACAACGTGGCGCGGGCCGGGCGGACCAGGCGCCGGGAGCGCAGCCGCAAGCGGCCGCACCCCAGCGCGGCGGCGGGGGACGCGGCGGGTGCCAGACCGGCTACACGCTCAAGCCCGAGCACGGGAAGTTCGCCGGCTACTTCAACATCGACAACGGCACGGGCGCGATTCGCGGCGTCTATCTGCAGCAGAACGACGCGGTGGGACCGATCTTCCGTGAGTGGATCGAGCCGTTCCGCAGCCTCGGCATGACGGCACTCACCAGCCGCAATACCGGCGGCACCGATCACCAGGCGTTCGACGCGATCGGCCTGCCGGGCTTCCAGTTCATTCAGGACGAAGTCGAGTACGACACGCTGACGCATCACACCAACCTGGATTCATACGAGCGGCTGCAGCCAGGCGACATGATGAAGAACGCCACGATCGCGGCGTCGTTCGCCTATCTTGCGGCGAATCGCGAGGAACGGCTGCCGCGCAAACCGTTGCCGCTGCCGGCTGGAAGGGGAACGGGACAGTAGGCGGGGGGATCGGGCGATCGGGCCATCGGGCGATCGGGCCATCGGGGGATCGAGCGATCGGGCGATCGGGCGAGCGCGCCTTCACCATCGGGCTGGTAGCCGTCGGCGTCGCGCTCCGCGCGCTGCTGGTCGGCTGCTCGCCCGTCCCGTTCGGCTACGTCTGGGATCCGTACCACGCGGGGGTCGCGATCCTCTTTTCAACCGGACGGCTTCCCCTCGCGGAAGACTGCTGGGCGTGCGCCAATCCGCCGGTCTATTACCTGTTCGGATGGCCTTTCTACGCCGCCGGCCGCTGGCTCGATCCGCAGGCCGAGGACACCGCGCTGCGCCTGCTCGGCGGCGTCGCGATCATCTCTGCCGCGCTCGTCGTCTACTACGGCCAGCGGCTCCTGCGGCTCTTCCGCTGCCGCGGCGCGTCCTACGTGCTCGGCCTCGCGCTGCTGCTCGCCTTTCCCTGCCTGTTCATCAGCTCCTACGGACCCGAAGCGGATATCGTCCTCACGGCGATCCTGACGGCGTTCCTCTACTACCTGGTGAGGTACTGCGCGCAGCCGTCGCGGGCGCGCCGGCTCGACGTCGCGCGGATTGGCGTGCTGGCCGGTTGTGCGGCGGCGACGAAGTACAGCGGGCTCCTGGCTCCCCTGACGATCGCGGTCGTGATGGCGCTGCAGCTGGTCCGTCCTTCCGCCGCGCGGCGCATGCGCCCCCGCCGCGTCGCCGCACACGCGCTGGCGATGCTGCTGATCGCGGGGCTGATCGGCGGGTGGAAGTACTTCGATAACGCGCGCCGCTACGGTGATCTTCTCAAGGCCAACGGCTCGGCCTCGGAGGGGTTCACCATCGGCGCGAGGCGGGCGCCCGGCGCGGACTACGAGTTCGCGACGCTGCGGCTCCGCGAGGTGCGGCGCCTGATCGGCCCGCGCGCCCCCGCAGGCGAGTTGACGGCGTTCCCGGTCTATTTCAGTGTGTGGACGACGCTGCACGCGCTGGCGTGGAGCGACATGAGCTTCTTTTCGAATCCAACCCGGCATGGCGACCCCTCGCGGCCGTATCCGCGCAAGACGATTCCCGCCGGGCTGGTGATGGCCGTGATCGTGCTGGGGTTCGTGCCCGAGCTGCTCGCGGCGCTCGGCTTCGTGCGCACCCTGCGGCATCGATCGACGTGGCCGATTGCGATCTTCGTCCTGCTGGGAGCAGCATCGTACGTGTGGTGGTTCCTGCCGCAGCAGGTGTGGGCGCTGAAGACGAAGTACATCCTCTTCCTGCTGCCCGCGGGCGTTCTGTACACGCTGGCCGGACTCGGCTGGCTGCGGCGCAGGCTGCCAGTCGCGGGCACGGGAGCCGCGATCCTGATCGTCGCGCTCGTCGTGGTGGCGAACATCTACTTGTACGCGTTCGCGGTGGGCCGGCTATGACGCGGCGCCTCGTCATCGTCGTGGCCACGGGCTCGGTCGTCGTGTCCCTGCTCGCCTCGTCGTCCGCACGCATCGTCGGCGACGGCGCCGAATACGTCGCGATGGCGCTCAACTTCGCGGCGCTGCGCGGGCCGTCGATCGCGCCCGCGGATGTGGATGGGCTGCAGCGCGCGATCGCGTCACTCGATTCGCGGTTCACCGGCTGGGACATTCGAGGCTCGACCGTGGCGAGCCGCGATCGGCGCCGCGACTTCGCGCATTTCTGGTTCTATCCGCTGGTCGCGGCGCCGTTTGTGTGGGCGGCGCGGCTGGCCGGCGTGTCTCCGCTCGCCGCGTTCACGGCGGTGAACGTGGGCGTGCTGATGGCCGCCCTGTGGTGCGCCGTCCCGCGCATCGGCGCGGCCGCCGCGGTGCTCCTGTTCGTCAGTCCCGTGCTCTGGTGGATCGACAAACCGCACACCGAGGTGTTCACGTTCGCCCTGCTCGCGATCGCCTTCCTGACCATGCGCGATCGGCCGTGGTGGTCGATGGCAGCGTCGGGCCTTGCCGCGACGCAGAATCCACCGATCGCGATCGTCACGCTGTTGACGGCCGCGGGGCACCTGATTGGCGACCGCGGCGCGTATCGCGATCGCCGTTTCCTCGCCGGCGCAGCCGCCGGCGGCGCGCTGTGCGTGATCCAACCGTTGTATACCTACCTCCGGCACGGCACGCCGTCGCTGCTGACGCTGCAGAATCCCGGTCATGCTCCCTCGTGGGCGGAGATCGCCGCGGTGCCGTTCGATCCCGCCATCGGGCTGGCCGCGCACTTCCCCGGCCTCGTCGTGGCCGTCATGGTTGCCCTGCCGCTGGTCCTGCGCGCGGGGCGGCCGGCGGTTCGCAGGGACGAATGGACGGCCGCGGCCGCCGCGGCGGGATTCCTCTTCGCCTTCTCGCAGGCGACCAACGTGCACCACGGCGGGACGCCGGGTTTCAGCCGCTACGCCGTGTGGCTGATGCCGCTGGCGATTCCGCTGTTCGCCCGCGCGAACGAGAGGAGCGCGCAGCGCTGGATGTGGCCGATCGCGGTGGCGTCCGGGATAGCGAGCGCGCTGCTGTACGGTCCATCGGTGCCGGAGAACGCGCGCGAGCCCGGTCCCCTGGCGGCCTACCTGTGGACGCGCCATCCCGGCTGGAACAATCCCCTGCCGGAAGTGTTCGCCGAGGTGTCCGCGCACCAGGACGCGCGCTCGGCGCCGACGTGGACGCGCGGGTGCGAAAAGGTGCTGCTGATGGGGCGGGGAACGGACGCGCCGTTCCCGATTCCCTGCGCTCCGGCGGCGGCTCCCGGCGAGTGCCTGCGCGAAGGCGCGCTGTGCTACGCGAACCGGGACGGAAGACGCTACCGGTTCGTCCGCGCCCCGGGCAGCGCCGTCGCGTGGTCGGGATTCACTTTCGAGCCGGACAGGGTCTGGCCGCCTGGATCGGCGCCGGGCGTGCGAGACCTTCTGGAGCAGGCGCAATGGTGGACGTTGAACGTGCGAAGCGGCGGCGACGCGGCGCTGCGGATGGCGCACGGCGTTCGGGTGACGGAGCTGCACGGACCATCGCGGCTGGTCTTCATCCTGCGTGACATCCGGCCCGATGCCGAGATCGTCGTGCGCGTCCCCTCCGGCATGCGCGGGACTCTGACGGATGCGTCGACGCGGCGCCGTATCAGCGAGGTCAGTTACGCCGGCCCACCGCTGGAGCCATGGCGCATCGCCGTGCCGTCCGGCTCGAGTCTCCTGATTCTCACGCTCTCGATGTCGTGACGCATGCTGCGCAACATTCTTGCGGCGCTGTCCTGCCTGGGCCTGTGTCTCGGAATCGCCTGGACGGCCAACACGCTCGGTGACGTCCAGCCGCTGAAAGCGACCGCGCTCGGCTTCCGCGGCCCCATCGTCACCCTGCTGCTCTCGCTGGCGTGCGCATTGGCATTCGTGGCATCGAGCGTCGAGCCGAGCCGCGCTCTCCGGCGACCCGCAGTGATCGCCTGGCTGTTGACGATCGCGGGCACGTTGCTGGTGGCGGGCTTCTCCGTTTTCTTCCGCTGGTCGTCAGGCGATCTGCACCCCTTCGGTGACCCCGCGATCCTGGAGCTTTACACGCTGCACGCGGTGCGCGGAGTGTGGTACCTCGGACCGTATTCGCAATTCGGCTGGCACCATCCGGGGCCGTCGTATTTCTACCTGCTCGCGCCCCTCTACCTGCTCAGCGGCGAGAAGACCATAGCGCTGCACGTCGGCGCGTTCGCGATCAATCTGCTGTCGCTTTCCGCGATTGGCTGCACGCTCTACCGCTACGCGAGCACAGCGGTGTTCTGCGCGGGGACACTGGTGCTGGGCGCCTATGTTCTGAGGTTGGAGCCGATCATCTCGAACTACTGGAATCCGCACATCGTGATCCTGCCGGCGGCGTTGTACCTGGTTTTGACGTCGGCGCTGGCGGCGGGCCGGCACGGTGCGCTCTTGCCGTCCGTACTCGTTGGCTCGTTTCTGGTGCAAACCCACATCTCGCTGGGCCCCTACGTGTTGACATTGGGCGGCGCGTCGCTGGCGGCTGGGGCATTCTGGCGGGAACGGACCCAGACGCCGGACCGATCGTCGTCCTTCCGCATGTGGATCGGCGCGTCCGCGGGGCTGACCGCGCTTCTCTGGCTGCTCCCGATCGTCGAAGAGGCGAGACACTCGCCTGGAAATCTCACACGAATCGCGCAATTCTTCGGAGAGCCCTCGCCCGGCCAGGAGCTGCAGGCCGCAGTCGCCGTCTGGGGCCAGATGATCTGCGCGTTGTATCAGACGGACCTCGCGGTCCCGGAGGGGCTGCCGCTCCGAATCCCGCAGCACTGGACGACGCCTGCGAGCCTGTCGGCAGTGGCGCAGATCCTCGTGCTGGCGGCACTGGCTGTGGATGCGCTGCGCCGCCAGGAGCGGTTCCACGGCGCGCTGGCGGCGTGCGGCCTCATCGCGTCGCTCGTCGGGCTGTGGTCGATCACCCGCGTGAGATCGCTGATCGGCGACTACATGATCTTCTGGCTCTCCGCGATCGGCGCGCTGAACTGGGCCCTGATCGCCGGTCTCGCGATGACGCGAGCCGCCGGCGTGCGAATGCGCGCGGTCCAGCAGACGATCGCGCTTGCGACAGCGGCAGTCGTGCTGTGGCTGTTCGTCGACGTCGGCAGCGGTCAACTCAAACGGGCACGGCGGCAGGCGCTCAGGCCGACCCGCGGCGGCGCAAGCGTTGTGCAGGTTGCTTCGGACGCCATCCTCGACGATATGCGGCGCAATCGTGTCCAGCGTCCGTTGTTGCAGATGAGCACGCCGGATTGGGGAGTCGCGGCGGGTGTCCTGTTGCAGGTCTACAAAAGGGGTCGGACCCCGGCGGTGCACCCGAGCCTGGTACCGCTTTTTGGCGCACCGCTCGCTCCCGATGGCCGGGAAGACCGCCTGTACGTGATCGCAGACGCCGCGAGCCAGGCGGTGCTCACGCAGCCCGTCGCGGGCACCGTGATCGGCAGCGTCGGGGATGTCTACATCCACGCCTCGCCCATCACGCCGCAGCCGATGGGGCCGGCGAAACGATGAGGAGCGTCGGCGCCGGCCCGCGCGCTACTTGGCCGCGGTTTCCCTGATGGCCTCGAACAGGATCTGAATCGCCGGTCCCAGGGCGTCCAGCGGCATGAACTCCGCGTCGCCGTGCATCGACAGGATCGAGGCGGCGGGGATGATTCCGGGAAACACGCCGTAGCTCTTCACCCCGCGCGGGCGGAAGCCGTTCGAGTCGGTGCCGAACGGCACCGTCATCGGCGTGACGATCGCCTGCGGATGATGCCGTGTGATGGCGGACTCGAGCGCCCGGTAGAGCGGCGTCTCCTGCGAGCTGACCACCGGATCGTCGCCTTCATAGATCACGTCGATCTTGATCGACGGCTCCGCGAGCCTGCCTTCGAGCAGCTTCAGCCACTGCGCCGCGGACGTGCCGGGCAGCACGCGGCAGTCGAGCGTCGCCTCGGCGACGGACGGGATGACGTTGGCGCGCGGCGGATCGCCGACGCCGGATCGCAGGCTGGTGAGCGAGATGGTCGAGCGCTGAATCGCGTTGTTGAACTTGTTCGCGACCAGCGGACCGCCGATCCGCGACTTCATCGTCTCGACGACAGGGAACGGCGCCGACTCGATCGGCGCGGCGAACAGCCGCGACAGCGCGCGCATCAACCGCTCGTTCGGATTCTGATCGTGCGGCTGGGAGCCGTGTCCCGCGACCCCCTCGGCGCGCAGCCGCAGCCACATGATCTTCTTCTCCGCGACCGAGATGCCGAACACCAGCTTGCCGGGGGTGAACATGTCGCGGCTGCCGAAGCCTCCCTCGTCGATCACGTACTCGGGATCCAGCTCGGCATAGTGGTTCTTGCGCATCCAGCTCGCGCCCAGTTCGCCGCCGACCTCCTCGTCGGGGACGAACATCAGAAGCACGTCACGCGTGAGCGGCACCTTCTGGCGGTGCAGCATCAGGAACGCGTAGAGGTGCGACGTGCCGATCCCCTTCATGTCGATCGTGCCGCGTCCCCACATCCTGCCGTCGGCGATCTCCGCGCCGAACGGGTCCTTCGTCCAGCGCGACGGATCGGTGGGGACGACGTCCATGTGGCTGAGGAGGAGAATCGGCTTGCCGCCGGTCCCGGTTCCCTTGAGCCGGGACAGCAGGATCGATCGGCCCGGCGCCGACTCGTAGCGCTTCACCTCGAGCCCTTCGCGCGCGAGGATTGCCGCCAGGTAGTCCGCGGCTTTGGTGACGTCGCCGGGAGGGTTCGACGTGTTGATCCGGACGTAGCCCTGCAGCGTCTTCAGCGCCTCCGCTTCGACCGCTTTCCAGTCGGGCGACTGCGCCGAAGCGAGGGCGGGAATCGTGAGCAGGGCGAGGAGCAGGCGGGCGTGTCGGCGCATCTCCCCGATTCTAACCAGTCGCGGCCGCGGCTGCGCGGACGCGCCTCCCGAGTGGCGTATAGTGCGCGCATGAGGACTCGCATCTTCACGGTCGCTCTCCTCATCGCGGTGGTGGGCCTCCTCGCCAGCGCCCGCGAGGCAGCGCAGACCCGGACCCAGCCGACCTACCGCGACGTCGCGGTCGATGCCGCCAAATGGATCCGCAACTCGCGGATGGAGACCTTGTTCGGGATTGCGTGGCCCGCGGACCCGCAGGATCCCAAGACGGTCAGCACCGCGCTCTACAGCGGCTCGCCCGGGGTCGTCCTCTTCCTGCTCGAACTGCACGCCGCCACCGGTGACGCCGCCTACCTCGCCGACGCGAAGCGCGGCGCCGACGAGCTGATGACCAAGGTGTCGTCCGAACCGCAGATGGGCCTCTACACGGGCGTCGCCGGGCTGGGCTTCATGCTCGGCGAGACCTGGCGCGCGACCAGGGACGACAAGTACCGCAAGGCGGCGCTCGGGGCGGTCCGCATTCTTGCCGACAAGGCCGGCGAGGTCGGCAAGGGGGTGCAGTGGAACAACTCGAACGACATCATTTCCGGCACTGCGGGCATCGGCCTGTTCCTGCTGTACGCGTCGGACACCTTGAAGGAGGAGAAGGCCGGCTGGCTCGCCGTGCGCGCGGCGGACCGGCTGCTCGAAGTCGGCATCGCCGACAAGGGGGGCACCAAGTGGGCGATGGATCCGAACGTCGCGCGGATGATGCCGAACTTCTCGCACGGCACCGCCGGGATTGCCTACTTCCTCGCCGCGGTGCATAAAGCAACCGGCGGACGCCGGTTCCTCGACGGCGCGCTCTCGGGCGCGCGGTACCTCCTGGCGATCGCGAAGACCGAAGGGGACATCTGCCTCGTCCCGCACAATCAGCCGGACGGGCTCGACCTTTATTATCTCGGCTGGTGCCACGGCCCGGCGGGCACCGCCCGCCTGTTCTACCAGCTCGCGCAGATCACCGGCGACAAGACGTGGATGTCGTGGGTGCAGCGTTCGGCGAACGGCGTGCTGACCAGCGGCATCCCGCAACAGCGCACGCCCGGGTTCTGGAACAACGTCAGCCAGTGCTGCGGCAACGCCGGCGTCGCCCAGTTCATGCTCGATCTCCACAACGTGACGCGCGAGGCGAAGTATCTCGCGTTTGCCGAGCGGGTCACCGCCGATCTGCTCGCGCGCGCGACGCGCGACGTCAGGGGAACCCGCTGGGTGCAGGCGGAGCATCGCGTGCAGCCGGACCTGCTGGTCGCGCAGACCGGCTACATGCAGGGGGCGGCAGGCATCGGCATGTGGCTGCTGCGGCTCGACGCCCAGCAGCGGAAGCGCACGCCGCTCGTCCGCTTCCCCGATTCACCATGGTAGCTCGCGGCGAATGCCCCCGGCAGGGAGCGTGGAGACGTGCCTGATGCCGTGATCGCGGCGCGCTGGCAGTTCGCGTTCACGATCATGTTCCACTACCTCTTCCCCATCCTGACGATGGGATTGGGGGTGCTGATCGCGGTCTTCAAGACGATCGAGCTGCGCACCGGGAATCCGCAGCACGGCATCGCCGCGCGCTTCTGGGCGCGGATCTTCGCCATCACGTTCGCCGCCGGAGTCGTCACCGGCATCCCGATGGAGTTCCAGTTCGGCACCAACTGGGCGCGCTTCTCCCGCTATGCCGGGCCGGTGGTCGGCCAGACGCTGTTCATGGAAGGGGTGTTCGCGTTCTTCGCCGAATCCTCGCTGCTCGGCGTTTTCCTCTTCGGGGAAGGACGCATCGGCCGGCGCGCGCACTGGCTCGCCGCGGTGGGCGTGGCGCTCGGCGCGGTGCTCTCCGGCTACTTCATCGTCGCCACCAACGCCTGGATGCAGCATCCCGTCGCCTACCGCGCGGCCGGTGACCACGTCGAGCTGACCAGTCTCTGGGGGCTGCTGACCAACCCCTACCTGCGCTGGCAGTATCCGCACGTGATCTCGGGATCGATGGTGACCGCGTCGATGGTGGTGGCGGGGATCGGCGCGTTCTACCTGCTCGCCCGCCGCCACGAAGAGACCGCGCGGGTGTTCGTGCGCGTCGGCGTCGTGTCGGCGGCGCTGTTCTCGCTGCTGTCGCTGTTTCCCACCGGCGCCTTCCACGGCGAGAACATCACCCGGTTTCAGCCGGCGAAGATGGCGGCGATGGAAGGGGTGTTCAGGACCCGGGAAGGCGCGCCGCTCGCGATCATCGGCATGCCCGACACCGAGCGGCAGGAACTGATGGATCCGATCTACGTGCCCGGCATCCTCAGCTATCTCGCCTACGGCAACTTCTCCGCCCGCGTCACCGGGCTGAACGACATCCCGAAGGATCTGCACCCGCCGATCGAGATCGTCTACTACGCGTACCACATCATGGTGGGGCTCGGCACCATCTTCATCGCCGTCACCGCCGCCGCCGCGTTCTTCCTGTGGCGCGGCACGCTGTTCGATCGCCGCGGCATGCTCTGGATCCTGATGCTGACGATGCCGTTTCCCTACGTCGCGAACGAGGCGGGATGGGTGGTCGCGGAAGTGGGGCGCCAGCCGTGGACGGTCTACGGCCTTCTGCGCGTGGCGGACTCGTCGTCGACCAACGTCACCGCCGGCATGACCTACTTCACGCTGTTCGGCTTCATGGGGCTCTATCTCGTGCTCGGCATCCTCTACCTGCTGCTCTTCGCGCGCATCGTCGACGAGGGCCCGCGAGAGCAGCCATGAGCCTGAACAGCGCCTGGTTCGTGCTGCTCGCCTTCACCCTTGCCGTGTATGCGATCCTCGACGGTTTCGACCTCGGTCTCGGCGCCATCCACCTGCGCCTCGGCCGCACGCGGCAGGAGCGCGAACGGCTGATCGACACCATCGGCCCGGTGTGGAACGGCAACGAAGTGTGGCTGCTGGCCGCCGGCGGCTCGATGGTGGTCGCATTCCCGAACCTGTACGCCGCGAGCTTCAGCGGCTTCTACCTGGCGCTCATGCTGGTGCTCTGGCTGCTCCTGCTCCGCGGCCTCGGGATCGAGTTCCGGCATCAGATTCATCACCCGATGTGGGAGGACGCGTGGGACGTGGTCTTCGCGCTGTCCAGCGCGCTGCTGGCGCTGCTGTTCGGCGTCGCGCTGGCGAACGTGCTGCGCGGCGTGCCGCTCGATGACACGGGCGTGTTCCGCGGCACGTTCACCGTGCTGCTCAACCCGTTCTCGCTCCTCGGCGGAGTGCTGTCGGTGTCGACGCTGGCGCTGCACGGAGCCTGCTGGGCGGCGCTGCGGACCGACGGAGATCTTCAGCTGCGCGCCCGGCGGTTCGCGTCGATGCTGTGGACGCCGTCGGCGCTGCTGCTGCTCGCCGTCATCGCCGCCAGCTTCGTCGTCCGGCCCGGGTTCGCCGGGAACTTCACCCGTCATCCGATCCTCTTCGCGTTCCCGCTCGCCGCCGCCGCCGCACTGGCGTCGAACCGGGTCTCGATCGCGCGGCATCAGGACAGGCGCGCCTTCATCGCCTCGTCCGCGTATATCGCGGGCGTGCTCGGATCCGTCGCCGCAGGCCTGTACCCGACGCTGCTGCCGGCCTCGGGAAGCGGCACGCCGCTCGATATCTACAACGCCGCCGCGCCGCCGCAGAGCCTGCGGATCGCGATGGTCGTGTATCTGGCGGGTCTGGCGATCGTCAGCGTCTATCTGGTCGCGGTCTATCGAGTGTGGAAGGGGAAGGCCGGCGCGGTGTATCGCTGACGGCTCACAGCCGCTCGAACCGCTCCGCCAGCGCCGCCATGAACGCGGCGCGCTCGCGGCCGCCGGCGTCCCTCTGCAGATCCTCGACCGGCCACGGGAGCCGCCACGTCCAGTTCTGCGCATCGATCAGCGCCGGCGTGTTGACGCGCTCGCGCCAGCCGAACACGTCGTGAATCGGCAGCAGAACGATGTCCGACGACGACGCGTAGAGCGCGGTGACGATGGCATCGCGTACCGGCGCGCCGAACGGCGACTCCGGATCCAACCCGCGTCCGACGATGGCCGCGACGGCGCGGCGCTCGTCGAGATCCGCCTCGTCCCACCACTGGGCGACGGTCTCGGTGTCGTGCGTTCCACTGGTGGCGACCGAGATTCGGGGATACGTCGCGGGATCCACGAACGGCTTGCCTTCCGCATCCCAGTGCCGCTCCCAGCGCAGCACCTTGTACCCGGGGATCTCGAGGCGCAGCAGCGTCTCGCGAACGAAGGCTGGAATGACGCCGAGATCCTCGGCGATGATCCGCGCGCCGGTCGCGCTCAGCACGTCGAGCACTCGTTCCCCCTGGACGACCTGCTCGCCCTGATCCGCGGGGACGAACGCGGCCTCGCCCGACTGCTCGCGCACGTAGGTGCGGAAGAAGCCGACGAGATGATCGACGCGGTAGCCGTCGTACAGATCGGCGCTCCGCCGCGCCCGCGCCGCGAGCCAGCGGAAGCCGCCGGCGGCGATCGTCTTCCAGCGATACGCCGGAAACCCCCAGTCCTGCCCGGTTTCGGAGAACGCGTCCGGCGGCGCCCCCACCGACGCATCGAGGCGGAAATCCTGCTGCCGCGACCAGACGTCGGCGCTGTCGCCGCTGACCATGAACGGAAAGTCGCCGAAGACGCCGATGCCGCAGGCGTCGCGCGCCTCCGCCCACTGATCGGCCGCGAGCCACTGCAGGTAGGAGTAGAACAGGATCTCGCCGGCGAGATCCTGCCGGGCGCCCGCCAGCGCCGCGGGGTGGTGATCGCGGACCGCCTCGGGCCAGTCGCGCCAGTAGCGCCCGTCTTCCCGCGCGTGGAGCGCGCGGAACAGCGCGTAATCGTCCAGCCACCAGCGCGCGCGATCGAGGAAGCGCTTCAAGCGCTGCGCTCGCGGCGTGTTCGCGTTCCACTCCGTCGTCCGGAAGTGCTCGAAGCCGGCGCGCAGCGCGCGCGTCTTGATCGCCCGCACGCCGGCGTAGTCGACGGCCGGCGCCGCCCGCGCCGCCTCGAGCCGCGCGCGGTCGTCCGCCGAGAGCAACCGCTCGCCGCCGAGCGACTCGATGTCCGGGACCGCCGACGGCGCGATGAAGATCGGATCGATCGCCATCGCGCTCATCGCCGAGTACGGGGAATTCTGGCCGTCCGCCATCTCGTTGATCGGCAGCAGCTGCACGAACGACGCGCCGGCCTCCGCCAGCCACGCGCCGAGACGCGGCAGATCGCCGATCTCGCCGATGCCCCAGCTGGCGCGCGAGGGGATCGAGAACAGCGGCACCAGCACGCCGGCGTGCCGGCCGTGGAAGAAATCACGCGCCATGGATCCGTGCCTCGATCGCGCGCAGCCCGCGCGCGAACACGTCAGGGTCGGCCAGCAGGCTGACCACGAGGAAGGCCTCGTGCGGGAAGTCGAAGAAGTACCCGGGGTGGACGACGACGCGATCGCGTTCGAGGAGGTCGAGCACGAGCGCTTCCTCGCTGCGAATCGCCGGCACCCGAACGACCGCCGACCAGCCGCCGTCGGCGGGCAGCACCGCCGCCCCGCCCGAGGTGCTGATCGAGCTTCGAAGCCGCGCGTAGTTGCCGCGGACGCGCGCGCGGATGCTGTCGCGAACCACCGAGCCGATCGTCAGCAAGCGCGGTGCCGCCATCTGGATCGGCGTCGACACCGACAGGTAGGTGTCGCAAATCAATTCAAGACGATCCAGCGCCTCCGCGACGTCCGCCTCCGGCCCCTGCACCGCGATCCATCCGAGCTTCACCTGCGGCAGGCCGATGGTCTTCGACAGCCCGCCGAGGCGGAAGACGAGGCATTCGCCGGCCGACAACGCCGGCGGGTCGGCGACCGCGTCGGCGGCAAGCGGATAATCGCAGAACACCTCGTCCACGATCAGCGCCGCGCGGCGGCGGGCGCACCGCGACACGAGCTCATCCGCGTCGGCGGGGTCCAGCAGGGCGCCGGTTGGATTGTTCGGCGTCACCGTCAGCACCACGCGGGTGTCGTCGGACCACGCCGCGTCGAGATCGTCCCGATCGATCGTCCACACGCCGTGATACTCGAGCAGATAGCGCCGCTGTCCGACGCCGTCGAGCCGCGTGAGGTGGTCGAACAGCGGGTAGCTCGGCGCCGGCGTGAGCGCGGTCGAGCGGCCCGGCTCGCAGAGCAGCTTGAACAGCAGTGAATATGCCTCGCTGGTGCTGGCGGTGAGGACGATACGATCGGACGTGATGTCGATGCCGCGCCGCGCGTACTCGGCGCGGATGGCGTCGCGGGCCGCCGGCAGACCGAACGGGGACGGCGCGTAGTCGAGCGCCGCCGGGTCGGCGAGCCCGGCCAGCAGATCGGCTGGGTAGGAAATGCCGGCGCGGGTCGGATTCGAGACGGTGAGATCCGCGAGTCCGCCCCGTTCCCGGGCGCGCGCCAGCGCGCGCGCCAGGCGGTTCGGGGTGCGATCGTCCGGAACGCGGCTCGAGAACACCTCTCAAGGATATTTGGTAAGTTGGTGATCTGGCGAGGTTGTGATCTTCATGTTCCGCACAATTGTCCTGGTTGCCGCTCTGCTTCAGGCCGGCGCCGCGCCGAAAGCCGGTCTGGACGTGCCGTTCACCCAGTTCACGCTGCCCAACGGCATGCACGTGATCCTGCACGAGGACCACACGGTTCCGCTCGTGACGGTGAACGTCTGGTACCACGTGGGATCCGCCCGGGAAAAGCCCGGACGCACCGGTTTCGCGCACCTCTTCGAGCACCTGATGTTCATGGGATCGAAGCACGCGAAATACGGCGACTTCGATCGCCTGCTCGAGGCCGCCGGCGGCACCAACAACGCGTCCACCGCGGAGGACCGGACCAACTACTACATCGACGTGCCGTCGAACGCGCTCGAGCTCGCGCTGTTCCTCGAATCGGATCGCATGGCCTACCTGCTCGACGCGATGTCGCCGAAGACGGTGGACGCGCAGCGCGACGTGGTGAAGAACGAGCGCCGCGAAGGGGTCGAGAACGCGCCCTATGGCATGGCGTCGATCGAGATCGCCGGGATGCTCTATCCGAAGGGACATCCGTACCGCTGGCCGGTGATCGGCCACATGGAGGATCTCACCGCGGCGAGCTACGAGGACGTGGTCGAGTTCTTCCGCACCTACTACCAGCCGGCGAACGCCAGCCTCGTCGTCGCCGGCGACATCGAGCCGGCGGGAACCCGCGCGCTGGTCGAGAAATGGTTCGCCGAGGTGAAGCCCGGAACGGCGCCGCTGCCGCCGATCGACTACCCGCGGCCGAACGTCACCGCCGTGCAGAAGAAGACGATCACGGATCGCGTGCAACTGCCTCGCCTCTATCTGACCTGGGTCAGCCCGCCGCACCTGACGCCGGGCGACGCGGAGCTGGACGTGGTGTCGTCCCTGCTCGCCGGCGGCAAGAACTCGCGGCTCTACAAGCGGCTGGTCTACGAGCTGCAGATCGCGCAGGACGTCGCGGCCGTCCAGGCCTCGAAGACGTTGAATTCGGAGTACCAGATCATCGTCACCGCCCGGCCGAACGCGTCGATCGATCGGATCCGCGGCATCGTCGACGAGGAGCTCCGCAGGCTGCAACAGGCGCCGCCGTCGGACCGCGAGTTCCAGCGCGCGCTGAACCAGATCGAGTCGAGCTTCTACGATCGGATGGAGCGGATTGGCGCCTACGGCGGCGTCGGCGATCAGCTGAACGCGTATTACTTTGCGGCCGGCAATCCCGGCTACTTCAACGAGGATCTCGCGCGCTACCGCGCGCTCTCGCCCGCCGACGTCACCGCCGCGGCGGCGCGATTCCTGCCGCTCGACAGGCGTGTCGAGCTGATCGTGGAGCCGCAGAAATGAGACGAACGAGCCTGGCCGCGGCGGCCGTGTGCCTGCTGTGCGCGGCGGCGGCCGCGCAGACGCCCGTGGATCGCTCCAAACCGCCGGCGGCGGGCCCGGCGCCCGCGCTGAAGCTGCCGCCGATCGAGACGCGAACGCTCTCGAACGGGCTGCAGGTGCGCGTGATGGGCGTCCGCAAGGTGCCGACCGTGCACGTGGCGCTGACGATCCGCACCGGCGTGGCCGCGGATCCCGCCGGCAAGTTCGGCCTGGCGAGCCTGACCGCGGACATGCTGGACGAAGGGGCGGGCTCGCGCAACGCCCTCGAGATCGCCGACGCGATCGACTTCCTCGGCGCGGACCTGTCGGCGTCCGGCGGGGTGGACGCCACCTCCGTCGAGCTGCACGTGCCGGTGGCGCGGCTGGCCGACGCGCTCCCCCTCATGGCGGACGTCGTCGTCCGCCCGACGTTCCCGGAGGCGGAGCTGAACCGCCTGCGCGAGGAGCGGCTGGCGGGTCTCCTGGAGATGCAGGATGATCCCGAGCAGCTGATCACGGCCGCGTTCCCGCGCCTGGTGTTCGGCGCGGAGCATCGCTACGGCTCGCCGGCCATCGGCACCCCCGCGTCGCTCAAGAGCATCGCGGTCTCCGATCTCGAGGCCTTCCACGCGGCCAACATCCGTCCCGCGAACGCCGTTCTCGTCGTCGCCGGCGACGTGACCGCCGACGGCGTGCTGCCGCAGCTCGAGCGAGCGTTCGGCGGCTGGAAGGGAGCCGAAGGGGGAGCATCCCCTGCGCCGGCGAACCCGCCCGCCGCAGCGGCGCGCCGTGTGTACCTGATCGACACGCCGGGCGCGGCGCAGTCGCAGATCCGCATCGGCGGCGTCGGCGTGCCGCGCTCGACGCCGGACTACTTCGCGCTGCGGGTGCTCAACACCATCCTCGGCGAAGCGTTCACCTCGCGTCTGAACACCAACCTGCGCGAGGTCCACGGCTACGCCTACGGCGCCGCGTCGCGATTCGACATGCGCCTGAGCGCCGGCCCGTTCTATGCCGCCGCGGGCGTGCAGACCGACAAGACGGCCGAGGCGCTGAAGGAGTTCTTCGTCGAGCTGAACCGGATCCACGAGCCCGTCCCGTCCGACGAGCTCGAGAAGGCGAAGAACTATCTGGCGCTGCTCCTGCCGCGCAACTTCGAGACCACGCGCGGCACCGCGGCGTCGCTGGCGCAGGCCTGGATCTACAACCTGCCGGCGGATTACTACACGACCTACGCCGATCGCGTGCGCGCCGTCACGGCGGCCGATGTCAAACGCGCCGCCGACAAGTACATCGTTCCCGGGAAGGTGGCCGTGGTGATCGTCGGCGACCGCAAGGCGATCGAACCGGGCGTCAAGGCGCTCAACCTCGGGCCGCTGACCGTCGTCCAGCCCGGCGAGATTTTCAGATAGTCCGCGCATGCATCTGACGTTCGACGAGCTGGTCCGCTATACCAACGAGGAGCGCGAGAAGTGGCGGGGCTGGTTCGTCGCGCATCCCGAGGCGATGGAGCTCGAAATGCAGCCGGGCGGGCGCCACGGAACCGTCGGCGCCTTGATCGATCACATCTTCCTCGTCGAGCGCCGCCACCTGCAGCGCCTGCGCGGTGCCGAGCTGGACACCAGGACAGGTCTCAGCGGCCGCCACTCACCGCCGCTCTTCGACTACGGCGCGTCGGTGCGCCGCGAGCTGGATCAGTTCACGTCGGAGCTGGACGACGAATCGGCCGACGAGCCCCGCCGGATCACCGTGCAGAGCGGCGGCGAGTTCATGATGACGCCGCGCAAGCTGCTCTTCCACTGCCTCTTGCACGAGACGCGGCACTGGGCGCAGATCGCCCTGGCCGTGCGGCGCGCCGGCCTGGACCCGCCCGGGAACCACGACCTGTTCTACTCGAAGGCGCTGAGGTAGCCCGGTGATCACTTCGAGCGGAGCGGCGGCTCTCGTCGCGCAGATCGCATTCTGGGTCATCCTCGGCATCGGCGTGGCCTTCGGCGAGCTGCGCGGACGCTCGACTGCCATCTTCGTGCTTCTCTGGGCGCTCGGCGTATTCGGCCTGCCGGGAGTGGCCGCGGCCGGGGGCGTGTTCGTCGCGCCCTACGTCGCGGTGCTCGACATCGTGCTGGCGTTTGTCGTGTTCAAGGGAGACGTTTCGCTGTCTTGAGCGCGATCTGCACACTCAGCGGTGCGCAGCTCATTGCTGATGATCGCTCTCCTGTGCCGCGACGATGGAGGCGGACGACAGGGCGACACAGGCGGCGGCAACGCGGAAGCGGCTGAACATACCTGTTACGACGGCCGGTCGCGGAACGGTTTCGCGGCGCGGTTCCGGCCCGGCGTGATTTCGCCTCCACCGCAGTCTTTTGTCGCCCGTCCGGTGACCTGCGGCCGCGGGGGCGACCCCCTCCCACCAGCTAAGTCATTCAACCGTAGCCGCTTGGGTTCGCGCTCCGCCGGCGCGCCGCTTTGCAGAGGTGGCGGCCGGCCGGCGATCTGGCAGCAAGGCGCCAGTGTGCCCGGGTCCAGCAGAAAGGACTGACCGATCATGAAGCGTCACGCGGCTCGCGCCGTGCTCGTCGGACTCCTCGCCGCCCTCGCCCCGGCGGCCGCGGCGCAGGCGGCGACCTTCGTCGTCAACGACGCCGGCAACGCATCCGACAGCAGTGCCGGCAACGGGGTGTGCCGGACGAGCGGCGGCGTCTGTACGTTGCGGGCCGCGATCCAGGAAGCCAACGCCAGTTCCTCGCTCGACACCATCACCTTTGCGATCGGGAGCGGCCCCAGGCGCATCAGCCTGTCGTCGAGCCTGCCGACCATCACCCAGCCGGTCGTCATCGACGGGACGACCCAGCCCGGGTTCGGCGGCACGCCGCTCATCGAGATCCGCGGCACGAGCAGCCTCGGCGACGGGATCAAGATCTCCGCCGGCGGCTGCACGCTGCGCGGCGTGATCGTGAACGGCTTCGGCGGCGACGGCGTGTTCGTGTCCGGCCCCGGCGGCAACGTCATCGAAGGCAACTACATCGGCCTCAACGCCGCCGGCGACGCCGCGGTGCCGAACCAGCAGACCGGCATCCGGATCGAAGCGCCCAACAATCGGATCGGCGGGCGCCAGGTCTCTCAGCGGAACGTGATCTCCGGCAACACCGGCCGCGACATCATGGGCGGTCTGATGATTTACGGCGCGTCGGCGGCCAACAATGTCGTGCAGGGGAATTTCATCGGTCTCGACGCGACCGGGATGTTCCCGCTGGGCAACGAAGGGCGCGGGGTCGCCGTCCACGACGCGCCGGGGAACTTCATCGGCGGCCTCGAACCTGGCGCGGGCAACCTCATCGCCGGCAACCGGGCAACGGGCGTCAGGCTCTGGGGCAAGGCGGACGGCAACTACGTCCTCGGCAACTGGATCGGCACCAACAAACTCGGCGAGACGAGTATCGGCCTGTGGCCCGAGCCCGGCACGCTGAGCAACGCGCGCGGCGTCCAGATGCGCTCCGACAACAACATCGTCGCCTACAACTACATCGCGGGGAACACCTACGAAGGAGTGCTCTTCTACGACGGCTTCATGAAGGACTTCAATACGGAGGCGACGGCGAGCAACAACCTGATCTACGCCAACACGATCACCAATAACGGCATGTTCCCCTTCGGACCGGACGGCCCGGGCGGCGGCATCCTCGTTGGCTTCGGCACCGGCAACCGGTTCATCGCCAACTCCGTCTACGACAACCTCGCATTCGGCATCAACAATCAGTACCGCGAGTGGGACAACGTCGACGCAAACGATCATCTCGACGCGGACACCGGCGGCAACAACCGGCAGAACTTTCCCGCGGTGACGTGGTCGTCGAACGCCGGCGGCCGGACGACGGTGGCGGGCGGACTCCACTCCACGCCCAACTCGAACTTCCTGGTCCAGTTCTTCGCCAGTCCGGCGTGCGACCCGTCCGGATTCGGCGAGGGTCAGTATTACCTCGGGTCCACGACAGTGGCGACCGACGCCAGCGGCGACGGGACGTTCCTCAACGTCGCGCTCCCGTACCTCGTCCCGGCTGGATGGGTGCTGACGTCGACCGCGACGGCGGCCAACGGCGACACGTCGGAGTTTTCCGCCTGCTACGTCGTCAAATAGCGGGCGGGGGTTTGTTCTCGAGGTCGCTCAGCATCCTCTTGAACGCCGGATCGCCTCTCAGCGGCTCCAGCAGCGGGTCGCGCGCAAGGCAGGGGCCGCACGGCAGCCCGCTGTCGACCGCGCGCTGCAGCCAGGTGAGCGCGTTCCGGCGATCGCCGAGCTGCGCGTACGCCGCGCCGAGACTGTAGGCGACGTGGTGATCCATGTACGCGCCGCGGACGATGGCGGCGATGCGCTCGCGCGCCGGCGCGGTGAGGCCGGCCGCCGCTTCGACGGAGGCGAGCGAGGCCTGCGCGCGGACGTCGGGCTTGCCGCCCCGCATCACTGACGCGAGCACGTCGCGCGCGCCTGCGGCGTCGCCAGAGTAGTAGCGCGCGAGGCCCAGGTAATGCCGGGCCGCCGGCACGTCCGTTTCCCGCACCAGCCGGTTCGCGGCGGCGAGCGCCGCGGCGTAGTCGCCGCGGGCGATGAGAATCGCGGCCTCGATCCGCGCGATCTCGACGTTCGATCCGGGATTCAGCGTGCGCGCGAGGCGCGCCTCGTCGGCCGCGTCGTCGAAGCGGCCGAGATGATACAGCGCACGCATCCTGACGACGTGCGCGAGGTCGAGCGAGGGATCGAGCGCCAGCGCGGTGCGCGTGCCGTCGAGGACGGCCTTCCAGTTGAATCCGCCGTACAACGTGCCGGCGGCGCTCGCGATCGCGAGCTGCGCGTCCGCGAGCAGCGGATCCTGCGCCAGCGCCAGGTGTGCCTCGTCGTCCGCCCGCCTGCCCCACGCCAGCGCCTCGCTCTCGTAGGCATACCGCACGCTGAACCACGCCGCCGCGGTGGCCATTCCCGCGTGGGCCAGCGCATAGCGCTCGTCCAGCGCCACCGCCTGCTCGAAATAGCGGAGCGCCTCGCGCATCCGCGGATCCGTGTAGCTGACGAGCAGCGCCCGGCCGCGGAGATACAGATCGTAGGCCTCCGGGTTCTCGGTGTACCGGCGGTGGAGACGGGCGCGCTCGGGCGGCGACAGGTGCACGCCAAGGGCGGCGGCAATCTGCCCGGCGATGTGGTCCTCGATCACGAGCAGCGCGCCCCGAGGCTCGTCGTACGCGCGGCCCCACACGACGATCCCGTTCGCGTCGACGAGCTGCACCCGGAAGCGATACGAGCTGTCGCTGGGCTGAATCGTGCCGATCAGAAGGTATTGCACGCCCAGGGCGGATGCGATGCTCGCCGGAGCGATCTGGGCGTCGCGGTAGGGAAGCACGGCCGGCGTCGCGCGCAGGGCGAGCCGTCCGGTGCCGGCGAGCCGCGTGATGATCGCGTCAGCAATCGCCACGCCGACGTATGACATGTCGCCGGCCGCCGTGCCCGGGAGCACCCGGAACGGCAGGACGGCGAGCTGGGCTGGCCGTTGGCGTTCCTGCGCCGGAGCCGTCAGTCCCTGCCGGTACGCGAACCACACACCGGCGGCCGCCGAGAGGATCACCACCGTGGCAAGCAGCCGGCCGACCGCGCGGTTTGCCCGCGCGACCGGTGGTGGCGGCGCCGGCGGCGTTCTCACCAGCCCCGCCGCGTTCAGATCGGCGGTGACGACCGTCACCGGCGCGATGAACCGATAACCGCGCCGGGCCAGGGTTTCGACGAAACGCGGTGCATCCGCCGAGTCGCCGAGCGCCTTCCGCACCTTCTTGATCGCGGTGTTCAGCCCGTGCTCGAAATCGACGAAGGTGTCGGTTCCCCACAGCCGCTCCCGAAGCTCGTCGCGGGTCGCGATCTGCCCGGGTCGCGCCAGCAGGGCGGCGAGCACCTGCCGCGGCTTTTCCTGCAGCGGGATGCGGACGCCGTCCAGGTACAGCTCGCCCTGATCCTGGTCGAACTCGAACCGCTCGAATCGAAGCCGCATGCCGCGTTCCCGACACAGTTCACCACGAATTCACCTCCCGTGCATCGCCTGGTTGGTCCGCGCCGGACAACAGTGCGGGACTCAGGAGGGGCTATGAAACCCGCAGGATTGTTGCTGATTCTCGGGATCTCGACGGCGGCCGGCGTCCTGGCGGACGGCGAGCGGGCCGTCAACGGAACGGTGTGGACGGCAAACCGGGGCGCGCACAGCATCGCCGCGTTCGACGCCGCCACCGGTGACCTGATTCGAACCGTCCCCATGGCGGCCGCGTCGCAGCCCGGCGACCTGGCGTATGCCAAGGGGAAAGTCTACGTGGCGGAGGAATTTGGCACACCGCCAGCAGTCGCCATCATCGATGCCGACACCGGCGCCATACTGCATCGCATTACCTTCGCCGCGGGCGCCCGCCCGCACCACGTCCACGCCAGCACCGGCGGCAAGCTGGTGGCGGTGGGGCTGTTCGGAACCGACCGGGTCGCGGTCATCGATACGCTCGACGACGTAGTGATTGGCGAGTGGGACAGCAACACCGCCACGACATCCGGACGCATTCATGCCGGTGTGTTCTCGCCCGACGGCAACCTGCTCTACCTGGCGAACGAGGGCGCGGGAGAACTGGTGGCGATGGACCCACGTTCGGGCGCGGTTCTCTGGCGCCTCGCGATTCCGCAGATTCACGAGCTCGTCGTGACTCACGACGGCAAGACGGGTTACGTCACGCGGCGTACCGCCAATCGCCTCGCCGTGGTGGACCTGGAGACGCCGAGCTACGCCGACATCCTGACGCTCGGGCTGCCCGATACGCTGTCGTTGTCTGCGAACGAAAAGCTGCTCACCGTCGGCTTGCGCGTCGCACCGGCGCGGCTCGCGGTGATCGACACCGAGTCCCTGGCCGTGACGCTCGTCCCGCTCAGCGCCGCCGACGAATCCAATACGATCGCCGGACACCAGTGGACCGCGCCGAGCGGGCGATTCACGTTCGTGTCATTCGAAGGCGGCGCCCAGCCCGGGCTGGCGGTCGTCGATCATCAGGCAGGACACGCCGTCGTGCAGAGGCTTCCTTACAGCGGGCGGCCGCACGGCATGGACTACTCACCGAAGTGAGTGCGCCTGTTGCACCCGCGTCTTACGCGACGTTGCTGACGTCCAGCTTGCGGATGTCGTCGATGCCGTAGCGCAGCATGGCGAGGCGTTCGAGTCCGTAGCCGACGCCGACCGCGGTGTGCACAGCAGGATCGCCGCCGAGGTGCCCGACCACGCGATCGGTGAAGACGCCGAACGCAAGCACTTCCCACCACCGGCCGTGCTGCTCGACGTCGATGTCGAACGCTTCGCTGCACATCGCGTACGACGTCGGCGCGATCCGCACGGGCAGCCCGGGCATCGTCGCGTCGACGGACTGCAGGACGCGCGACATGATCTGCCACTTGTCGAGCCGATCGCGCCGATCGAGGCAGAACACTTCCGCCTGGTGGAACGCCTCGAGATGGGTCGAGTCCGGTTCGCAGACGCGGTAGGTCTTCCCGGTCGAGAAGATGCGGAGCGGCGTCCCTTCGAACCGGACGTTCATCAGGAGCGGCAGCGTCAGGTCATAACGCAGGATCCGGCGGTCGTCGATGCGATGCAGCTCGCGGACGTCCACGTAGACCGCGTCGCGCGCGATCGTCCGCTCCGCCTCCGCCCAGTCCACGACCTCGGGCAGCTCGCGCGGCTCGAAGTCGGGGAACACCGCACGCACGGCCTCCAGCACGATGGCCACGGGGTTCTCCGGCAGCTCGGTGAGCTGCGGCCGCGCCAGCAGCTCCACGATTTTCGCCGGCATGTCCCCGGGCAGCCGATCGAGGTCGAGCACGCGCCGTTCGGTCATCTCCATCTCCTTCCGCAGCTTGTCGCGAATGCGCTGCAGCCGCTTGCGCATGGCGGTCTCGTCGATGCCCGCATCCGCCGCCAGACGCGCCGTGTTCCAGTCGCCGTGGTAACGGCGATCGCACAGGCGGCGCTCTTCGCGCGTGAGTGTCAGCAGCGCCCGGGCGAGACGCAGACGCTTCGCCTCGGACCACCGTTCTTCCTGCTCGTCGAGGATGGGCACGTCCGGGGCGTCCTCCAGCTGGAGGAACGTATGGCGGCGCGCGCGCCGCGTGTTCAGGGCCGTCGTGATCACAACGCGCCGGAACCATCCGGGGAATGCGGCGGCGTCCTCGAGGTCCGAGAGCCGCCGGAACGCGACGAGGTAGGCTTCCTGGACCGCGTCCTGGGCCAGGCCGGCGTCACGCAGGACGTTGTACGCCAGCGCGAAGGCCATCCGCTGGGTCAGGCGGACGACGTCCCCGAAGGCGTCGACATCGCCCCTTCGGGCCCGTTGGACGAACTGGGTGAGCGGCTCCACGCGATCCACGCTACTGACGAGAAGACACCAGTGGCGGCCGAACGTGACGGACTCCCCCCGAGCCGCCGGCTAGCCTATCTGCGCCAGGGCGCGGTCGACGATATCGAAGCCGTGGCGCAGCTCTTCCTCCGTGATGGTCAGCGGCGGGTTGGCGAAAAAGTAGTTGAAGCGGACGAAGGTGTAGAGCCCCTCTTCGCGGAAGATGCGGCGCAGGTGATTCATCGGCTCTGACGTGCCGTTGAACGGCGCGAGCGGCTCCATCGACTCGCGATCCTTCACCAGCTCGACGATGCCGAAGAGGCCGATCGAGCGGACGGCGCCGACGATCGCGTGCCGCGACTGGAGCTGCGCCAGAAGGTCCTTCATCACGCCGCCCATCTTCCGCGCGGCTTCGATCAGGTTGTCGTCTTCGTACACCTTCAACGTCGCGAGCGCGGTGGCGCAGCCGAGCGGGTGGCTGTTGTAGGTGAGGCCGCCGAAGAACACCCGGTCCTTGAAGTGATCGGCGATGACGCGCCGCATGCCGACGGCGCCGAGCGGAACGTAGGCGCTCGTCAGCCCTTTGGCCATCGTGATCAGATCGGGCACGACCCGCCAGTGATCGACCGCGAACCATTCCCCGGTACGGCCGAAGCCGGACATCACTTCGTCGGCGATCATCAGGATGCCGTACCTGGTGCACAGCTCCCGGATTCCCTGGATGAAGCCGTCCGGCGGGACGAGCACGCCGTTGGTCCCGGTCACCGGCTCGAGGATGAAGCCGGCGATCGTGTGCGCCCCTTCGAGCTGAATCGTCTCCTCGATCCGCGCCAGCGCCGCCGCGGCGCTCTCCCAGCCCTGCTGCACGCCGTGGTACGGGTTCAGCACGTGGACGACCCCCGGCATGCCGGGCTCGGAGGACCATCGCCGCGGATCGCCGGTCAGCATCATCGCCCCCGCCGTGCCGCCGTGGTACGACCGGTAGAACGACAGGATCTTGTGCCGTCCGGTGTAGAAGCGCGCCAGCTTGATGGCGTTCTCGTTGGCTTCGGCGCCGCCGTTGGTGAAGAAGAACACCTCGATGTCGCCCGGGCAGATCTGCGCCAGCTTGCGACCCAGACGGGCCCGCGCTTCCGTCGCCATGAACGGATTCGCGTAGGCGAGCGTCTCGGCCTGCTGCTGGATCGCGCGGATCACCCGCTCGTCGCCATGGCCGATGTTGACGCACATCAACTGGCTGTTGAAGTCGAGATACCGCTTTCCCTCCGGCGTCCAGAACCAGCAGCCCTTCGCGCCGGCGACCGGAATCGGATCGATCGCCCCCTGCGCCGACCACTCGAACAACGTGTGCTTCTTCGTGAGATCGACGATGGTCTGGCCGCTGAGGCCCGCAACCGCAGTGTCCACGGTGTTCATCCCTTCTCCTCCCGAGGGCGACTACGTCCTGACTTCCGCGAGAATCGCGTTCGCGACGTCCTTCGTGCCGGCCCGGCCGCCGAGGTCCGGCGTGCGCGGACCGCTGCCGCCCATCACGCGCTCGATCGCGGCGACGATGGCGTCGTGCCCTTCCCGTGCGCCGAGATGATCGAGCATCAGGGCCCCGGCCCAGATGGCGCCGATCGGGTTGGCCACTCCCTTCCCCGCGATGTCCGGCGCCGATCCATGTATCGGCTCGAACATCGACGGGTACCGCCGTTCCGGGTTGATGTTGCCGCTCGGGGCGATGCCGAGGCTGCCCGATACGGCGGCGCCGAGATCGGTGAGGATATCGCCGAACAGGTTCGACGCGACGATCACGTCGAGGCTGCCGGGATCGGTGACCATCCGGGCCACCAGGGCGTCGACGTGGTACTTGCGCCACGAGACCCCCGGGTAGTCCGCGGCGACGCGGTCGACCACCTCGTCCCACAGGACCATCGTGTACTGCAGGGCGTTGGACTTGGTGGCGCTCGCCAGCAGCTTGCGCGGCCGCTTCGACGCGGTCTCGAACGCGTACCGGGCGATCCGCTCGATGCCGCGCCGCGTCATCACGCTCACCTGCTGCGCGACGTCCTCGGGGGTGCCCGGATGCAGGCGTCCGCCGATGCCGGCATATTCCCCTTCCGAGTTCTCCCGCACGCAGATCATGTCGATGTCGGGCGCGCCGCGGCCGGCGAGCGGCGTCTTCGCGCCGGCGACGAGCCGCATCGGGCGGAGGTTGACGTACTGATCGAATCGCTGACGGATCGGCAGGATCAGCTGCCACACCGAGACGTGATCGGGCACGGACGGATCGCCGATCGCGCCGAGATAGATCGCGTCGAACTCGCGCAGGCGCTCGAACCCGTCCGGGTCCATCATCCTGCCGTGGCGATGATAGAAATCGCATCCCCACGGGAACTCCGTGAACTCGATCCCGGCGCCGCAGAGCGCCGCCGCTTTCTTGACCACTTCGATCCCGGCGGGGATCACTTCCTTGCCGATTCCGTCTCCGGCAATCACTGCTACACGCGACTTGGCCAACGTCTCACCCTTTCACTGTCACACTACATACCCGGCGGCGAGAAGCGGCCGTCGGCCGCGAGCCAGCCGCCATCGACGAAAATGATCGATCCCGTAACGTAGCTCGCGGCATCCGAGGCGAGGAACACCGTCGCGCCGACCAGCTCCTCCGGCTTGCCCCAGCGCTTGAACACGCTCTTGGCCGCGTACGCGTTGTACCAGTCCGCGTTGGCCTTGATCGGGGCGGTCAGCGGCGTCTCGATCACGCCCGGGCCGATGGCGTTGACCCGGACGCCGTGCGGGCCGAACTCGGCCGCGGCGGTACGGGCGAGCTGGACGATGCCCGCTTTGGTGGCGGCGTAGGCGGCCTGCCCCGGCTCGACGACCTGCGATCGGATCGACGAGAAGAGAATGATGCTGCCCTTCTTTCGCGGCGTCATCACCCGCCCGGCCGCGCGCAGCACGTGGAAGTTCCCCTTGATGTTGACGTCGAGCACCCGCGACAGCTCCTCGTCCGTGTACTGCAGGATCGGCTTGCGGACGTTGATGCTGGGCGTGCAGATCGCGACGTCGACGCCGTACCTGGCGTCGAGATCGGCGAAGGCCCGATCGACGGCGCCGGCGTCGCGGATGTCGAGCGCCGCGCTCTCCGCCTGGCCGCCGTCGCGGCGCGCCCGCTCGGCGACGCCGCGCGCCGCCGTGTCGTTGACGTCGAGGCACACGACCCGCGCCCCCTGGCGCGCGCAGCCGAGCGCCACCGCTTCCCCGATGCCCGAGCCGGCGCCGATCACCGCCGCGGTCTTGCCCGTCAGACTGAACAGATCCATCTACACCGCCTCCACGCCGGCCCCGCGCCCGCGCGCGACATACACGATCGCATAGGCGATCGCCGACGCGATCAGGCCGAGCAGGTTGGGATTGAAGATGCCGTACCCGATCCCCCCCGTCGCCACCTGTACGGCGAGCAGTGTCGCGATCCCTGCGGCGATCGCGGCGAGCGCCTCCGGCGCCCCGCCGCGCTTCCCGGCCAGGCCGGCGATGACCGGCACGAAGAGACTCACCCCCGCCAGCGAGTAGAAGATCGCCAGCGCCGAGACGATGGTCGAGAGCTGCACCGCCAGCACGGTGCCGATCGCGCCGCCGGCGACGGCGGCGATTCGCGCCACGCGGAGCATCTGGGCGTCGCTCGCCGCAGGATTGATGATCCGCTTGTACAGGTCCTTCGAGAGCGACGTCGACAGCATGAACAGAATCGCGTCGCACGTGCTCACCTCGGCGGAAAACACCGCCGCCAGGCCCAGCGCCCCGAGCCACGGCGCCATGTCCTCGGCGAACACGGTCGGCAACACCAGGTTGATGCTCGCGACCGACGGATGCAGCACGCGTGCGGCCATGCCGAAGAACACGGGGATGAACGAGAAGACCAGCAGGCAGGCGCCTTGCGCGGCGATGCCGATCTTCACCGCAGCTTCGTCGCGCGCGCCGTACGCTTTCTGCAGCAGCCCCGGAGACAGCATGAACGCCGGACCGTAGATCGCGAGCAGCTTCCAGCCCGACACGGACGTCGCCGGCGAGGTGTAGAACGGATCGAGAAACCCCGGGGGCAGCGCGGCGCTGGATGCCAGGCCCGACAGGCCGCCGACGGCCGAGAGCACCGGCGGAACCGCCAGCGCGAACCCGATCATGAGGACGACGAGCTGCAGCAGGTTCACCCATGCCGAGCTGAGCAGGCCGCCGGCGACGAAATAGATCGTCATCACCACCGCGCCGATCGCCGCGCCGGCGCCGCGCGGAATGCCCGCCACCACTTCGAGCACGGCCGCCCCGGCGATCAACTGCCCGGCGAGGATGAACAGCGTTCCGATCCACACCAGCGCGGCGATGACGACGCGGACCTGCTGGCCGTAGCGATGCTCGAGAAAATCCCCCGCGGTGTAGAAGCCGTGCGCGCTCGCCAGCCGCCAGATCCGCGGGCCGACCCAGAAGGCGAGCACGAACGACGCGAGCCCGGCGGTGCCGTTCCACCACCACGCGCTGAGGCCGTCCCGGTACGCCATCCCCGCGGCGCCCACCGTGGTGCCGGCGCCGATGTTGGCCGCCAGCACGGTCGAGAAGAGCAGCGGCGCCCCCAGCGTCCGGCCGGCGACGAAGAAATCGCCCGAGCCGCGCACGAACCGCCCGATCCACAGGCCGACCGCGGTCAACAGGATCGAGTAGCCGATGAGCAGGCCGAGATGAATGCTCACGAAACCGGGCATCGTAGCATGGCGGCGCGTTTGACAATCTTCCGCCGCTTGGAACAAGTTGCCACAGGATCAATGGCGCCGACAGCCGACCGGGTGCTCGCGCAGGTGGAGGCGCTCGAGGAGGAAGCGGTCGCCTTCGCCTCCGCCCTCATCCGCATCCCCACCGTGAACCCGCCGGGAGAGCATTACGAAGCGTGCGCCCGCCTGATCGGCGAAACGCTCGCCGCGCACGGGCTGGAGATCGAGTATCACGCCGCCGAGGGGCGGCCCGAGCACACGCCGGCGCATCCGCGTCTCAACGTCATCGGCACGCGCCGAGGCCGGGCCTCGCGCCCGCTCGTTCACCTCAACGGCCATTTCGACGTCGTCCCGCCCGGTGCGGGGTGGACCGTGGATCCGTTCGGCGGCGAGGTGCGCGACGGCCGGATCTGGGGGCGCGGCGCGTGCGACATGAAGGCCGGCGTCGCGGCCGCCGTGTTCGCGGTCGAAGCGATCCGCCGCGCCGACGTCGCGCTGCACGGCAGCGTCGAGATCAGCGGCACGGTCGACGAAGAGAGCGGCGGCTTCGCCGGCGTCGCGTGGCTGGCGCAGCAGAAGCGCATCAGCGCGGACCGCACCGATTTCGCCATCATCCCCGAGCCGCTGTACGTGGATCGCATCTGCGTCGGCCATCGCGGCGTCTACTGGTTCGAAGTCGAGACGCGCGGCAGGATCGCGCACGGCAGCATGCCGTTCCACGGCGTGAACGCCGTCGATCACCTCGGCGTGGTTCTCGAACGGATGCGGCATCGGCTGCAGCCGGCGCTGGCGTCGCGCCGCACCGACGTCCCGGTCATACCGGCGGCGGCGCGCCACGCCACCCTGAACATCAACGGCATCGTCGGCGGGCAGCCGGTGGACGGGATTCAGACCCCGTGCGTCGCCGACCGCTGCCGCGCGGTGTTCGATCGCCGCTTCCTGCTGGAAGAGGGATTCGAGCGGACGCGCGCCGAGATCGTCGATCTGCTCGACGGCATCGCGCGCGACCTCCCCGACTTCGACTACGCGCTGCGCGACCTGATGGTCGTCCATCCGACGGTCACGCCGGACGGCTCACCGGTGGTCGCGGCGCTCGAGCGGGCGCTGCAGCGCGTGCTCGGCCGGAGCAGTCTCGTGGCCAGCCCGGGGACCTACGATCAGAAGCATTTCGCGCGGATTGCCGGCGTGCCACACTGCGTCGCGTACGGCCCCGGCATCCTCGATCTCGCGCACCAGCCGGATGAGTACTGCGACGTCGCCGATCTCATGAACGCGACCCGGGTGATCGCGCTGGCGGTCCTCGACCTCACCAGGACCGTCTGCTGACTGGAGGAACTCAGATGCAGAGGATGTCCGCCGCCATCGCCATCGCGATCCTCGCGGCCGTCACCGCCGCGCCGGCGGCGGCGCAGGCCACCGGCAGCATCACCGGGGTGATCACCGACCAGTCCGGCGCGGTGATGCCCGGCGTCAGCGTCGACGCGAGGAACACCGCCACCGGCGTCGTCCGCACCACGACCAGCGGCGCCGATGGGTTCTACTCGCTGCCGCTGCTCCAGCCTGGGCGATACCAGGTGAAGGCGACGTTGAGCGGATTCAAGCCGGTGATCCGCGAGGCCATCGACGTATCGGTCGGCGATACCAGCCGCGCCGACTTCCGGCTCACCGTCGGCGGGCTGGAAGAGAACGTGACGGTGACGATCGAGACGCCGCTGGTCGAGACGTCGCACGCCACGCTCGGCATCACGATCGATCAGCAGAAGGTGACCGAGCTGCCGCTGAACGGCCGCAACTTCACCCAGCTCGGCACGTTGATCCCGGGGGTGGTGGCGCCGCCAGGCGGGCTCGGCGGCAGCGCCGGGGATGCGACGCCGGGCGGCTTCGGTGCGGCGACCAGCGGCTTCAACGTCAACGGCATGCGCAATCAGTCGAACAACTTCCTGCTCGACGGCGCCAGCAACAACGACAGCTTCAACACCGGATTCGTGATGCGGCCGCCGCCCGACGCCATCCAGGAGTTCAAGATCCAGACGCATTCCTACAACGCCGAGTTCGGGCGCAACTCCGGCTCCGTCGTCAACGTCGTCACCCGCGGCGGCACCAACGAGCTGCACGGCGCGGCCTGGGAGTTCAACCGCGACGACGCGCTGCAGGCGAGAAACTTCTTTGCTCCGGTCGACCAGGCGAAGCCGAAGCTGAAACAGAATCAGTTCGGCGGCGCGGTCGGCGGACCGCTGGTTCGCAGCCGGTTGTTCGGTTTCGGCTATTACGAGGGATATCGCAACCGCCGCGGCAACACCACGAACGTCGTCGTCCTCAGCGACGCGCAGCGTCACGGCGATTTCTCCGGCGGCGCCGCCATCCGCGATCCGCAGACCGGGCAGCCGTTCACGGGCAACGTCATCCCCTCGGACCGGATCAGTCCGGTGGCGCGAGGCCTGATCGAGCAGTTCGTGCCCCGCGCCAACACGCTGCCCAACCGCTACGTCGCGTCACCCGAGACGGTGGACGACCGGGACTCGATCGGCACACGTGTCGACTTTCAACTGAGCGCGAAGCATGCCTTCCTCGGCCGCTACCTGCGGACCACGACGGCGGCGGAAACGCCGCCGGTGACCAATGCGATCGGAAACACCTCGCAGGCCACGCTGAACGACTACATGGGATCGCACACCTTCATCGTGACGCCGCGGGCGATCAACGTCGCGCGCATCTCGTACAACCGCATCAACGCGCGGCCGGCGATCACCAGCGGCCTGAAGAACGAGGACTTCGGCATCAACGTGCCGAACACCAATCCGCTCGCGCAGGGGCTGGCGGCGATCTCGATCGCCGGCTTCTTCAGTCTCGGCGACGCCAACCAGCCGTTCGTGAAGCGCGTCAACGAGGTGTTCCAGATCACCGACGACTTCACGTGGGCGCGCGGCAGCCACGCCCTGAAGTTCGGCGCCGACGTGCGCAACGAGCACATGGTGATCGCGTTCATCAACCGGCCGAACGGCGACTTCGCGTTCGCGAACACGTTCACCGGCAACGCCGCCGCGGACTTCCTGCTGGGTCTGCCCTCGCAGTTCCGGCGGACCACGACCAACCAGGCGCAGGACGGGACCGGCTGGCTCTACTCGGCGTACGCGCAGGACGAGTGGCGCGCGGGGCCGCGCCTCACCGTCACGGCCGGTGTGCGCTACGAACTGGCGCAGCCGTTCGTCGACAAGAACGACGCGCTGAACGCCTTCCATCCGGGCGTGCAGTCGCAGCGGTTCCCGGACGCGCCGGTCGGGCTCGTCTATCCGGGCGATCCGGGGGTGCCGCGCGGCACGTACGCGACCGACGCCAACAACGTCGCGCCGCGGCTGGGCATCGTGTGGGATCCCGCGGGAGACGGACGGACGACAGTCCGCGGCGCGTGGGGCATCTTCTACGACGCGCTCGCCGGACAGGGAGACTTCTTCCAGAACGGCGTCCTCGCGCCGCCGTTCACGCCGCTCGTCGAACTGCAGGCGCCGCCGGCGTCGCTGACGCTCGCGAATCCGCTGGCGGCCATCGCCGGCGGCCCGTCGCGCTTCCCGGCGAATCTCACGATCATCGGCTGGGGCGAGGACTTCGTCACGCCGTACGCGCATCATTTCAACGCGACCGTGCAGCGGCAGGTCGGCCGAAGCCTCGGTCTCGAAGCCGGCTACGTCGGCTCGCGGGGACGCCACCTGCCGATCTTCATGGAAGTGAATCCCGGCGTGTACGTGCCGGGACAGACGTCGCGCGGAGCGCGCATCTTCCCGGCGTTCGCGCTGGTGCGTCCGACCTTCTCGGTCGCGCAGTCGCGCTATGACTCACTGCAGATGAGCGCCCGTCTTCGCTCCACCCGCGGCATCAACTTCCTCGCGTCCTATACCCTCGCGCACGCCAGGGATCACGTCTCCGGCCTGAACATCGGCGGCGAGACGCGGCCGGTCCTCCCGGTCACCGTCGGCGACGACGCATCGATCGAGCGGGCGCTGGCGCTCGAGTGGGCCGACGCACTCTTCGACGTGCGTCAACGCTTCGTCGTCAGCTTCGGCGCCGAGCTGCCGACGCCGCGGAACTTCGGTGCGGCCCTCGAGCACCTCGCCGGCGGCTGGCAGCTGAACGGCATCGTCCAGACGCAGAGCGGATTCCCGCTGTCGGTCACCGACCCGGCGAACAACGGCCTCGACATCCGCTTCCTGACCAACCGTCCGGATGCGACGTGCGATCCGAACGAGAACGCGCCGCGCACGACGGATCAATGGTTCAGGACCTCGTGCATCGCCGCGCGCCCGCTGGCGGCGACCGGCGAACGCCCGGGGAACGCCGGACGCAACTCGATTCGCGGACCCGGCTTCGCCTCCACCGACCTGTCGCTGTTCAAGAACGTGGGGTTCGGCGGCGCACGGCGCGTGCAGTTCCGCATCGAGGCCTTCAACGTGTTCAACCAGGTGCGCTTCGGCAATCCGGGAACCGCGGTCGGCACGGCGAATTTCGGCCGGATCACGACGGCCCAGGACGGCCGCGTCATTCAGTTGGGCATCAAGTATCTTTTCTAGAGCGGGAGACCGCCTCCATGCGCCACCGACACGCCGCCATCTGCACCGCCGCCGCCATCGCCGCAACGGCCACGCTCGCCGGCCAGCCGCAGTCGCCGGCCGGCGCGGCGCCCGACCCGAAGGCGGCGGCGTTCGCCAGACCTGCCGCAGACAACATGACGCTGACCGCGGTCGAGGGGATCAAGGTCGGCCACACGACGTTGAGCGAGCGGCCGACCGGATGCACCGCCATCCTCTTCAAGGAAGGGACGACGGGCGGCGTGGACGTGCGCGGCGGCGCGCCGGGCACGCGGGAGACCGACCTGCTCGATCCGGTCAACAACGTGCAGATCGTGAACGCCATCTCGCTGAGCGGCGGCAGCGCCTTCGGGCTCGACGCCGCGTCGGGCGTCATGAAGTGGCTGGACGAACGCAACATCGGCTACCCCGTCGGCGCCAGCGGCGTCGTCCCGATAGTGCCCGCGGCCATCCTGTTCGATCTCGGGTTCGGCGGCAAGCCCAGGGTGCGGCCGGACGCCGACTGCGGATACAAGGCCGCGGCCGCGGCGTCCGAGGCGCCGGTGCAGGAGGGGAACGTCGGCGCCGGGGCCGGGGCGACCGTCGGCAAGTCCGGCGGGCGGGCGAGCGGCGGCGGCCCCATGAAGGCCGGCATCGGGTCGGCCGCCATCAAGCTCGCGAACGGCCTCGTCGTCGCCGCGATCGTCGCGGTGAACGCCGTGGGCGACATCATCGATCCGTTGACGGGCCAGGTCGTCGCGGGTGCCCGCGGCGCGGACGGCAAGCTGCTCGACGCACGCCGGTTGCTGCGCGGCGGCGGCAGCCGCGACGGGCGGGCCGGGGAAAACACCACGATCGGCGTGGTCGCGACCAACGCGAAGCTGACGAAGGTCCAGGCGCAGAAGGTGGCGCAGATGGCGCACGACGGCTTCGCGAGGGCGATCTCGCCGGTTCACACGCCGGGTGACGGCGACACGATCTTCTCCGCCGGAACGGGCACCTGGGACGGCCAGGTGAACTACGGACAGATCGGATCGCTCGCGGCGGAGGTGATGGCGGACGCGATCGTGCGAGCCGCCACCGAAGCGACATCCTCGAACGGCCTGCCGTCGGCGCGGGATCTCGGGACCGTGCCGGCGCGGTTCAGGAAGTAGGCATGAGCCTCGAGCCACCACCAGTGAGCGTGAATCGCCGTAAATTCCTGCGGCTGGCCGCCGCGATTCCGGCAGCGGCATGGGCGCGGCGCGCGGACGCCGGCTCCCAGGCGCCCGCCATCGTCACCGCTCCGAACGCGAAGCCCTCGATGCCGTTCGGCGTCACCGCGGGGGACGTCGGCGGCGGACGCGCGATCGTCTGGAGCCGGTGCGATCGCGCCGCCCGGATGTTCGTCGAGTTCTCGACGACCGAACGGTTCGGCGATCCTCGCCGGGTGCGTGGTCCGGCGGCGACCGACGCCACCGACTTCACCTCGCGCACCGTGCTGACGGATCTGCCGCAGGGCCAGCGCATCTTCTACCGCGTGATTTACCAGGACCTCTCCGACCTGCGGACCTGGAGCGAGCCGATCACCGGCACCTTCACCACGCCGTCGGCGACGCCGCGAGACGTGACGCTGGCGTGGTCCGCCGATACCGTCGGACAAGGCTGGGGGATCAATCCGGAATGGGGCGGCCTGAGACTCTACGAGACGATGAGGCGGGCGCAGCCGGACGTCTTCGTCAACGTCGGCGACACCATCTACGCCGATCAGCCGCTCGTCGCCGAAGTGAAGCTGGACGACGGGCGCGTGTGGAAGAACGTGGTGACGGAAGCGAAGTCCAAGGTCGCGGAGTCCCTTGGCGAGTTCCGCGGCTGCTATCAGTACAACCTCGGCGACGAACACATGCGGCGCTTCATCGCCGAGGTGCCGCAGATCGTGATGTGGGACGACCACGAGGTGCGCGACAACTGGTACTGGGAGCGGCGCAACGACGCGGATGCGCGCTACAAGGAGAAGTCCGTCGCCGTCCTCGCGGCGCGCGCACGGCAGGCGTTTTTCGAGTACAACCCGCTGCCGCTGGCCGGCGACGACCCCGAGCGCGTGTACCGCTCGATCCCCATGGGTCCGCTGCTCGAGGTGTTCGCCCTCGACATGCGCACGTTCAAGGGAGCCAACGGCGCGAACCGCCAGGCCGCGATGGACGATGCGTCGGCGGTGCTCGGCCGCGCGCAGCTGCAGTGGCTGAAAGCCGGACTGCAGCGGTCGAGGGCGGTGTGGAAAGTCGTGGCCGCCGATCTTCCGCTGGGACTGATCGTCGGGGACGGCGCCGGCCGCTACGAAGCGGTGGCCAACGACGAGGCGGGCATGCCGCTCGGCCGCGAACTGGAGATCGCCGACCTGCTCGCCTTCCTCCGCCGCGCGCGCGTCCGCAACGTCGTCTGGATCACCGCGGACGTGCACTACTGCGCCGCGCACGAGTATCATCCCGCGCGCGCCAGGTTCACCACCTTCGATCCGTTCTGGGAGTTCGTCGCCGGCCCGCTGCACGCGGGGACGTTCGGGCCGGGCCGCCTGGATGCGACGTTCGGCCCGCAAGCGAAGTTCGTGGGGATTCCGCCCGGGATGAAGGGCAACCGGCCGCCGTCCGACGGGCACCAGTTCTTCGGCACGCTGCGCGCGAACGCGAAGACGCGGACGCTGACGGCGCGGCTGCACAATCTCGCCGGCCAGGTCATCTACACCAACGAGCTCGCCCCGGCGTAGCATGGCCGCCATGTTCAAGCCCGCCGCCGCGGTGCTGCTCGCCGGCGTACTCGCGCACGCGCAGCCGCCTGCCCCGACGATCTCGAAGTTCGACAAGGGGGCCAGCCTGACGATGCTGCGCCAGATCAAGGCGGATCTTCGCGACAACTATTTCGACAAGACGTATCGCGGGATGGACCTCGACGGCGTCTTCGGCGAGGCGGAGCGGCGGCTGAAAGCGTCCTCCTCCTCGATCGAGACGACGACGATCCTCGCCGACGTGCTGCTGCGGCTGAACGACTCGCACACGATGTTCATTCCGCCCGATCGCGTCACGCGCGTCGACTACGGCTGGGCGGCGACCATCGTCGGCGACGAGCCGTTCGTGCTGTTCGTCAAGGAGGGCTCCGACGCGCGGAAGAAGGGGATGGCGCAAGGCGACCGCATCCTGTTCTGGAACCGGAACGAGCCGAACCGCAGGAACCTGTGGCAGCTGAACTACTACTACACCTACATCCGTCCGCAGGTGATGCAGCGCGTCATCGTGCGCAAGCCCGGCGGCGCGGAGCAGGTGCTGGACATCGCCTCGAAGACGGAGGCGCGCCCCAACCAGCTGTCCGACTTTCTCGAGGAAATCCTGACCAGTACGGAGATCAAGATCGATCGCGAGCAGAAGCACGGCGACACGCTGATCTGGAAATACACGGCGTTCGGCGACAGGAAGGCGGTCGAGCGCGCCATGAAGATCGCGCGCGGCGCCAAGTCGCTGATCATCGACCTGCGCGGAAACGGCGGCGGCCTGGTCGACACGTTGAACGCGCTCGTCTCGCACCTGTTCGATCGCGAGGTCCATGTCGTCACCGAGACCGGCCGCAAGGGCGAGAAGGTGGAACGCGCGAAGGGACGCAGGGACGCGTTCAGGGGGCCGCTGATCGTGCTGGTGGACAGCCGTTCCGCTTCCGCCGCCGAGATCCTCGCACGCCTCGTGCAGGTCGAGAAGCGCGGCAGCGTCATCGGCGACCGCACGGCGGGGGCGGTCATGACGTCGCGCGTGTTTCCGCATGCGCTCGGCATCGAATCGATCGCGCTGTACGCGACCTCGATTACCGTCGGCGACGTACGAATGTCGAACGGAGAGAGCCTGGAGCACAAGGGGGTGACGCCGGACGAGATCCTGCTGCCCACCGGCGCCGACATGGCTGCCGGGCGCGATCCGGTGCTCGCGCGGGCCCTGACCCTGCTCGGCGGCGCCATCACCGCCGAACAGGCGGGCTCGCTCTACAGGAAGTAGCTACGCGGCGCGCCAGCGGCGCACGCCGGCGACCAGCGCCGCTCCCGCGGCGACATACGGCAGCGCCCGGGCGACATCCGACAGCGCCGCCTGCGTATACACGCTCGACCGCATCACGTGGCCGCGGTGCGGGCCGTGCGCCCGTCCGTCGCGCTGCGGCCGATCCAGGTTCCCCTCGCGCGGCTGCGTGCGATCGTAGGTCTTCTGCTGGTTGTACATGATGCGCTCCATGTACACGTCCGTCAGGCGCGGCGCGAGGCTGCCCAGCGCGACCTGCATCCGGCCGGCGCCGCCGACGATGATGTCGCGGACCGGCCGTTCGGCGCAGCGCAGGATCGCCTCGGCCACGACCTCGGGCGCGTAGACGGGCGGCGGCAGCGAGGGGACGCCGTCGTCCAGGTAGCTGCGCGCGTGCTCCGGGTACGGCGTGTTGATGGCCGACGGCTTCACCAGCGTCACCGCGATCGGAATACGGTCGTGTTCGAGTTCCATCCGCAGCGCGTCCGTATACCCCTTCACCGCGTGCTTGGACGCCGAGTAGATGCCCTGGAGCGGTATGGCGACGTCCGAGACCTCGCTGCCGATGTTGATGAGCACGCCGCCGCGATGCTTCATGAGCCGGATGGCGGTGCGGCACCCGTGCACCACGCCCCAGAAGTTGATGTCGAAGAGCTTGCGCTTGTCGGCGAGCGGCACTTCCGTCAGCTTGCCGTAGATCGAGAGGCCGGCGTTGTTGACCCAGGTGTCGACGGTGCCGAACTCGAGCAGCGCCGCTTCGCCGAGCCGCGCGACGGCGGTGTCGTCCGCCACATCGGCGGCGACGGCGATCGCGCGTCCGCCGTTGGCGCAGATCTCTTCCGCGGCGGCCTTCAAGTCCGCTTCGTTCCGCGCCGCCATGACCACGCGCGCGCCGCGGCCGGCGGCGAGCCGCGCGGTCGCGAGCCCGATGCCGCTCGACGCGCCGGTGATCACGATGACCTGATCCTTTACTGCCTTGAATCGTCTTTTCTTCATGCGTCGAACCGGAAGCAACGTCCGTACCTCGGCTGGTAGTACAATCGCGCGCTCCCATGCCCGCGACTCAGGTCGTCACGCTCGACGAGATCCGCGCCGCGCGCGAGCGCATCCGCCGCATCGCCGTGGTCACGCCGCTGCTCGACGTCTCGCGGCTCGCCGGCCGTCCGCTCTGGCTCAAGTGCGAGAGCCTGCAGCCCGGCGGCGCGTTCAAGATCCGCGGCGCCTACAACATGGTCGCGCAGCTCACGGACGAGCAGCGGCGCCGCGGCGTCATCACCTATTCGTCCGGCAACCACGGCCAGGCGGTCGCGCTCGCGGCGCGCGACATGCACACGCCCGCCGTCGTGGTCATGCCGACGACGGCACCGCAGATCAAGGTGGACGGCGCCCGCGCCTTCGGCGCCGAAGTGGTGTTCGAGGGGACGACGTCGCTGCACCGCCGCGCGCGCGCGGAAGCGCTGGCCAGCGAACGCGGCCTGACGATGGTGCCGCCGTTCGATCATGAATGGATCATCGCCGGGCAGGGCACGCTGGGGCTGGAGATTCTCGAGCAGCTTCCCGGCGTCGGCACCGTGCTGGCGCCGATCGGCGGCGGCGGGCTGGTCTCCGGTGTCTCGGCGGCGATCAAGCAGTCGCATCCCGGCGTGCAGGTCATCGGCGTCGAGCCGTCCGGCGCAGCCGGGATGAAGCGATCGATCGAAGCCGGGGAAGTGCGCACGCTCGAGGGCTCGTCCAGCATCGCCGACGGCCTGATGGCGGCGCGCCCCGGCGACTTGAACTTTGCCCACGTGCGCACCTTCGTCGATCGCATCGACACCGTGGACGACAGCGAGATCGCGGCGGCGGTGCGCTGGCTGTTCACCCGCGCGAAGATCGTCGCCGAGCCGAGCGGCGCGGCTACGGTCGCGGCGGCGCTGAAGGACTCGGCCGCCTATCCCGGACCCGTGGTCGCCATCGTGAGCGGAGGCAATCTCGATCCCGGCGATCTCGCCAGGTATTTGTGACGATCACCCGATCACCCGATCACCCGATCACCCGATCACCCGATCACCCGATCACCCATGAAGCTTCCCGTGTTCGAAATGGAGCGGATGCAGTCCACGTGGGAGAACCTCGTGGACTACGACATGAGCGAGAGCGGCGTGCGGCCGCTGACGCTGCGCGAGCTGACGGCGATGGGCTTCGATCTCGAAGCGTTCCTCGACCAGCCGCTCGGCTACAGCCAGTCGAACGGCACGATCGAGCTGCGCGAGCGCATCGCGGCGCTCTATCCGGGCGCCACCGTCGATCAGGTGGAAGTCACCAACGGCACGTCCGAAGCGAACTACCTGATCGCGCTCAGCCAGCTTCGGGCCGGCGACGCCGTCGCCATGCAGGTGCCGAACTACATGCAGATGTGGGGCGTCGCGCGGAGTCTCGGCGCCGAGGTGAAGCCGTTCCGGCTGCGACCCGACGCCGGGTGGGAGCCGGACTGGGACGAGTTCGAGCGCGCGGTGACGGCTGGGACGCGGCTGCTCTATCTGTCGAACCCGAACAATCCCACCGGCTCGGTGCTCTCGCCGGCGGCGATGCGGCGGATGGTCGATCGCTGCGAGCAGACGGGCACCTGGCTGCTTGCCGACGAGGTGTATCTCGGCGCGGAGGTGGACGGTCCGCGCACGCCGAGCTTCTGGGGGATGAGCGAACGGGTGATCGTGACGAGCGGGCTGTCGAAGGCGTACGGCATTCCCGGCGTGCGCATCGGCTGGATCGCCGGGCCGCGCGATCTCGTCGCCGACTGCTGGAGCCAGCACGACTACCTCACCATCGGTCCGAACAAGCTGTCCGATCGTCTCGCCCGGATCGCGGTGGAGGCGTCCAACCGCGAGCGCTGCTACGCCAGGACGGGCGCGATCCTGCGCCACAACCTGCCGATCGCGCGCGAGTGGGCGCGCGGCTTCGGCGGGCGTCTGACGTGGACCGAGCCGGTGGCCGGGGCGATCGCGCTGATGAAGTACGGGTCGGACACGCCGAGCCTGTCGCTTGCCGAACGGATCCGCGTCCGGCAGAACACGCTGGTCGTGCCCGGGACGCACGTCGGGATCGAAGGGCATCTGCGCATCTGGCTGGGCGGCGCCGAGCCGTACCTGCGCGAAGGCCTGCGCCGCATCGGCCTCGAGCTCTGAAAGGGGACTGTCCCCGTTTTCCCAGCACTTTTTCCGTCAGATATGCTGGTTTTTCGGCCGGGAAAACGGGGACAGTCCCCTTTCAGCTCGGGATCAGCGGGCACGCGCGGGCGATGATGCGGACCAGTTCGGCCTGGCGGGTGGTCCCGGTCTTGGCGAACACCGAACGCAGCTGCGTGCGGGCGGTCTCGCGCCCAATCCCCAGCGCGTCGGCCACGTCCATCAGCGGCGCGCCGGTCGCGATCCCCGCCGCCAGGCGCGCTTCCGCCGGCGTGAGACGGAACAGCCGCACCAGCGGGTTGACCTCGCTGACGCCGCGGTCGTCGGGGTCGGACATGAACACCGCCACCGCCGCCTCCAGCCCGTGCAGCGAGGTGTGCCGCCGGCCGAGCGGGGTGACGAGCACGGCGTAGGGACGCGCCATCGACGGCCGCGACACGGCCAGCGCCCCGCCGGCATGCAACCTCGCGCCGGCCGTGGTCTGCGCCGCCTGGGCAATCAGCCCGCGAAGCGCGTCGCGCTCCTGCTGGACGGACGCGACCAGACAGCCGTGCTCGATCGACAGGCCGTCGCGCTGCCGCAGCAGCCGCTCCGCGGCACGATTCAGGAAGATCGTCCGGCCGCTGCCGTCGAGCAGCGCCACCCCCGACGCCAGACAGTCGAGCGCGTCGACGGCGGCGCCGTCGAGGACGCTCACCGGCAACAACCGGCGGTGGATCTGCACCGCGCGCGTCAGGTGCGGCATCACCGCACACAGCAGCCGCCGGTCCTCGACGCCGTGCTCCCCGCCCCCATCGTCTCGGATCAGCGAAATCACCGAGGCGAACGGACCGTCGCGCGAGATGATGCCGGTCAGCACGCGGGTGAGGCCGTTCGGACGGGCGAAGTCGTTGTAATACTCGGTGGCGTAGAGCTCGGAGCGCGCGATCAGCTCGTCGCCGTCCACCACCGCGCCCGACTTCACCAGCGTCGCGGCGCGCGGACTGTTCCCCCACGGATCCAGCTTGTGGAAGTACTGCTGGTAGGCCCGCGCGGCGTCCGGCGACACCCGGACCGCGACGTCGACGCCGCCTTCGCGCGCATCCATGTTGCGGTACAGGATGCTGGCCGCCGACCCCGTAGCGTCGGCAATCCGATCGAGCGCCTCCGCCCACAGAGCCGGCGCCTCGGCGGCGGCGTAGATGCGATCGACGAGGTCGAGGACGGCTTCATACGAAGACACGTGCGCCCTCCGGATCCGCTGATGCTGCGTGTGACGAGGGCAGCATCTTAGTCGCGCGCCGACGCCGCCGCAAGCGCGCGACCTTACTTCCGTCCCTATTTACGGTCCGGCGCAGAATCCGGCATTCGCCGGATCGCCGAGCAACAACGACGCCGCGCCGTAACAGGGCACCCACGCATGCCCGTTGCCGTTCACCACGCTGAACGTGCCGGTCCGCGAACCGTAGGTGAACATCGTGAAGACGTCGTTCACCGCCGGCGTGAAGCCGGCGACCAGAAAGACGGCGTACGTGCCCCCGAACGTCATCTGGCCGGTGACGTTGATGAAGTCATGATCGGAGGCCCCGGTGCCGGCGATGCGCTGGCTGATCGTGCCGCTGTTGACGAACCCGATCTGCCCGCCGCCGATCGTCAGGGTTCCGAAGGGCCCCGAGTTCCGCAGCAGCCCCGCGTTGAGGAAGGTGTTCGTCCCGCCGGAGAAATCGGACGCGATCTGCCGTGTTCCCAACGCGTCGAAGATGCCGCCGGTCTCGTTCAGGATCGTGCCATTGAGGATCGCCGACATCGTCCCGCCGCCGAACATCACCGTGCCGCGGTTGCGCAGCGTGCTGGAGTACACCCGATGGTCGTTCGCTCCCTGAACGCTCAGCGTCTGGCCCGCCTCGATGTCGAGTCCGCCCTCCAGCGACATGGTGCCGCTGATCCACCACATCGGCGCGGTCATCGTGATTCGCCCGGTTCCCCCGACGTTGCCGGTCATCTCGAGCGCGACCGGCACGGTGAGATCTGCGGTGACGGTGGTCGTGCCGTTGAACTTCAACATGCCGGCGCCGCCGAACGTCGATCCCGCCTGGAGCGTGAAGTTCGACAACGGGATCTCCGCGCCCGGCGACACGCTCACGTGACCGCTCGTGTTGAACGCGACGGCGGCGTTCACGGTGCCGGTCTGGATCTCCATCGTGCCGGTGTTGATGAACGTGATCAGACCGCCGCCGAACGTCAGCGTGCCGATGCCGCTGGTCCGCCGCAGCGTGCCGGCGTTGGTGAACGTGTTGGTGCCGCCGCTGAAGTCGGACGCGATCTGCCGATCCCCCTGGACCTCCCACAACGCGCCGGCGTCGTTGAGGACGGTCCCGTTGACCGTCGCCGTGACGGTGCCGCCGGAGAACACGACCGTGCCGCGGTTGCGCAGCGCGCTCGACAGCACGCGGTGCTCGTTGGCTCCCTGAATGTTCAGCGTCTGCCCTGCCTCGATGTCCAGGCCGCCGGCCAGCGACAACACGCCGCTGATCCACGTCATCGGCGCCGTCATGCCGAGCCCGCCGCTGCCCCCCACGTTGCCGGTCATCTCGACCGCGACCGGAACCGTGAGCTTCCCGGTGACGGTCGTATTCCCATTCAGCTTCAGCATCCCGGCGCCGCTGAACGTCGATCCCGCCTGGAGCGTGAAGTTCGACAACGGGATCTCCGCACCCGCCGACACGCTCAAGTGGCCGCTGGTGTTCATCGGAACGGCGGCGTTCACCGTACCGCTCTGAATTTCGATCGTGCCCGTATTGGCGAACGTGATCAGGCCACCGCCGAACGTCAGCGTGCCGATGCCGCTGGTCCGCCGCAGCGTGCCGGCGTTGGTGAACGTGTTGGTGCCGCCGCTGAAGTCGGACGCGATCTGCCGATCGCCCTGGATCAGCCACAGCGCGCCGGCGTCGTTGAGGACGCTCCCGTTGACCGTCGCCGTGACGGTGCCGCCGGAGAACACGACCGTGCCGCGGTTGCGCAGCGCGCTCGACAGCAGGCGGTGCTCGTTGGCCCCGCTGATCGTCAGCGTCCGGCCGGCCTCGATGTCGAGCCCGCCGGCCACTGACATCACACCGCTGATCCACGTCATCGGCGCCGTCATGCTGATCGCGCCGCTGCCTCCCACGTTGCCGGTCATCTCGACCGCGACCGGAACCGTGAGATTCCCGGTGACGGTCGTGTTCCCGTTCAGTTTCAACACCCCGGCGCCGCTGAACGTCGACCCCGGCTGGAGCGTGAAGTTCGACAACGGGATCTCCGCACCCGCCGACACGCTCAAGTGACCGCTCGAGAGCGTCGACACCGCGGCGTTCACCGTGCCGGTCTGAATCTCGATCGTGCCCGTGTTGATGAACGTGATCAGGCCGCCGCCCAGCGTCAGCGTGCCGATGCCGCTGGTCCGCCGCAGCGTGCCCGCGTTGGTGAACGTGTTGGTGCCGCCGTTGAAATCAGACCCGATCTGCCGGTCTCCCTGGACCACCCACAACCCGCCGGCGTCGTTCAGAATCGTGCCGTTGAGAGTCGCCGTGACGGTGCCGGCGGCGAACACGACCGTGCCGCGGTTGCGCAGCGCACTCCCTTGCACGCGATGTTCGTTCGCCAGGGTGATCGACAGCGTCTGCCCCGCTTCGACGTCGAGGCCGCCGGCGAGCGCCACGGTGCCGCTCGCCCATGTCGACATCCCGCGCACCGATGCGCGTCCGGCGCCCTGCAGCGCTGCCTGAAGGTTGAGGCCGCCGTCGAATGCCGCCGCGTTCGCGACGCTGAAGGCCGAGGCCACGGTGACGGCGTCGGACGCGAAGAGCGCACGCACCGCGGCCACCGTGTCGACAAAGACCGTGATGCTCCCCGGCCTGTCGATACGCACGACATCCGCCGGCCCCGGAGGCGCGCCGGTGCTCCAGTTGGCCCCCTGGCTCCACACGCCGGACGTATTCGAAATCCACTCGACGACATTCCCCCCGACCGCGATCACCGCTTTCGCCGGCGCGGCGCCGGGCGCGGACGCGGTGACGAGCGCGCCGCCGGCGGCAGTCCCGGTGACGGCGAACGATGCGCTCGTCGCCCCCGCAGGAATGACGACGGAGGCCGGCACGGACGCGGACGCCGGATCGGAACTCACCAGCGCCACCGTCAGATCGGACGGCAGTGCCTGCGCGATCGAGACCTCGAGCGGCGACGTCGCACCGACGGCGACAGACGACGATCCGGGCGTCAGCGCGAGCGTGCTGAACGTGCCGCTGAACGTAATGTCATCGAAGACCAGGCCGTCGCCGTCCCCCGACGGATTGAAGACCCGAATCCTCGCAATCGGCACGGTCGCGTTGACCCCGACGAACAGCCGGTTGTCGTACACACCGCCCGGCCCCTGTATCAGGTTGGCATCCGAGGCCGTCGCGGCATAACTCTGAATCACGTCGTTCGCGCTGTCGAGGAACTGAACGACCACCGCCGGCGCGCCGAGATCGAGATTCCCGATCCAGAGTCCCGCCGACAGGACGGCATGCGAGAACACGAAGTCGTAGTTCTCGGAATTGTCACCGAGATACGCCGGAATACCGGACGACGTGAGCCCGTTGGGCTGCGAGTTCAGGTTGGGTTCCAGGTACGGCGAGCTGGGAGTCTGGACGAGCATCGGCTGCCCGTCGCGCTGCACGATCGTCAGGCCGATCGATGCGTACTCGTTGCCGGTGAGGATCGTCCCCGCCGCGAACGAATCGAAGTTCGCCACGTTCGGCGCCGCCGGCGCGCCGAGCAGCCACTGCGCGTAGCTGCTGGTCGCATTCGAATCGATCGGCACTGCCTGAACGGTCACCTGTACTGACTGGTACTGTGACGGCGTGGAGAACCCAGGCGGCGTCGAGATCTGCACCGTCGCAGTCCCGTCGCTCGCCACCGGCTGCGGATCGAAGAACGTCGACCGCACCCCCTGGTTCCCGCTGAACGTCACCGGGCTCAGCGTGATCGTGCCAACGGCCGGCGCCGAACTGGTCACGTTCACCGAGGCCGCGGCGCCGGGACGCAGCGGCTGTCCCACCTGATACGCCAGCGTGCCCGGTGCGAGCCGCGCCGACGCGATCTGCAACTCGGTGCCCGGCGCGTTGCCCTGCGTGGTGAAGTCGGCGGGGGACGAGATGAGGAAGCCGGACGGCGTCAGCGTCACCTGCGCGGTCGCCGGCGCGAAGCCCGGCGCGGTGACGTTCAGCGTCACCGTGCCGGAATCCGCCAGACCCTGCACGAAGAACGCCGGGATGACGCTGGTCGGTCCAGTGGCGGTGATCCCGATCGCTGCCGACCCCGCGGCCGTCGGCAGCGCCGACAACAGCACCTTGGACGGGTCGCTGCTGGTGATCGTGAACGTGACGTCAGCCGGCGAGGTTTCGGCCAGCGAGCCCGCCATCGCCGTCTGAAGGTCCTTGCCGAGCAGCGCGTCGCCGACGAACATCGCCGGCGCGTTCACCGTGGCGGTGAAGACGGTGAAGTTGCTCGGCGGCGAGAAACCCGCCGGGGGGACGACGGTGACGATCGAGCTGCCCACCGCGGCGGGATCGAACGACACGGGCTGCACGCCCTGGTTGCCGGTGAACGTCACCGGGCTGCCGACGATCGTCCCGACGCCCGAGCCGGTGGAATCTTCCGCCGTGACCGCGACCTGCACGGTCACGCCGGGCCGGACCGGCTGCGCCGAGAGGTACTGCAGCGCCGGGTTGAGCGCTGCCGAGTAGATCGCGATGGTGGTCGGCGACGCGAGCGTGGTCGTCGTGAAGTTGCCGCCGGGCGTGAGGCTCACGAACCCGGACCGCGCGAGCGGCACCGGCGCCGTGCCCTGCGTGTAGCCGGTTGCCGAGGCGGTCACGTCCACGGAGCCGGCCTCGTCCAGCGCCTGCACGTAGAACGTCGGCAGGTTCTGCGTTCCGGCCGGAACCGGCAGCACGATGCTGGGCCCGCCGACGTCGGTCGGCAACGCCGCGACCCGGAGCCGGGCGGGGTCCGCGCTGGCGATCGTCACCAGCAGGTCCCCGCCTTCAGGGGCCGGCGCCCCGAGCGTGCCGCTGGCCGATGTCTGGAGATCCTTGCCGACGGTATTGACCGCCAGCACGATCCCCGGCGCGGCGACGTTGGCCGTCAGTTGACGGAACGTACTCGGCGACGAGAATCCGGACGGCGGCACCGGCTCGATGACCGCGACGCCCGGGTTGGCCGGATCGAATGCCGTCGCGGCCACCGACACGCCGCCCGTGAAGGTCACGGTCGCCGGCGTCAGCGTCCCGACGTTCGTGGCGCTGCTCTGGACGTCGACGTTCACCGTCAGCCCGCCGCGCACCGGCTGCAGCGTGTCGAACGCCAGCGTACCGGGCAGCAGCCGGGCCGACACCACGTCGAGCGGTGTATTGGGAGAACCGGTGGTGGTGTTGAAAGTCACCCCGAAGCAGGGGATGCACCACGACATCTGCGCGATGACGAAGCCTGACGGCTGCAGCGTGACGCTGCCGCCGCCCGCGGTGAATCCGGCAGCGGACGCGGTCAGCGCCACGGTTCCGCTCGACGCGAGCGCCTGGACGTAGAACGTCGCGGTACTCGAGCCGGCGGGCACGTGCACGGAAGCGGAAGCGGCTCCCGCCGTGGTGCCGGCGCCGGAGATCAGCACCTTCGAGGCGTCTGCGCTCTCGAGGGTGACGTCGACGCCGCCGGCCGGCGCCGGCTCCTGCAGCCCGACGTTCACTGCCGATTGCAGATCCTTGCCGATCGCGGTGTCCCCCACCGACAGCGCCGGCCCCGCGACCGTGGCCGTCATCTGCCGGAGATCGTTCGAGGCGGCAAAGCCGTCAGGGGTGACGACCTCGAGAACCGCCGTGCCGCCGTTCATCGGATCCGCCTGGATCGAGGCCACACTCGAGCCGAAGGCGATACCGCCGGTGAACGTCACCGTCGGCGGCACGACCGCGATCGCATTCGACGTGCTCGAGACCGTCACGTCGACCGACAGGCCGCCGCGGACGTTCTGCGACACCTCGAAGTTGCCGGTGCCCGCGTTCAGACGCCCGGCGACGACATAGAGCTGCGTGTTCGCCGCGCCCGTGGTCGTGCTGAAGGTCTGCGGGACGCAGCTGACGCACCAATACTGGTGCGTGATGATGAAGCCCGCGGGGGCCAGCGTCATGGTGCCGGTGCCCGACGTGCGGCCCGGTGCGGTCGCGGTCAGGACCACCGAGCCGGCGTCGCTCAGCGCCTGGGCGTACACCGTCACCGAGGTCTGGCCCGCGTCCGCGTGCACCAGTGCTGACACCGCTCCCTGCGCCGCGGGATCCGCCGAGACGATCAGCTTCGACGCGTCTGCGCTGCCGATCGTCACGTCGAGTCCGCCTGCCGGGGCGGGCTCGCCGAGCGACACCGTCACCGGGACCTGCAGGTTCTTGCCGATCGACTGAGCGGACAACGACAGTGCCGCGTTGGTCACCGTCGCCTGCATGGTGCGGTTACCGTTCGACGCAGAGAACCCGGGCGGGGTCACGACTTCAATCAATGTCGTCCCGGCGGCTGCAGGATCGAACTCGATCCCGACCACTCCCGCACTGAACGCAGTGCCTCCCGTCACCGTGACGGGCGTCGGGACGATGGTGCCGACACCCGTGGGTGTGGTGCTGACCGTCACGTCGACGGTCAGTCCGCCGCGGACGTTCTGCGCCTCGATGGGATTGCCGGTGGCGGGATCCAGGCGCATCGACGCGAGGTAGAACCCGGTGTTCGACGCTCCCGCGGTCGTCTGGATCTCCTGGCTGCCGCACCACAGGCACCAGTAGATGTGAGCGATCACGAACCCGCTCGGCGTCAGCGTCATCGCCGCCGTTCCCGAACCGTATCCCGGCGCCGACGCCGTGATGTCGAACGCGCCCGTGTAGGCGAGCGCCTGCACGTAGAACGACGCCGACGACGTCTGTCCCGCCGGCACCGTCACCGTAATGCTGGGGGATCCCGCGCCTCCGCTCGCCGACAGCAGCACCTTCGATGGATCGGCGCTGCTGATCGTCACGTCGAGATTCCCGGCCGGGGCCGGAGCGCCCAGGTTGACGCTGACCGGGACCTGCAGGTTCTGTCCGATGGTTCGCGGCGAGATCGTCAGCGGCGGCGGCGTCACCGTGGCCACGAGACTCGCCTGGCTGCTCGGCTGAGAGAAGCCGGCGGGCGCGACGACCGTCAGCGTGGTAGCGCCGGCGCTCGCCGGATCGAAGACGGCGCTCAGGCCGCTCGCGACCGTGTGATCGAAGGTGAGAGGACTGTTCGTGATCGTCCCGACCGCGGTGTTGGAGCTGGTCACCGCGACGCTGGCCGTGATTCCCGGCCGGACCTGCTGACAGATGTTGTAGCAGAGGGAGAACGCCCACGGCGGCAGGTTCAGCGTGCCGGGCTCGAGACGGACCGGCTGAATCGCCAGCAGCGTGTCTGCCGACGAGGAGGTCGTCGTGAAGTCCTGGGTATCGTTGCCTGTGACCCCGATCGTCATGAACGCGAAGCCGGACGGCGCCAGCGTGAGCGTGAACGGATTCCCGACGTAGCCGGGCGCCGTCGCCGTCAGCGCGACGGTCCCGGCGGCGTCCAGTCCCTGCGCGTAGATCGTCGGCACCGTCGAGGAGCCGGCGGGAACGCTCACGATCACGCTGCCGGCTCCCGGCAGATTTGGAGAGGCCGACAGCAGGACCTTCGATGGATCCGCGCTGGCGATGGTGATCTCGAGGTTGCCTGCCGGCGCCGGCTGGCCGAGCGAGCCGGTCACCGGCGTCTGCAGGTTCTTGCCGAGCAACGCAGTGGGCGCGCCGGTGACGCCGGCAAACGCCACGTAGGAGTTGGTCACCGTTGCCTGGATTGACTGGAGGTTGCTCGGTGTCTCGAACCCTGCCACGGCCGACAGCGAGATCGCCACGGTTCCCGCGGCCACACCGTCGAAGCCGGTCGATTTGACGCCGTCGTTGCCCGTGAAACTCAGCGGACTCACCGTAATCGTCCCGACGCCGTCGTCCGCGCTGGCGACCGGCACGTCCGCCGTGAACCCGGCGCGGAGGTTCTGACACGACGAGCAGCTCTGATCCCACGAGAAGTTGTGGAAGGTGGGATCGATTCGCACCGGCCGAACCTGGATCTCGGTTGGCACGGCGGTCGGCGAGGTCGTGAAGTCCGAGGTCAGGATCACGAAGCCGGACGGCCACAGCGTCACGAGCGAGTTGCCGGTCATGAAGCCGGCCGCGCTGGCGGTCAGTTGCACCGTGCCGGTGTCACTCAGCGCCTGCGCGTAGAACGCCGGCAGCGTCGACGACCCGGCAGGAACGGTGACGATGATGCTGCTGGCGCCCACCGTCGTGGGTGATGCCGCCAAGAGCACCTTGTCCGGATCGGCGCTGGTGATGGTGACCTCGAGGTTGCCGGCGGGCGCCGGCGCGCCGAGCGAGCCGCTCAGCGATGTCTGCAGGTTCTTGCCGAGAGTCACCGCCTGGACCGTGATCGACGGCGGCGGCACGGCCACCGTGACTTCGATCGACTGGAGGTTGCTCGGCGTCGAGAACGGCGCCGGCGGCGGCGTAGCGAGCGCCACTGTCGTGGTTCCGACGGTGTGGGGATCGAACTGGACGGCCTGCGAACCGACGCCGGCGGTGAACTGCGCGGTGCCGACGATGGAACCGACGGCCGGGTTCGAGCTGGTCACGTCCACGGTGACGTCGATGCCCGGCCGCACCGCCTGGCAGGCGCTGCACGACGGGTCGGTGATGTAGTTGAAGAAATCCGGATCGAGCCGTACCGATCGGATCAGCAGAGACGCGTTGGGCGCATCCGGCGCGATCGTGAAGTCGGCCGCCTCGAGCGCGAATCCGGACGGCGCGAACGTCATCACGGCCTGGCCGTCGCTGTGCCCGGGCGCGCTCGCGAGCACCTGCGCGGACCCGGTGCCGGTCAACGCCTGCACGAAATAGCCGAAGGAGCCGGATCCGGCCGGAATGGACACGACGATCGACGGCTGCCCGGCCGCGGTGGGACTCGTCGCGAGGAGCAGCTTCGACGGGTCGCTCGACTGCAGGGTGACGAGCAGATTCCCCACGGGAGCCGGAACGGTGACGAACCCGCCGGCAGCGGCCTGGAGATCCCGGCCGACGATCGCGGAGCCGAGGTTCAACGCCGGCTGCACGGTGGCAACGATCGACGAGTAGTTGCCGGAGGCGCTGAAGCCGTCCGGCGCCACGATGCTCAACGACGTCGTGCCGTTCGCCTGCGGATCGAACACGGCGGTCGCCGTCGCGTCACCGCCGGAGAAGATCGCGCCGGTCACCGTGCCGACCGACGGATCGGAACTGGTGATCGTCACCGGCAGCGCCGCGATCCCGCCGCGCACCGCCTGACACGCGCTGCACTGGGGATCGGGCGTCCAGGTCAGCGACAGCGCATCGAGCCACACCGAGCGCACTGTGACGGCCGTGTTCGGCGAGAGCGCGCCCGTCACGAAGTCGCTCGACACGAAGACGATCCCTGAGGGCCGGAACGACACCGTCGCGGAGGCCGGCGAGAAGCCGCTGGCGGTCGCGCCAATCTGCGCCGCACCGCTGGCGGTGAGCGCGTGCACGTAGAAGGCGGGAGACTGCGTCGCACCGGCGGCTGCGTTCAGGACGATGCTCGACGATCCGGCCGCGGTCGGAGTGGTCGACAGCAGCACGTTCGGATCGAGCGTCGAGACGGTGATCGCGGCGCCGCCCGCCTCGGCGGGCGCGCCGAGGTTCACGACGGAAACCGCCTGCAGATCCTTACCCACCGTCATGTCCGCGATCGAGAGCGGCGGATTGCCGACAGAGGCCGTAATCTCGCGGAACGTGGACGGAGTGAAGAATCCGGACGGCGTGCCGAGCGACAGCGTCGCCGTGCCGCCGCTGAGGGGGTGGAACGCCGTCGTACCCGTGCCGGTGGCCGGAGCGATGGTCACCGGACTGGTCGTTATCGTTCCGACCGTCGTCGGTAAACTCGTGACGCTGACCTCCGCCGTCACGCCGGTCGCCAGCGCCTGGCAGCGCGTGCAGAACGGATCCGCCGGGTACTCGAGTGTTCCCTCGTCGAGCCAGACCGCGCGGATCTCCAGCGGCGTATCGGGCGAGAGCGTGCTGGTCGAGAAGCTTCCGGTGCGGAAGATGAAGCCGGACGGCTTCAGCGTCACGTCGAACGAGCCGCTCACATAGCCCGGCGCGGTGAGATTCACCGTGACGGTGCCGGTCTCGGCGAGGCCGTGGACGTAGAAGGGCGGCGCGCTGGACTGCCCCGCCGGCGCGGTGACGGTGATCGTGTCCATCGCCGGCGACGTCGGCGTGGTGGAGAGCAGCACCTTGGATGGATCGCTGCTCTGGATCGTGACGAGCAGGTTGCCGGCCGGCGCCGGCTCGCCAAGGCTGACCGCGTTCGACGATTGCAGGTTCTTGCCGATCAGCAATGCGCTCGCGGCGAGCGTCGCCGTCGCCGGCGTGATGCTCGCCTGGATCGCCGCGCCGTTGGCGGGCGTGGAGAAGCCCGCGGGCGCCACCGGGGTCACGACCGACAGCGTCACGCTCCCGGTGGCATGCGGATCGAATTCCGTCGTCGCGGTCGCGCTGCCCGCGTTGAACGTTGCGGGATTCGGCACCGACCCGATCGGATTGTCCGAGCTCACCACCGTCACCTGGAAGGAGGCGAGACCGCCGCGCACGGCCTGACAGCGATCGCAGCCGAACGCGCCCGGCACGTACTCGAGCGTTCCGGGTTCCAGGTACGCCGTACCGAGGGTCAGCGTCGTGTTCGGCGACGCTGGATGGGTCGTGAAGCTCTGCGTCACGAACACCACGCCGGACGGCGCGAGCGTGACGGCCAGCGATCCGGGTTCGAAGTTGGCGGCCGCCGCGTTCACCGCGACGGTGCCGCTCTCATCGAGCGCCTGCACGAAGAACTGCGGCGTGTTCGTCGAGCCGGCGGGGACGATGAGGCTGATCGAGGCGGAGCCTGCACCCGCGGCCGTCTTCGACAGCAGCACCTTCGAGGGGTCGGCGCTGGTGATCGTGACCGGGAGGTTGCCTGCCGGCGCCGGCGACCCGAGATTCACCGAAGCAGGAGCCTGCAGGTTGCGGCCGACGGTCAGCGTCGGAGCCGAGAACGTCATGGGCGCGGCGACGGTGATGGTGATCTGGGTACCCGTGGCCGGGGCGGGATCCTGGGGAAGGCTCAGCTGCGTCGTCCCTGCGGCGAGCGCATCGAAGGACACACTCCAGAACCTCTGGGCAAAATCGAATGACGGCGTACCGAGCACGCCCACGGCCGGGTTCGAATTCTGAATCGCAAGGCCAGCGACCTTTATCCCGCCCGCCAGAAGCTGGCGTTCGATCGGTATCAAGCTCACCGGGTCGAGCCGAGCGTGATGAACCGTGACGACGGTGTTCGGCGAAAACAGACCGGTGACGAAATTCCCGGTTCCAAACACCAGGCCAGAAGGCGCCAGCGTCACCGTGCTGGTCCCATCGGGCAGCCCCGGTGACGACGCGGTCAACACGACGGAACCGGACTCGTCGTCGCCGCGCACCAGAAAGCTCGGAATCTGCGTTGTGCCAGCGGGCACGAAGAGTTGAATACTTGCCGCGTTGGCGGAACCGTCGGCCGTCGCGAGCCAGACCAGATTCGTGTTGCCACTCGTGATGGTGACGGTACGACCGCCTGCCGGCGCCGGTGCGCCCAGGGACCCCGAGACCCAGGTTTGCAGCTGGAATCCAACGGCAACGCTCTGCAGATTGATCGGCTGCGCCGGGGTGACGTTCACCGCTGCGGACGCACTGCTCGTATCCGACGCGTCGGCCGGCGTCACGGTGACCACCGTAGAGCCGAGCGTCTGGCCCGTGACCGCGATCGGCGCGGTCAGCTGATTCTCCGGAATCGTGACAACGCTCGGCAAAGCAAGCACGCCGCCGGTATCGACGTTGACATTGAAGCCAAGCCCCCCCGCCGGCGCCGGCGCCGAAGCCTGCAGCAGCAGGTTGCCGGTGCCGCCCACCACGACGTTCGACGTGGAGGGAGACAGATAGATCGAGCGCGCGACGGCGACGACTTCCGCGTCACCGGCGAAATCCGTCGCGGACGCGGTGATCTCCGTCATCCCGTACGCGAGACCAACGACCTGCGGATTGGTCATCGGCACGTCGGCCCCTTCGGGCACGAAGATGCTGGGCGTTACCGTCGCGACGGCCGGATTGCTGCTCGTCAACGTGATGAGCACGCCGCCTGGGGGCGCGGGTTCCGACAATGTCAGCGACAGATCGCGGATCTGCTGCGGCGCCACCACGAGCCCGGCGCCGAGCGTGATCGTGATGCCGCTGACACTCACGTTCACGTGCGCGAGGTCGCCCGCAAAGCCCGGCGCGGTCGCCGTGATCGTGACGGTGCCGTCCGATGCGCCGGAGGTCACGTTGAAGGCCGCGGACGTCTGACCCGCGAGCACCGTTACGCTCGTCGGGACTACGACCGGAATCTCGCCGTTCGCGACCAGCGACACCTCGAGACCCGACGGTCCGGCCGGCTGATTCAGCGTCACCGTCATCGACGCCGACTCGTTCAGCGCCAGGCTCACCACCGACGGCGACAGCGTCAGCGCCGGCGCCGCCGTGACGGCGACCGTCTCGCAGTCCGCCGCCGACGCCACCGCGCCATTGCTGACGACGAGGCACACGACGTAGGTGCCGGCGAGATCGGCCGTGAACGCGGTGATCGGGGCGAGCGGATTCTCGATCGACGCGACGCTGCCTGCCGGCCGCGAGCCGAAGCTCCACAGATAGGTCAGCGGCAGCAGTTGCGGATCGCTCGAGGCGCTGCCGTCGAGCGGCACGGACGTGCCTGTGTATGCGGCGGCGGGTGCAACCGCCACGGCGACGGGGGGCGCGACGGTCGTGACCACGGCCGTGTCCGGCGCGCTGCGCAGCGTGCCGTCCGACGTGATGAGCTGCACGACATAAGTCCCGGGCAGATCGGCAACGAAGCCCGGTTCGGCATCGGCCGGGTTGGACAACGTCGCCGTGCTGCCTGACGGCCGATACAGGATCGACCACGCATACGCGAGCGGCGCGCCGTTGGCGTCGCTGGAGTTCGTGCCGTCGAGGGACACCAGTCCGCCCGCGGCCACGTTCCGATCGCCGCCCGCATTCGCCACCGGGGCGGCGTTGCCGGTCGTGACGAGCATCGTGTCGACGTCGCCGTAGCGATCCGCGTCGGCCACGCGCAGTTGCGCAACGTAGTCGCCGGCGACGTCGACGGAGAACGAGGGAAGAGCGGTGGCCGCGCCGCTGAGCACGGCCGCGCTGCCGGCCGGCTTCCGCGTCAACAGCCAGCGGAAGGTCAGCGGATCGAAGTTCGCATCGGTGGACGCGTTGGCGTCGAGCGACACCGCCGACGGATTCGGCACTGCCTGGTCCGCTCCGGCGCGGCCGATCGGCGCCACGTTCGCCGTCGTGATCAGCACCGTCGCGGGATCGAGGAAGCCGCCGTCGCTCACGAGAACCTGCGCGACGTACACGCCCGGCACGTCGGCGATGAAGCTCGCGCGCGGCAGCGAGTCGCCGCTGATGGCGGCGGCGCTGCCGGCAGGCGTCGTCACGAACGTCCAGCGATACGACAGCGGATCCCCGTTGACGTCGGACGAGCGTGTGGCATCGAGCGTCACGGTGCTGCCCGCGGCCACCGTTTGCGCCGGACCGGCGTCCGCAACCGGCCGGCTGTTGCCGGTGGTGATGCGGATCTCCCGCGGCGCGCTCGACAGCGCGCCGGAGGTGACGACCAGGCGGACGACGTAATCGCCGGCGGCGTCGGCGACGAACGTCGGACGCGTCGACGTCGGCGCGGCGAGCGCCGCGGCGCTGCCCGCCGGGCGCGACACCAGCGTCCACTGGTAAGTGAGCGCGGCGTCGAGCTGGAAGTTCGGGTCGAACGACGCCGTGCCGTCCAGGTGCACCGTCTGGCCGACCCCGGCAGTGATCACCGGACGATCGTCCGCGAGCGCACCGCTGGTGGGCGTGCCGCCGGGCACCCCGCGCGCCGGACCGGGATCCGCAACCGGCGGAAGATCGCCGGTGGAGATCGTCATCGTGTCGGGCTCGCTCGGATCGATGCCGTCGTGGACGATCAGGCGGACCACGTAATTGCCGGGCAGGTCCAGCGAGAGCGACGGGCGCACCGCGGTCGTGCTCGTCAGCGCGGCGTTGCTTCCCGCGGGGAGCGACACGAGCGTCCACTGATACGTGAGCCGCTGGCCGTCTTCGTCCGTCGATCCGGCGCCGGAGAGTTGCGCGGTCGAGCCGACGGTGCGTTCCTGGTCTTCGCCGGCGCGCGCAACCGGCTGATGGTTGGTCGCCACGACCACTCGATCCGCCGCGCTCAACGTCGCGCCGTCGAACACCACCAGCTCGAACTCGTAACGCCCCTCGAGATCGAGGTAGAAGCTCGGGGTGGCGGAGGTCGGATTCGACAGCTCCGCCGTCGTTCCCGCCGGCGCGGAGCGCCTGATCCAGCGGTAGGTCAGCGGCGCCGGCAGCCCGTCAGGATCGAACGAGCCCGTGCCCGACAACGTGACCGGCTGCTGCGCGGTCAGGAACTGGTCCGGACCGGCCTGCGCGATCGGGGCGGCGTTCACGTAGGTGGCCGTGGAAAGTACGTAGACGCGGTCCGCGGGACTGCTGAGCGATCCGTCGCTGACGACGAGATCGAACGCGTAGATCGCCTCGGGCACGGCGGCCACGAACGTCGGCCGCGCGCTGTTGGTGTTGGACAGCGTCGCCGGGGTGAACGGCGCGGTCGCGACGTTGGTCCACGTATAGGTCAGCGGCGCCCCTTCCAGATCGGCCGACGCGGTGCCGTCGAGTTGCACGGTCGCGCCGGGTGTGACGACCTGAACCTGGCCCGCTTCCGCGAGCGGCGTCGCGTTCGCGGCCGCGCAGTCGACGCACTGGAACAGTGGAATGAGCGTCGCGCTGGAAGCGGACGTCGCGTTGCCGCGATACGCCGCCGTCAGGAGCGCCATGCCCTTCGGCAGGTTCGACACGGTGAGCGTCGCCTGCGCGCCGCCGGCGCTCGCCGCGAGCGCCTGGCTGCCGAGCAGCGCGCCGTGGGCGTAGAAATCCACCGTCCCGGTGGCTGTGCCTCCCGCGGCACGCGCGACCGTGGCGGTCAACGTCACCGGCGCGCCGACGAGCGAAGACGTCGGACTGGCCGCCAGCGTCGTCGTGGTGGCCGACGGCGCCGCGCCGTTGTAGACCGTGTGAATCGCCGGCGGCGACACACTCCCCGCGAACGTCGCGTCACCGTTGTAATGCGCCGTCAGCGTGCGCGGGCCGGCCGTGCCCGGCGTGATGCTGGTGAAGGCGACCTGGAGGCCGCTGAACGTCGCGAGCGCGCTCGTGCCGATCGGCGTCCCGCCGTCGCGAAACTCCACGAGCCCGGTGGGCGCGCCCGCGCCCAGCGGGATGACGATCGCCACGACCGTCACCGGCGCACCGGCGGCAGACGACGACGGCGAGGTCAGGATCGCGGTGATCGTCGATGCCGCTGCAGTGTTGGTCACGTGCGGAACCGGATCGGACGTGCTCGGCGCGAACGAAGTGTCGCCGGCGTAGCTGGCACTCAGGCTGGTGGCGCCGGGCGTCACCAGACCGGTGCTGAACACCGCCAGTCCGCTCGGCGCCAGCGGCGCCGATCCGATGACCACCCCGTTCGATCGGAAGCGCACCAGGCCGGTGGGCGTGCCGCTCGCCGGAGGCACAACCGACACCGCCGCCGTCAGCGTGACCGGGGCCGCGACGCCAGCCGGGTTCGGCGTCACGCTCAGCGCCGTGGCCGTCGCGCCGCGTCCGACCGGCGCCTGCATCGGCGCCGCCGGCGCGGCCATCGCCATCGCCCTCGCCGCCGGCGGACGCGGCACCACCATGCGCGGCATGGAGGGCGCCTGCGACCGGATGCGGGCAGCCTCCGCGCGCCGGGCCGCCGCCGCGCTGTCAGGCGTGCGCGGGTTGGGCACGAACGCCGCGTCGGGACGGGACCCGAGCACGATCAGCGCGAAGAGGAACCCGACGATGGCGGTCCGGCGCATGGAAGCTCCTGCTGACTGACGCTACGGATTGACGGGGGCGGTGATCGGCTGCTGCGCGGACGGCAGGGTGAACGCGGCCGGAATGCCGGCGGCCGCCACGGCGCCGGGCCGGGACGAGAGCGGCAGCGCAGCGACGAAGAGACAGACGTACCCGGACCGGCGCATATCAGTTTCCCTCCGACTGATGAGCGGCTCGAGCGAGACAGATGGCCGCAGGCCACCGGCAGCACGGCGGCATGCAGCGTATGAGACTGACGCGGATTTAAATTTCGCGGGAGTATATGGAACTGCCGTGATCGCCGTCGTCACCCGAACGGGTTAAAACGCGCGGCTGTTTTCCGGCGATCGAGACGCTTGTCTGCCTCGCAGCGGACATCGATCGCGGACCGCGTCCGGCGTGCCGAGCGGCGCGCTCTGACTTTTGTCCGACGCGGGGCAGACTATTCGACGGCCGTCCCGCACACCTGTGCGCCGCCCGGCGCTGCCAAGTTCAACTCTGACAGCGAGGTGCGGCCAAATGTCCGCGCGCCGAGGCCGTGGGGCTGGGGCTTGCACAACGGCGGCGATTCGTCGGCAATCTTGAAGGAGTCGTATGTACGGTAAGGCCGTCTGGTCGAGATCTCTCGTCGTCGTCGTCGCTCTCATCGCATGGTCAGCCGCGCCCGCCCAGGCGCAGCCGAAGTTCCACTCGAGCACCCAGAAGTACCGCGAGCGGAACGCCACAGGGGCGAAGGGTCGAGCAGGCGGAGCGTCGTTGACGGCCCGCATGCTGTACGCGAAGAACGGAACCACCGAGCTCGAGGCGACCACGGGCGAGTTCGGATCGGCGACACCGCCGCCCGGAACGATCTGGAAGCTGCAGCTCTCGGCGCTCGACGCGCTCGGGGCGGTGATGTCGACCGTCCAGTACAAGGACCTGGACGGCGGCGGATACTTCAAGCAGTCCTACACCAACCTGTGGCCGGGACAGCCCTTCCAGGTGCAGGCGCACATCCGGACCAGCACCAAGCGCAACGACACCGTGACGGTGACGACGAGCGTGCAGAAGCGGCCGGACGTCGCCGTCAGCGGACTGATCTCGCCGCCCCGCGCGCCGGTGAACATGCCGGTGAAGATGATCGCGGTGGTCAGCGAGCTGAACGGCAACATCGGCGCCCGCACCGACTGCGTGCTCTACGTCAACGACGTCGAAGCCGACCGCGCCGCCGCGATCTGGGTCGACAGCGGCGACTCCGTGTCGTGCGCGTTCTCGCCGACGCTGACCACGCTGGGCAACAACCGTCTGAAGGTGCGCGCCGAGGGCGTCGACCCGGGTGACTGGGATGACGCGAACAACGTGTTCGAGAAGGACGTCCTGGTTTCGACCCTGACGCCCGACTTCGACGCGGCGCACGCGGAAGCGCTCATCTACGACGTGCACAACACGTCGTTCGTGCAGCAGGGCCGGTACATCAACAGCACGTTCACCGGCGGCTTCGACTGGCTGTACGAGGAGAAGGCCGACACCGACGGCGACATCTGGACCTACACCGGCGCATCGGTCATCGCGCCGCTCGCGCCGCCCGCCAGCGTGAGCGCGTCGTTGACCGACGGCATCGTGTCGTGGTCGGCCGAGCGCGATCTGTCCGGCTGCGAAGACTTCGCCATCGGCCAGGTGAACGGGCGCGCCTTCTGGACGGCGGTCACCGGCTGCGGCGGGCTGTTCGTGCAGGCGGGCGGGTACTCGGGGACGGTGACCTACACCAGCCGCTGGCTGCAGCGGTCGTTCACGATCAGGAACGGCGTCGGCGCCTACGACGGGCCGGCACAATACCTGTTCAACAACGTCGAGACCGAGAACGTCAACGGCGACAAGATCTTCAACGGCAACAACTGGACGATCGACGTCAAGGTCGTGGTGCCGGCGGCGTCGGGCGGGATCTTCACGTTCAGCAAGCCGCTGTCGTTCACGCTCGGCCAGACGCTCACCGACGGCGTCACCAACCCCCCCCAGTGCACGAGCGGGGCGGGCGTGAACTACTGCGAAACCACGTCCTGGAAGAAGGTCGCGCGCTACGGCGAGACGACCTTCATCCAGCAGTAACACCCAGCCGGAGCCGGGGGCCGCGGGCAGACCTGCGGTCCCCGGTTAACCTCCCCGTCCCCGGTGCGTAATAGGGGACATGAGCCGATCCACCGCCGTCCTTCTCATCACGTTCCTCGCCGTCACTACCCCCGGGTTCGCCCAGCAGGCGCCCACCACGAGGCGGCAGCCGGCTCCGGCCGAGCTCGGTGCCGTCCCGAGGGACCCCACAGCGCTGACGACCGTGGGCACGTCGGCGGAGGAAACGAGGCGGGACCTCGAGGAAGTGCTGAAGCAGTATCCGCCGTCCTTGCCGCGCATCCTGCGGCTGGATCCCAGCCTGCTCTCGAGCCCCGATTACCTGCGCCCCTACCCCGCCCTGGCGGCGTTCCTCGCGCAGCGCCCCGAGGTGCCCCATAATCCCGGCTACTTCCTGGCGGCATACGACGGCTCGTCGGGGGTGCGCGAGACCGTGCAGGAACGCGCCGTCACGATGTGGCGTAATGCTATCGAGGGGTTCATGATCGGCCTCCTGATGCTCGGCATCGCGGGGGCGGTGATGTGGCTGATCAGGACGTTCATCGAACACCGCCGCTGGTCGCGGCTGTCGAAGATCCAGACGGAAGTGCACAACAAGCTGCTCGATCGGTTCACCGCGAACGACGACCTGCTCGCCTACATCCAGACGCCGGCGGGCCGCCGGTTCCTGGAATCGGCGCCGATCCCGATCGACACGCCGCGCGCCATCGGCGCGCCGCTCGGCCGGATCCTCTGGTCGGCGCAGGCCGGGGCCGTCTTCACGGTACTGGGCATCGGCCTGTATCTGGTCTCGCAGAACACGTTCGAGGAAGTGGGCGCGCCGCTCGGCGCCTTCGGCGTGGTCGTGATCGCACTGGGACTCGGCTTCATCGCCTCCGCATTCCTGGCATACGTCCTCACGCGCCGCTTCGGGCTGATGGCGGATCCGAATGCGTCCCAGGAGAACCGTGGCTGACGCCGCCTTCGTCGACATTGCCCGGCTGCAGGCTGACGCCGACACTGCCGACGTCGCGCTCGCGATGGACGAAGAGGCTTTCCGCGCCTTCTACGACCGCACCTCCGGCGCGCTGTGGGGCTACCTCTCGCGCATCAGCGGCGATCGTCAGATCGCCGACGACCTGCTGCAGGAGTCGTACTACCGCCTGTTGAAGAGCGCCACCGTCTTCGAGAGCGAGAATCACCGGCGCAATTACCTGTATCGCATCGCCACGAACCTGGTCCGCGACAGCAGGCGCAGCGCCCGGCCGATCTTCGAGGAAGGGATCGAGGTCGCGAACGTCGCCGCCCCCGCGTCCGCCGCAGACGCCGAGTCGCGCGCGGACGTCCGGCGCGCTCTCGGCAGGCTGAAACCGCGCGAGCGGGCGATGCTCTGGCTCGCCTACGCCAACGGCTCGTCGCACGCGGAGATCGCGGACGTCCTCGGGCTGAAGACCGCCAGCATCAAGCTGCTGCTCTTCCGCGCCCGCCGCAAGCTCGCGGTCACGCTGCGGCGTCAGGAGGCCCGGTGAACCCCGTGCATCGCCACACCACCCGCGATCTCACCGACGAGCAGATCGAGATCATCGTCAGCGAGGCCATCGCGGCGGAAGCGGCGAGCGCCCGCCGCGAAGCCGCGCCGCCCTCGTCCGCCATCGTGTGGTGGCGGGCGCAGATGCGCGCCCGGCAGGAGGCGGCCCGGGCGGTGGAGCGTCCGCTGACGATCGTGCACGCGGTGGCAATCGCGTGCGGCGTCGGCCTGCTCGTGAGCATCGCCGGATTCGCCGCGGCGCTCGTCAAGGGAACGATGGCCACGGTGTCGCTCGTGTCGCTCGGCACCATCGACCTCACGAGCCGCTGGATTACGCTCCCGGCGACCGCGATGCTGGTCTCGGCGGTGGCCGCGTCGATCGCCGCGCTCTTCATCCTCGCCGACGAATAGTCGTATCCGAACGACAGTTTTGAAATAACCGCGGGTGTGCGCACACACCTGTCGCACCCCCTCCCGTCACGCCAAATACAAGACAGCCAAGCAGATCACGGTTTCGGCTGTGACGAGGCATCCGGCTTGCGAGATCGCACCCCCCAAAGGAGGCCACTCAGATGCTCTGGATTCTCGCCATTCTCATGGGCGGGCTCGGATTCGGCTACGTGACGATCCGCCGCAAGCGCAAGGCCGAGCAGAAGGGCTCGTAGAGGCGGTGTCTGCCCGCCCGAGCTCGCGCGGCGAGCGACGGCGGGACCCGTCTTACTGCTTCTCGATCAGGCTGTTCGCCAGCACCTGGCCCGGGCGGGCCGGGGTCTGCGAACCGTTCTTCACGACGATCTCTCCGTTGACGACGACGTAGGGGATGCCGGCGGCGTAGCCGTGCGGTGACTCGAACGTCGCGGTGTCGGCGATCTGCGCCGGGTCGAAGACCACGAGGTCGGCGGCATAGCCGGCGCGGATGGCGCCGCGGTTCGCGAACCGGAAGTGCCCCGCCGGAAGCGAGGTCATTTTGCGGATGGCCTCTTCCAGTGAGATGAGGCGCCGGCCGCGCACGTACGCGCCGAGCACGCGCGCGGTGTTGCCGTAGCCGCGCGGGTGCGGGACTCCTTCGCCGAACTCGATCACCCCGGCATCCGACGCAAACCCCACCTGCGGATGCCGCATGATGCGATCCACGTCGCCGTCGCTCATGAAGTGATAGACCATCGACGCCCCGCCGGCGAGCATGATGGCGCGCGCCGCTTCGAACTGCGCATCCGCGGAGTCGCTGCCCAGCCGCCGCGCCGCGATCTGCTTCATCGACAGCCCGTTCACGGCGGGATCGGCCCGATGCGCCGCCACCACCGCGAAGGACAGATCGCGAAGCCCGCGCTCCGCCAGCAGCGCCGCCATCTCGGTCTTGATTCTCGTCCACGCGGCCGGATCGTTCAGCCGTTCGGCGATCCTCGCCGGCCCGCCTTCGAGCGCCCAGGACGGAAACCGGATGCTGAGCGACGAGCTCGCCGCGGTATACGCGTACTGATCGGCGCGGACGTCGATCCCCTTGCGCCGCGCGGCGTCGATCAGCGCGAGCGCCTGCTCGCTCGCGCCCCAGCGGTTCGGGCTATCCACTTTGAGATGCGAGATCTGGACGCGGGCGCCGCTCAGTTCGCCGACACGGATGGTCTCGGCGACGGCATCCTCGAGCGCCGTCCCCTCGTTGCGCATGTGCGACGCGTAGATCCCGCCGGCGCTCGCCGCGGCGCGCGCCAGCTCCACGATCTCCACCGCCTGCGCGTAGGCGCCCGGCACGTACTGCAGGCCGGTGGAGAAGCCGACGGCGCCGTCCGCCATCCCCTTCCAGACGAGTGATTTCATCCGCGCCAGTTCCGCCGCGCCGGGCGCCCGGTTCTCGGAACCCATCACCGCGCTGCGAACGGTGTTGTGCCCGATCAACGTCGCAAAGTTCACCGCCGCGGGACGATCGCGCAACGCCGACAGCGCGGCGGCGACGTCGAGCGCGGAACTGCCGCAGTTCCCCGCCACGATCGTCGTCACCCCCATGCGCACGAAGTTCGCGGCGTCAGGACGGCTCACCAGATTGTCGGCGTGGGTGTGAACGTCGATGAACCCGGGGGCGACGACCAGCCCCTTCGCGTCGATCACTTCCGATGCGGCGGCCGCAGCGACGCGACCGAGCGCGGCGATCCGGCCGTCCTTGACCGCGATGTCCTGACGCACACCCGGGCGGCCGGTGCCGTCGACGACGATGCCGTTGACGATCGCCAGGTCGTAGCGGCGGGTTTGAGCGGATGGGGCCGGGACGCCGGCAGTGAGAATGGTGAGCGCGGCGGCGAATCCGGCTGCGCGCCAGTGGCGGCCCATGCCGCGCAGTATAGCGGGGCCGCTGCGGGCGTATCAGGTAATCGGCGATCCCAGACCGTTGTCCAGGCGGTACGCCGGCCCCCGCGGCCGCGACACGCGGACGTTGGCCAGCACGAACTCGATGCGGGAATCGACGTCGCTCTTGTTCAAGTCGATGAGGCCGGGCCGCTTCACGAGCGTTTCGCCGTCGCGCAGCGGCAGCTCGAGCCGGTACTTGCCGGCGGGCACCTGGATGGTGAACCCCCCGGTCTCGCTCGTCCTGGTCGTGTAGCGCGCACCGGTATCCGTGTTGATCACGTGGACGTCGCGGCCGGCGATCGGCGAGGTCCCTTCGGGACCACGGACCACGCCGGACAACGTGCCGCGCGCTTCCGGCGGCTTCGGCCCGAGGTCGACGACCGGGACGCCACGGCGGCAGCCGCCCGCCAGGAGCAAGGCGAGGAGCCCCAGCGAGAGCCACACGCCCATGACCCAGGGCGGACAATAGTGGCAGCCGTTTGCACGTCCCATATGCACGATCCCTGGTTGTGCAAGGGAAACGCCATGTCAGCCCGACGGTATCGGGGTTGCACACGCGGCCGCACGCCATGGCCCAACGGTCGCGGATGGACGTTCTGGTCCCGACACACAACCGGGCCGCCCTGCTGGAACGGTGCGTCCGGTCGCTGATCGACGCCGATCCGTCCCCGTACCTCGACGTCCACATCACCGTCGTCTGCAACGCCTGCACCGACGGATCGGCGGACATCGTCCGCGACCTTCAGGCGCAGTTTCCCGGACGCATTTCGCTGGTTGTCGAGCGCCGGCAGGGGAAATCGAAGGCCCTGAACGCCGGGATTGCGTCCACCTCCGGCGACCTCGTTGGGATGGTCGACGACGACGAGCAGGTCGATCGGCGATGGCTGCAGGTTGCCGGCGAGGCGTTTCGCGATCCGGCCGTCGAATTCATCGGCGGTCCGTACATCCCGGTCTGGGGCGCCCCGCCGCCCGAGTGGATTCCCGCGGAGTACATGGCGGCGCTCGGCGCGGTGGACAACGGACCGCACCGGCGCAGGTTCGATCGCGACTTCCCGGGTCAATTGATGGGAGGGAACGCGATCATCCGGCGATCGACGCTCGAACAGGTCGGACCCTATGCCGAACACCTCGGCCCGGGGGCCCATGCCCGGCTGTTCTCCTGCGAAGACGAAGACATGTACCTGCGGCTGATCGAGCGCGGCGCGCGCGGTGAATATTTGCCGGGACTCGTCATCTATCACTACATCCCCGCCGTCCGGTTGAGCCGCGAGTACTACCGGCGCTGGTGCTTCTGGCGCGGCGTCTCGCTCGGACTGATGGACCGCCGGCATCCGCTGCGGGTCACGTACCTGGCCGGCGTGCCGCGGTTTCTCTGGGGCCGTGCCGCGCGCGCCGCGCTGCGGCTGATGGCCGCGCGTGGACGGCCGGCGCGCGAAGCCTTCGGCGACGAGCTGCAAATCTGGGACGTTGCCGGGTATTTTTACGGCCGGCAGGTGTACCCGCTGGCCCGCTTCTCGCCGGTGAAGAGCCGGCGGCGGAACAAGGGATCCGCGGCACGCGCGTCGAACACCCGAGCTGGCGGCGCGGGAACTGAAGAGCTTGCCGGCTGCTCGACCGGCTCGCGGCAGTAGGCTTGCTACCGGAAAGCGGTACCATGAGCGTCACCGTCATCAGGCCGGCTGCCTCTGCCTGGCTGCACGTCGGCGAGCATCTCGCGCGCCTGCGTGAATACGGCGACCTCCTCTATACCCTCAGCCTTCACCGCATCGCGGTCCGCTACAAGCAGACCTCGCTGGGCCTCGCCTGGGCGCTGCTGCAGCCGGTGATGATGATGATCATCTTCACGGCAGTGTTCTCGATGCTGGCGAAGATGCCCAGCGACGGCGCGCCGTACGCCCTGTTTGCGTTCACCGCGCTGCTGCCCTGGTCGTTCTTCAACACCGCCGTGAGCGGCGGCACGAACTCGCTCGTCGCCCACACGTCGCTCATCACCAAGGTCTACTTCCCGCGCGAGATCCTGCCCATCACCTACGCCGCGGCGGCGCTCTTCGATTTCGCGATCGGGTGCCTCGTGCTCCTCGGGCTGATGTACTGGTACGCGGTGCCGCTCACGGCGCACGCGCTGATCCTCGTGCCGATCGTCGTGGTCCTGGCGCTGTGGATCCTCACCGTCACACTCGTGCTCGCGGCGGTGCAGGTGCGCTTCCGCGACATCGGCGTCGCCCTGCCGGTGCTGATGCAGATCCTGATGTTCGCGTCGCCGATCATCTATCCGCTCAGCGTCGTGCCGGCGTCGTGGCGGCCGTGGTACCTGCTCAATCCGCTGGCCGGCATCGTCTCGTCCTTCCGTGACGTGCTGCTGCGGCAGGCGGCGCCGGATCCCTACCCGCTCGGCGTCGCCTGCCTCGTGACGGCGATCCTGCTGCCCGCGGCCTACATGTTCTTCAAGCACGCCGAGGCCACCATGGCCGACCTGATCTAGCCATGGTCGCCGTCCGCTTCGACACCGTCTCCAAGAAGTACCGGCTGCGCCAGGCGGCCGCGGCGCGGCACGAGGACTTCTGGGCGCTCCGCGACGTCAGCTTCGACGTCGCGCGCGGCGAGACGCTCGGCGTCATCGGCCACAACGGCGCGGGCAAGAGCACCATCCTCAAGCTGCTGTCGCGCATCACCGCGCCGACGGCAGGGACGATCACGCTCGACGGCCGGGTCGCGGCGCTGATCGAGGTCGGATCCGGCTTCCATCCCGAACTCTCCGGCCGCGAAAACGTCTTCCTCAGCGGATCGGTGCTCGGCATGCGGCGCCGCGAGATCGCCGCCAAGCTCGATCGCATCATCGACTTCGCCGGCGTCGGCCCGTTCATCGACATGCCGGTGAAGTGGTACTCGTCCGGCATGTACGTCCGCCTCGGGTTCGCGGTCGCGGCCCACCTCGAAGCCGACATCCTCTTGATCGACGAGGTGCTCGGCGTCGGCGACGCCGCCTTCCAGGTGCGCTCGTACGAGCGGATCGATCAGCTGCGCCGCGACGGCGCCACTCTGATCTTCATCTCGCACGACCTGACGGCGATCGCCCGGCAGAGCGATCGCGTCATGCTGATGCATCGCGGCCGCGTCGCCGCGTCCGGCGCGCCGCTCGAGATGATCGCGCAGTACCAGACGATGGTCAGCGATTCGTACGCGGCGGCCACCGCCGACGCCGCGTCGCTCGCCGGCGGCGGCGCGCGCGTCGTCGACGTGACGTTCCGCGATCCTGCCGGCCGCGAGGTTCCCGCCGCCGCCACCGGCGGCCCGCTCGTCGCCGCCGTGGATCTCGAGGTCACGTCGCAGGTCGACGACGCGGTGGTCGAGCTGTTCTATTACTCGCGCGACGGCCGGACGCTGCACTGCCAGCAGAGCACCGCGGTGTCGGACGCCTCGGTCACGCTGCGGCCGGGCCCGCGGCGAATCGAATTCCTGTGCGGGTCGGTCGGCCTGCAGCCGGGCGTCTACGCCATCGGCGCGTCGATCCGCCAGCGGCGGGGCGCCGCGGCGATCGACTGGTGGTACGGCACGCGGCTGTTGTTCGTCGAGCCGGGCAAGTCGATGCGCGGATACTTCTTCGCGCCGCATGAATGGAGGTGGGCCGATGCCCCAGCTGAAGCTGAGCGTCATCCTGCCGACGTTTGACCGCGCGCCTTCGCTCGAACGGGCGATCGCGGCGCTGCTGCGGCAGAGCGCACCGCCGGAGACCTACGAAGTGATCGTGGTCGACAACAACTCCACGGACCGCACGGCCGAGGTCGTGACGGCGTTCGCCGATCGCAGGGTCCGGTTGATCCGCGAGCCGCGCCAGGGATTGTCCTTCGCCCGCAACGCCGGGCTGGCGGCTTCCGGCGCGCCGGTCGTCGCGTTCACGGACGACGACGTCGAAGTCGCGCCCGACTGGGTGGAGACGATCGTCAGCACGCTGGCGCGGCATCCCGGCGTAGACGGGATCGGCGGACGGGTGCTTCCGGCGTGGGAGAACGGCCGGCCGCGCTGGCTGACGCGGGAGCACTGGGCGCCGCTCGCCCTGCAGGATCACGGCGACTCGCGGCGCGTGTTCGATCGCGCGACGCCGATCGGCTTGATCGGCGCCAATGTCGCCTTCCGCCGTACGGTCTTCGACCGTGTCGGCACGTTCTCGCCGTCCGTTCAGCGCGTCAAGGACGGAATCGGCTCCACCGAAGATCACGAGCTGCTCGCACGTGTGTACGACTCGGGCGGACGCATGCTGTATCAGCCGAAGCTGCTGGTCATGACGCGCGTCCCCGGCGATCGCTGCAATCGCCGCTACCACCGCCGCTGGCACGAAGGCCACGGGCGGTTCTATGCGCTGATGCGTCTCCCGGAGATGGAGCGCGCGCGCGTCACGCCGTTCGGTGTTCCCGGCCATCTCCTCCGCGACGCGGCGCAGACCCTGGCGGCCTGGACGCGTTCGGCTCTCGTCGCCGACTGGGATCGGGCCTTCCTCGCCGAGCTCCGCCTGCGATTCCTCAAGGGGTTCGTGTGGACACGACTCGCACGGTGATCTCGGTCGTCATTCCCTGCTACAACCAGGGGCACTATCTCGCACAGGCGGTGTCGAGCGCCGCGTCGACGGCGCATCGCGTCGAAACCATCGTCGTCGACGACGGGTCGACCGACGACACGCCGGATGTCGCCTCGCGGTATCCGGACGTCAAGTACGTGCGCCAGCAGAATCGCGGGCTCGCCGCGGCGCGCAATCGGGGACTCGAGGAGGCGGCCGGCGACCTGGTCGTCTTTCTCGACGCCGACGATCGGCTGCTGCCCGACGGCATCGACATCGGCGCCCGCGCGCTCGCCGCCAATCCGGGCTGCGCGATGGCCTACGGCCGCTGCGTGATGATCGGCCCGGACGGGACCGAATGGCCGACGCCGCTGCAGCGCCGCGTGATCGCCGGTCACCATGCCGTGCTGCTGCGCACCAATCCCGTGTGGACGCCGGCGATGGCGATCTTCCGGCGCACCGTCCTCACCGACGTCGGCGGCTTCGCGCCGGGCTTCGACGCCTCCGCCGACTACGATCTCTATCTGCGCATCGCGCGCGCCTATCCCATTCACGACCACGGCCACCTCGTCGCCGCCTACCGCCGCCACGAGGCGTCGATGAGCGGCAGCGCCAGCCGCATGCTTCGCGACACGCTGGCAGTGATGGAACGGCACCGCCCCGATCCGGGGAACGCCGCGCAGCTCGACATCTGGCGCGAAGGATGCCTGGGCTGGCGTGATTTCTACGGCACGCAGCTGACGGAGGAGATCCGCGACCATGTCAGCCGGCGGGAGCTCGTGCACGCGTTCGAGAAGGCGTGGACGCTGGCGCGCTACGCGCCGGAGATCCTGCGGCGCGAGGCCGGGCGCAAGCTGCGGGCGACGCTGTCGCGGCTGCCTTACGCGGGGCGCGCGATCCCCGCAGCGGAGATGTCCGCGCCGAGACGCCGCGCGGACGTCTGATCCGGCAGCTGGTGGGCCAGCGGCGGCGCCACCGCCGCGCACACGACCGTCTGCGCGAACGCTTCCGTCGCGCGGAAGTCGACGCGGAAGCCGGCCGTCTTCAGCAGCGACTCGAGGCAGCTCGGCGTCAGCCCCCAGAACCAGTTGCCATAACCCTCCGCAGGCTGGAACGGTTTGCTGATGCCGGCCTGGTGCAGCACGCCGAGCCGTTTCAGGTTCCACAGTTCGCGTCCGTCTTCGTCGAGCATTGGAAAATACACGGCGGCATTCGGCAGCCCGCGCACTTCAGGAATCGTGGAAGTGCGGAGGATCAGCGTCTCACGGCAGATGCGGCGGAGCGCCGCCAGCAGCTCGAACGGACTGGGGTGGTGATAGAGGACGCCGGCGCAGAACACGACGTCGGCCGGGCCGACCGCGTCCAGCGTCTGGACGCGCGTGATGTCGCCGAGGATGAACTCGACGCGCGAGTCGAGCGCCGTGCGCTTCTGCTCGAACTCCGGCGTCGGCCCGAAGACGTCCACCGCCTTCACCGCGGCCGCGCCCGCCTGCTCCGCGATGAACGCGAACTCGCCGTTGACGCCCCACATGCAGCCGACGTCGACGAACGATCGGCCGGGCGCGTGCCGGCGGATCAACTCGGGCAGCTGGCCGTAGCTGCCGGTGGCCTCTCCCCGTCTGGCGCGCCAGCGGCGCCACCACAGGTTAAGCCGCGGGTGTTTGAGTAATCGGACTTTCCAGCGATACAGCATGGCGCCCTTTGAGACGCGCGCCGGGACCGAGCCGCCGCGCCCGGCGCCGCGCCCGCCATAGCGCGAACGGCCCGGCGAGCGTGCCCGCGATCTCGACCAGGACCAGCGACAGCGGGTATTCGCTCCAGCCGCGCAGTCGCACGTAGCTGCGGACCGCGTACACCTTCGGCAGCGAGTAGCCGAGGCGGATGAGCGCGCGCCAGTCGCGATCGCGCAGCAGCGTGGTCAGGTGATAGGCCACGTGCCCTTTGCTGTAGGCGTAGATCTGCTGACGGAGCGACGCCGCATCCCGGCGATGGCGGTGCCACACCCACGCGGCGGGCTCGTAGACGATCGTGTGGCCGGCCTTGAGGATGCGATAGAAGAGATACGTGTCCTCGCTGCAGCCGGTCGGGGTGCCCGCGCCGAGCGCCTCGTCCATCACACCGATCGCGGGATCGGCGAGAACCGACGCCCGGAACGCCGCGTTCGCCGTCGCGCCCAGCTTCCACGTCGGCACCGGTCCGCGCAGCCCGCGGAACCATTCGCCGTTCCGCTCGAAACGCTCGAACCCCTTGCCCAGCCCGCCGTACGCCTCGAACAGCGCCTGCGCTTCGGTGTCCAGTTCGACCGGCAGCACGTTGCCGGTGACGACCGCAACCTCGGGGCGGTGGAACGGCGCGACGAGGCGCTCCAGCCATCCCGCCGGCACCGTTACGTCATCGTCAATCGCAACCAGGATCCCGCCGGTCGCCGCGGCGAAGCCCGCGTTCCGCGCATAGGAGAGTCCGGGGCGGGGTTCTTCGACGAAGACGATCCCCTCGAACCCGCCGATGACTGCGCGTGTCGGACTCGAGGAGCCGGGACGGTTGTCGACGACGACGATCTCCACGTCCCGCGAACGCCGTTCCGTGTGCAGCGCGGCGAGACAGCGGCGCAGGTCCTCGGGACGATTGCAGGTCGGAATGACGACCGACACGCGGACGTCGGCGGACAGCGGCGCCGGGTTCGCGGCCGCGCCGGTGCATCGCGCAACGGAGCGCTGCATCAGGGTGTACGTGAGCCTCCTGGCGATCTCGTCGCGAAGCCGTGTGACCGACAGCGGCCCGTACGCGTTCCGGACATCGACCGCGCCGATCAATTCGCCGCCGTCGAACACGAACAGTCGCGTGCGGCAGTAGCCGGCCACGTCCAGCATCGGCTGCAGGGGCTCCTGCACGTCCAGTCGCCTGATCGCGACCGCTGCCGGCGGCATCCGAGTCACGACATGTTCCCCGCGGCCCGCAGCACGTCTGCCGCATGCCGGCGCGCGACGGCGTAGCGCCGCAATCCGGTGAACGATCCCTTCAACTCGGCGACGACGAGATCCAGCGGAAACGCTCGCGGACGCACGACCGACCGAACGAGCCGGCGCAGATTCCACCACCAGAGCCACCACACCCCGAGCCGCAGCATCGCCAGGCGCTCCCCGGGATACGCCTGCGCGGTGCGGACGAGATACGAGTAGAACCCCGTCCCGTTGTTCGCCAGTTGCGTCTTCAACGCCGCGTAGTCACGCCGGTGACGATGGCGGACCGTCGCGGCCGGCTCGTAGACCAGCGCGTGGCCCGTCTTCAGCACGCGGAAGAACATCTCCAGATCGCCGCCGCCGTGGGTCGGCGTCCCGACGTCCAGCGCGGGATCGAACAGACCTTCCCGCTCGAAGAACGACCGCCGGAACGCCATGTTGGCACCGGTGCCGAACCGGCCGGCACCGCCGTACTCGAGGCCGGCGCTCTCCCCTGGTGCGACGCGGTATACGGCGCGGTCGAAACCGCGTCCGAAGCCGCCGTAGGTCTCGAACAGCGCCTGGGCCGGCGTGTCGATCTCGTCGGGGACGACGAGTCCGGTCACGCACATCGCGTGCGGCTCGTCTTCGAACGCCGCCGCGACCGCCGCAATCCATCCGGCGTCGACGCTGACGTCGTCGTCGGTGAAGGCGACGATCTCGCCGCGCGCCTCGCGCACGGCACGGTTGCGCGCCCAATTCAGCCCGGGGCGCGGCTCCATGACGTAACGCAGGCGCGGATACCCGGCGGCGAGATCGCGCGTGGACGAATCGGACGGCGCGTTGTCGACGATCAGCAGGTCGAGACGGTCATGCGGGTACTCGAGGGCCGTCAACGCGTCGAGGCACTGACCGAGCTGCGCGGCGCGGTCGCGCGTGCACACCGCCACCGTCACGACGCTCGAAGGACTGCGCCCGCGGCGCGGACACGACGCCGGGATCGCCGCGCGCGCGTCGGGGATGGGGCCGGTGCCGCCGATCGAATCGGACGCCAGGTGCGCCGCGACTTCGGATCCCAGCTGCGTCAGCGCCAGCGCGCGCAGCTCCGCGGGAGAACATCCCGCCGGCGGCGGGACCACGTAGCCGAGCGGCGCGCCGTGCAGGCGGACGAGCACCCACTGCGCGCCGACCGCCAGGGGTGGAACGGCCGGCAGCGCGCCATCGAGGTCCGCGCAGATGAGCTTCACGGCGGAAGGCCCGTGACGTTGCGGGATTAAATGATGCCTTCGGCGCCCGACGCCACGGGCGTGTTGTCGAAGATAACCGTGCCGCGCTCGGGCGCGGTGGTCTGCAGACCCGCCCGGCGGGACCGCCGCTGAGTCAGCCACCACGCTCCGACGGCAGAGCCGAATACCGTCGCCAGAATTCCCAGGGTTCGTGTCGTCATGCGAGCCTCCCGATCAACTGGCTCAACCGGAGCAACACCGGTGCCAGCTAGCGCATCCGGTAGAGGAAGGCGGGACCGTCCGGCGCCTCGAAGGATCCGACCTCGAGCAACTGACCGCCGTTCTGGAGGCGTGCACGGATTTCGTTCAGGTCCGTTGGCTTGTACTGCGCGGCGTGAACGATCACATATTGGACGGTGTCGAGCTTGAGCTGGCGCAGCGCCCGTTCCGACGGGAAATCCGCGAGCCGTTCGATCCGCTCGAGATAGCTCGGCGGGTAGTAGCCGCTGTATCCATTGACGATGGGGAACCAGTGGAAAGTGGACAGGTAGGCGTACTCCGCGTCCGCTCCCGGCAAGCTTCGAAGGCCCGGCACCGGGAACTCCGCGACGACGCCCCGAGGCTGGCGCGACAGAATCCGGTAAATCGGCGGCGCCTCGTTGGGAAACTCCGCGAGCACCAGGCTGGTTCGATACTCGGCAAGCACCGCGGCCGTCAGCAGTGCGAACAGCGCAATCCTCTGTGCGCGCGAGCGGTTTGCCGCGAGCGCGGCATAGCCGTACCCGGCGAGCACGCCGAGGAACAGGAGGACGAACAGCGCCAGCCGGGCCGACGCGCGCAGCCCTCGGAACGGCGGGCCGTACTCGTAGAGGAACGAGTAGAGGTAACCGCGGAGGCCGAAGGACATTTCGAACGCCGCCACCAGCAGCAGGAGATAGACGATGGCGCGGCGTCCCGGCGGCTGCAGGAGCAGGCCGATCATCGCGAGAAAGAGCGGCGTGAGGCCCGGAAAGAGATGCCGCTCCGGACCGCCGCGGTACGCGGTCGAGCCGTAGAGCCAGTTCCCCGACGTCGCCGACGTATAGCTCGCGGCGGTGGCGCGGAACATGGAGACTTCGGCGATCGGCCGATCGCCGACCTTCTCGTGGTTGCGCACGTACGGCCGCGCGTACAGGCCGCTCGCGATCGCGGCCACAATGGCGCCGGCGATCATCACGCGGGTCACCGCCCGCGCGGGGGCGCGGCGATCGCGCGGGAACAGCAGCACCGCGGCGATTCCGAGGAGCACCGCCAGGAACATGCCGTAGTAGATGCTCGACAGCATCTGGAGCGCCACGCACGCCCCCGCCGCCAGCCCATGACGCCACCGGCCGGTGTCGTACGCGCGATGCAGGGCCAGGAACGCGAGCGGCGCCCACATCGCCCACTGCAGCTCCATGTGCATGTAGTGTTCGAAGCGGTACGGCGCGAAGCAGAAGACGAGACCGGCGATCACGCCGGCGCCGCGGCTGCCGGTCAGATACCTGACCAGCGCGAAGATCGCCGCGCCCGACAGCGTGATCGCGCCGAGCAGCGCGAGGTTGTGCACGAGCACCGGGTTCAGCCCGAGCCAGGTCAGCGGCGCCATCAGCAGCCCTTCGACGAACATCGCGTCCGACAGCGCCAGGGTGCGCCGCTCGGGGAAGAAGATGTTGGCGTCGAACAACCGCGCCTCGGTCGCCAGCGCGTGCGCGAACCAGCGCAGGCGCCACATGTTGAAGTAGACGTCCTGGTGCGGCGTGGCGCGCGAGGCGAGGTGCAGCACCTGCGGCCACGTCATGACCGCGGTCAGCGCGGCGAACACGCCGGCCACGCGCACGAATCGCCACAACCCGCGCGCCATTACCGCGGCGTGATGCCGATCAGCTGCATCAGCCGGAGCGCATTGGTCGACGTCGCGAGCCCCGGCCGGAGACGGTAGTCGAACGTCATCGTTCCATCCGCATGCACCTGCTCGGTGAAGTGCGCGAGCGTCGCCGCGGAGGCCAGCGGCTGCTCCCCGGCGAGCGCGAGATCGTGCGTGGTGATGGCGCCGATCGCGCCGGCGTCGAGCAGGTGCCGCACCACCGCGCGTACGGCGAGGCCGCGTTCCACGCTGTTGGTGCCCTGCAGCACCTCGTCGAGCAGGTACAGCAGCACGCGGGAGCTCGACGGCCGCTCGGCTGCGTCGACGATCTGCTTCAGCCGCGCCAGCGCAGCCATGAAGTACGACAGCCCGAGCTCGAGCGAGTCCTGCACGCGGATGCTCGTATGAACGTCGGCCGGCGGCATGACGAACGATTGGGCACACACCGGCGCGCCCGCCTGCGCGAGCACGGTATTCAGGCCAATCGCCCGAAGCAGCGTACTCTTCCCCGACATGTTGGACCCGGTGATGAGCAGGATCGTGCCTGGCGGTCCGGCCTGCACATCGTTTGCCACCCGGCGCTCGGCGGCGATGAGCGGATGCCCCAGGGAGGCCGACGTCAGCGCCGGTGCGCCGGCGTCCACCCGCGGCAGGGTCCAGCCGGGCTCGTCGCCGCGCACGCGCGCGAGGGCGGCAAGCGCGTCGATCGATTCCAGCGCGTCGATCCAGCCGCGGACGTGATGCCCGGATCGGGCGCGCCAGCGCTCCATGGCGAAACAGACGTGGAAGTCCCACAACGTCAGCGCCTGCACGGGGAAGTGGAGCAGCGCCGCGCCGGTGCGCAGCTCCGACCATCCGCCCAGGCGCGCGAGCTTCGCGACCAGCCGCGGCGCCGCGCCGCCGATGCACATCTGCCCCTTCAGCCCGGCGAGCGGCGGCGACGTCCATCGCGCCTCGCACGCCAGCGACAGCATCCGCGCGTAACCTTCCAGTGCACGCTGGCCCACGGTTACACGATCGAACACCGCATAGACCCGGCGCGCGAAGGCGAACGACAGCACGATGCCGGCGGTCATCGGGATCAGCCACCAGGCGGCGTCCGTGGCGCCGGTGAAGAAGAGCGCGCCGAGCAGCACGATGGCGATCGGCAGCGCGATCGCGGCCGGCTTCATGATGCGAGGCACGGCGCGCTCGCGCCCTTCCGCCCACTCCAGGAACCGGCCCAGTTCGTCGGGCGTCACCGACGTGCGAACCCCTTCCACGTCGAGCTGCTCGCGCCATTCGCGCGCGCCGGCGAGCTCCTCGATCGCGGCGTGCCGATCGGCGATCGCGGCCGGCGCGGCCGGCGCGAGCAGCCAGCCCCACAGCCGGCCGGCCCCTCCGCTGGTAGCGGGGCGTCCGATCCATTTGGAGAGCGAGGCGTGGCCGAAGAGATCCAGATCGCGCGCGTACGGATGGCGGTCCTGGTCGAGATCCGCCGGCGGCGCGATTTCCGGCAGCCCATTCCAGTCGCGCGCGAGCCGCGCGACTCCCTGCGCGCTCAGCGCAATCGCCGCGTCCGCGCGCTCCGTGTCATCGATGATCCGCGCATGGCGAACGACGAGCATGGCGAACGCCGCCAGCGCCGCCGCGGCAGCCGCGAGCGCCGGTGTGCGCAGCGCGCCGCCGGACGAGACCGCCCACCACGCGAGCAGGACCGCGCCGAGAAACGAGACGAGGCGCAGGCGGGAGACGATGGTTCCGCGCCGGTTCGCCGCGTCACGCAGGGCGGTCCAGTGGGCGATCCGCGCGCGATACCACGCGTCCGGCGTCATGCCGGCCGCTTTCCGGCGAGATTGAGCCGCCAGTAGTCGAGCGTGAACGGCGGCGTGTCGGCGGCGGCGGCGACCGTGAGGTCGCGCAGGAACGCCTGCCACTCGGCCCGCGGCAGCCGCGCACCCTGGTGGCGCAGACAGACGTTGGCGATGAAGTCGCGGAATTGATCCGGCGCGTCGAAGGTCGTCGGCGCCGGTTCGAGCGAGACCTCGACGTCGACGAAGCCAGCCTCGCTCAGCCGGCGCCGCGTCGTCTCGACGTCCGCGAAGTAGGTCGGCTCGTCCCAGTCCTCGAAATAACGCGCGAACCGCGGCTCCTGCATCAACCGCTGCGCGCGGGCGTAGAGGAGCGCCAGGTTCGGACCGCCGCCGCACTGCGCCACCAGCCGCCCGCCCGGGCGCAGCGCGGTGACGATCGATCGGAACAACGCCGCGTGATCGTGGATCCAGTGGAAGGTCGCGCCGCTGAACGCGGCGTCGAACGCGCGGCGGAACGGCAGCGCCCCGGCGTCCGCCAGCACGACCGCCGCCTGCGGCGCCCGCTGGCGCAGCCACGCCGCCGCCTGCTGCACCATCGCGGACGAACGATCGACGCCGACGACGCGGCCGGCGGGCACGCGGCCGGCGATTTCCGCCGTCAAGTGCCCCGTTCCGCAGCCGATGTCGAGCACCACTTCGCTGCCTTCGAGCGGCAGACGCTCCAGCACGCGGCGGCCCCAGGTCTGTTGCGGCGTGGAGATTTCGTGGTATCTGGCGGCGTTCCAGTCGGTCATCGACCGTTAAGTGTACAGTCTGCCGGACACCAGGATGTCGCCGTTCGGGTCGCGCGAAGCCGTGGCCGAGCGACATGCGTCTGAACCCGAGGAGGTCGAAGATGCGGCAGGCGATTGCCAGGTTCGGCGTGGCATGCGTGGTCGCGATCGCGATGGCGGCGGCGCAGGGGCAGCAGCCGCAGCCGGCGAGGCAGCCGGCGCGGCCGCCCGGTGCAGCGCTCGCCGACGTGACATGGCCGGAGGCGGAGAAGCTCTTGACGCCTGCAGCCGTCGTGGTCCTGCCGGTGGGCGCCGGGGCGGTGCAGCAGGGACCGCATCTGCGGCTGAACAGCGAGGAGCGTCTGGTGCGCCATCTCGCCGGCAGAGTTCAAGCGGCAGCCTCGGTTGTGATCGCCCCGCCGCTCACGTATCATTTTTATCCCGCGTTCCTCGAGTACCCCGGGTCCACTTCCCTGTCGCAGAACACCTCGCGCGACATGACGGTCGAGATCGTGCGCACCCTGGCGAAGTACGGACCGAGACGGTTCTACGTGCTCAATACCGGTGCGTCGACGATGTTCCCCTTGAAGGACGCGGCGGACACGCTGGCGGCGGACGGCATCCTGCTGGGCTATACGGATATGCGCTACCACCTTGGCGCCGCGCGCGTGCTCCGCCGGCAGGCGCGGGCACGCGGCGGATTCCACGCCGACGAGGCGATGACGTCGATGATGCTCGCCGTCGACGCACCGTCCGTCGACATGGCAAGAGCCGTCCGCGAGTATGGCGCGGGAAGCGGAGCGCTCACCCGCCAGAAGGACGGAGCCGGGCTCTATTCCACCTCCGGCGTCGTCGGCGATCCGACGCTCGCCTCGAGCGAGCAGGGACAGCTGTATCTGGACGCGCTGGTCGCCGGCGCGATCGAAGACATCGAATCCATCCGCACCGCGCGGCTGCCGATCGCAAGACCGGCCGCGACCGCGGCGCCGCTCGCGGCGCGGCCGCAGCCGCAGCGCCCGGTCGAAGAGAGAATGCCGAACGGCTGCACGGCAGGCGAGGAACGGACGATTCGCGGCGTCGGCGAGCGATTCAGCTATCTCTGGCGGCAGCTCGACGCCGAAGCGATTTCGCGGCTCTTCACCGCGGACGGCGACATGCGGCATCCCGACGGCACCATCGAGCGCGGCCAGCAGGTGCTGTTCCAGAACCGGCTCGAGCTGTTCAGGAATCGCGACTACCGCGGCTCGAATCATCCGGTGCAGCTCACCGATGTCCGCTGCCTGCCGGGGGGCGCCGCGATCGCCGACGGCAAGTGGGAGCTGCGGTTCGATCAGACGCCGTCGGCGGCGTCGCAGCGGCGCGGACTCGGGCCCAACCGGCTTCACGCCGGCTGGTGCACGCTCGTGCTCGTGCGCGCCGACTCGACCTGGCAGATCCAGGCGTGGCGCTACACCATCAATCCCCCGGACGGGGAGCCGGCGCCGACCACTCTGACGCAGCCGGGGTTCCTGCCCCGCCGCGGAGGCGGAGGCCACTAGCGCGTGCGCTGGTTCTCACTCGATCACAAGATCATCGGCCTGCAGTATGCCGTCACGAGCATGGTGTTCCTGCTCGTGGGCTTCGCGCTGATGATGCTGCTCCGCTGGCAGCTCGCGTATCCGATGCAGCCGATACCGCTCATCGGCGGTCTGCTCGGCGCGCAGAACACGGCGAACGGCATCATGCTGCCCGAGTTCTACAACCAGCTCGGCGCGATGCACGGCACGATCATGATCTTCCTCGGCGTCGTGCCGCTCGCCGTCGGCGGGTTCGGCAACTACCTCGTGCCGCTGCAGGTCGGCGCGTCGGACATGGCGTTCCCGCGGCTGAACATGCTCAGCTACTGGACCTATCTCGCCGGCGGCATCGTCATGATGGCGAGCTTCTTCGTCCCCGGCGGCGCGCCGAACAGCGGCTGGACGTCGTATCCGCCGCTGGCAGACTTCGCCACGATGGGCCAGACCTGGTGGCTCGGCGGCATGCTGCTGCTGATCACCTCGTCGCTCTTCGGCTCGATCAACATCATCGTGACCATCGTCCAGATGCGCGCGCCCGGACTGACGTTCATGCGCCTGCCGTTCCTGGTCTGGGCGCAGCTGGTGACCGCCTTTCTGCTGCTGCTCGCCTTCCCGCCGCTGGAAGCGGCCGGACTGATGCAGCTGATGGATCGCGTCGGCGGATCGAGCTTCTTCCTGCCGAGCGGCCTGGTCGTCGGGCAGAAGCCGCTCGCCGCCGCGGGCGGCGGCAACCCGCTGCTGTGGCAGCACCTGTTCTGGTTCCTCGCGCATCCGGAGGTGTACGTCCTGATCCTGCCGGCGATGGGCATCGTCGCCGAAGTGATCGCCAACAACATCCGCAAGCCGCTGTGGGGCTACCGCCTGATGGTCTGGGCGGCGATCTTCCTCGGCTTCATGTCGATGCTGGTGTGGGCCCACCACATGTTCCTCACCGGGATGGGAACGGCGATGAGCGCGTTCTTCCAGACGACGACGATGATCGTGTCGATCCCGTCGGTGGTGATCCTGACCTCGCTGCTGATGTCGCTGTGGGGCGGGTCGATCCGGTTCAACACGCCGATGCTCTTCGCGCTCGCCTTCCTGCCGATGTTCGGCCTCGGCGGGCTGACCGGTCTGCCGCTGGGACTGGCCGCGAGCGACGTCCACCTGCACGACACCTACTACGTCGTCGGCCACTTCCACTACATCGTCGCGCCGGGGACGATCTTCGCGCTGTTCGCCGGCGTGTATTACTGGTTTCCGAAAGTGACCGGGAAGATGCTCGACGAGCGTCTCGGCCGGCTTCATTTCGCCGGATCGTTCATCTGCATGAACGCGATCTTCATGCCGATGTTCATCCAGGGACTCGCCGGCGTGAACCGCCGCTTGTACGACGGGGGCATCGGCTACGCGCACGCCGCGGGACTGCAGAAGTGGAACGTGATGCAGGGCTGGGCGGCGTGGGCGCTGGGCCTGGTGCAGCTGCTGTTCCTGTTCAATCTCGCGTGGACGCTCTGGCGCGGACGGCGCGCCGCCGAGAATCCGTGGCAGGCGACGACGCTCGAGTGGTCCGCGGCGACGCCGCCGCCGCACGGCAACTTCGCCGCCGTCCCGATCGTCCGCCGCGGCGCCTACGAGTACAGCGTGCCGGGCGCAGCGGCCGACTTCGTCCTGCAGCACGAGGCGAGTGAAGACCCGCCGCGCCGCCTGCCTCATGCCGCCCCTCCGGACTACACGGTCGCGCGCCGCGAGGACACCGGTTCGAACAACGTTCAGCTCGGGGTATGGCTGTTCCTGGCGTCGGAGGCGATGCTCTTCGGCGGCCTGTTCTCTGCGTATTTCATGCTGCGCGCGGGGTCGCTCCAGCCGTGGCTCCCGCTGGCGGGCCACTCCCGGGCAGCGGCGGTCATCACGCTGCTGCTCTTCGGCGGGACCGCCGCGTTCGCGGCGGCGCTGCGGATGGCGCGAGAGCGGCGGATCGCGGCGTTCCGCCGCTGGATGGTTGCGGCGGTGCTGCTGCCGCTGCTGTTCGTGCCGTACACGCTGCTCGAGTATCTGGATCTCGGCGAGTTCGGCTTCCGTCCCTCGAGCAGCACGCAGGCGGCGACATTCTTTCTGCTGACCGGCGTGCATGCGCTCCACGTGGCGGCGGGCGTGCTGGCCAACGTGCGCCTCCTCGTCACCGCGACCGACACGTGGGTCGGCGATGCCGCGCGCGTCGTCAACCGCGTCGAAGCGACGCGCCTGTATTGGTACTTCGTGGACGCCGTCTGGGTGATCCTGCTGGTGCTGTTCTATGTGGCCTGATCCGGTTCTCGCGTGTGCCGTGTGCTTCGGCGCTGCCGACGCTCCGATGCTGGACGCCGCGCGTATCGGCGTGATCGTGATGGCCGGCGTCACCTGCGGGATGCTCGCCGCGTTCGGCGCGTTCTTCGTCCGTCTGTCGCGGCGCGCCCGAAAGGGGGCACGCTAATGTTCGGGCTGCCGGTTCAGGCGTCGGCGCAGGCGGCGCAGCTCGATCGCATCACCACGCTGGTGCACATCCTCATGGCGGTGGTGTTCGTCGGATGGAGCATCTATTTCGTCTACGTGCTGGTTCGGTTCCGGCGCTCGCGGCAGCCCAGCGCCGTGCACGGCGGCGCGCGCGGGCGCTGGTCCACCTGGAGCGAGGCAGGCGTGGCGGCCGCAGAAGTGCTGTTGCTCGCCGCGTTCTCGATTCCCGCCTGGGCGGCGCTGGTGAACCCACCGGCCGGGAATGCCGTGGTCGTGCGGGTCGTCGCGCAGCAGTTCTCGTGGCTCATCCACTATCCCGGCGCGGACGGCGAGTTCGGCCGCATCGAGCCGTCGCTGATCGGCGCCGAGAATCCGTCCGGGCTGGATCGCGCGTCGATGCACGCCGCGGACGACGTCGTGACGATCAACGAGATGCACCTGCCGCTCGGGCGCAGCGTCGTCGTGCAGCTGTCCGCGCGCGACGTGATCCACAGCTTCGGTGTGCCGGCCATGCGGGTGAAGCAGGACGCGATACCGGGCATGATGGTCCCGGTCTGGTTCACGCCGACGCTCGAGGGGAAGTTCGACATCGCGTGCTCGCAGTTGTGCGGCCTCGGGCATTACCGGATGCGCGGAGCGATTGTCGTCGAAGCGCCGGAGGCATTCGACCGATGGCTGGCGTCGGGCGCCGGCGGGTGAGCGCGCGGCATGGACGCGAAGTACCTGTCGGATGCCGCGCATTTTCCCGGCGGTCATGCCGCCGCGATCGCGATTCCGCGCTCGCCCGTCGAGGTCCCTGCGATCGTGCGCGGCGCGCGGACGCTGCTCGCGGTCGGGGCGCAGTCATCGCTCACCGGCGGCGCGACGCCGATGGGCGAGGTCCTGCTCTCCACTGAAAAGCTGAACCGCATCCTGGAGATCGGTCCGGGCCGCATTCGCGTCGAGGCGGGCGTGTCCGTCGCCGCGATGCAGGAAGCGCTGGCCCGCGAAGGAGCGTGGTTCCCCCCGGCGCCGACGTTCACCGGCGCGTTTGCCGGCGGAATCGTCGCGACCAATGCGGCGGGCGCCGCAACGTTCCGCCATGGGCCGGTGCGGCCGTGGGTGCAGGCGCTCACGGTCGTTCTGGCAGACGGCACGCAGCTCGACGTTCGCCGCGGCGGCGCGCGCGCCGCGGCGCTGGTGCCGCTGCCCACGTACCGGATGCCGGACGTGGTGAAGGTGTCGGCGGGCTACTTTTCTGCGCCCGACATGGATCTGATCGATCTCTTCATCGGCTCGGAAGGAACGCTCGGCGTCATCACCACGGTGACGTTTCGCACGCTGTCGCCGATGCCCACGTCCGCGCTCGCGTTCGTGCCGTGCCCTTCGGAGCGGGAGGCGCTGGCGCTCGTCGCGGATCTCCGCCGTGAGCCGGCGGTCGCCGCGATCGAGCACGTCGATCGACGCTGCCTGGAGATCCTGCACGAGGACGGCGCGGATCGCCGCTGTGACGTCCGCGTGCCGTCCGGGACGGATCTGGCGCTGCTGGTCCAGCTCGAGCTGCCGCCGGGCACCACGGCAGCGGAGGCGTTCTCGCAGATCGAAGATTCGCTCGGCGGCGGCGACACGGCGCTCGGCCGCGTCTGCCGGCTGCTCCACGCGCACGGAGTGTTCGACGCGACCGAGATGGCGCTGCCGGGCCAGGTCCGGCGCGCCGAACAGCTGATCGCGCTCCGCGAGGCGGTGCCCGCCGGGGTCAATCAGCGCGTCGGCCGCGCGCAGCAGACGATCGACCCGCGGATCGCCAAGACCGCGGCCGACATGATCGTGCCGTTCGAGCGGTTCGGCGAGATGATGCGGATCTACCGCGACGGGTTCGGATCGCGCGGACTCGACTTCGCCGTGTGGGGGCACATCTCCGACGGCAACGTCCATCCCAACGTCCTGCCGCGGTCGTATGAAGACGTCGAGCGGGGCAAGGACGCCATCCTGTTCTTCGGGCGCGAAGCGGCGCGGCTTGGCGGCTGTCCGCTCGCCGAGCACGGCGTCGGGCGCAATCCGGTCAAGCAGGCGCTGTTGCGCGGCCTGTATGGGGAGGACGGCATCGACCAGATGCGCGCCATCAAGCGCGCGCTGGATCCCGACTGGAAGCTCGCGCCCGGCGTGATCTTCCCCCGCGCCTGAGAAACGGGGACAGTCCCCTTTTTTTGTGAACGCCAGTTGACTATTGGACGACGGGGTCGGTGGCGGAGACGATCGGCTCTGGCGCGCAACCGGTTGGCCTGCCAGGTTTTCGCAGGGTATGGGTCAGGTCGAATCGATCGGCAATTCGCGTTACCCACTTCGGCGCGCCGTAGGGTGCGCCCCGGCTTGCCGACTCCCGAATCGCGCTCGTTTCCTTGGCCGTTTGCCGCGCGTTCACGTAGGTCAACCAGTCGGCCGGCTTGGGTACCGGTCCATCTGACAACTCCGGGCGACCAGGATCGCGGGCATGCGGTGATGCGCTGGACCACATGTAGTCCTCGGCTCGACGCACCAGGCCCGCGGATCGTGCGTTGGCCTCGACGTACCGCAGCACGCGCAAGAGATGATGGTCGGCCTGGACGATCGCATTCGTATACCGCCCCTGGTAGATGTGGCCCGGGCTGGCGGGCCTGTAATGCCGCAGGTAATGGTTAATGTGCAGATTCATCAGCAGTTGCATGAAAACGGGGAGGTCCTCGCCCGCGTGCGGCCAGACGACCAGGTGAAAGTGGTTGCGCATGATGCAATACCCGAGGATGCGCATGCCGACTCTCCGCTGCGCGTCGGCGACGAGCCTGAGAAACGCCCGAAAGTCTCCGGACTTGAAGAAGAGCGTCTCGCGATGATCCCCGCGATTCAGGACGTGTTGAGCGTACCCGTCCGGCGAAACGCGAGGATGCCGAGGCATGCCGCGCCCGATCTCAACAACTGTGCCGACTCGGCGAGGCGGCTGAAACGCCGCGCACGAAAGGGGACTGTCCCCTTTTCCCGCGGGCGGCTGAAACGGCGCGAAAAACGGCGGCGGAAGAATGGGGACTGTCCCCTTTTTCAGGACAGGCCGACGATGTGGCCTTCGGGGGTCACCGACATGCCCTCGGCGGCGGGGACCTTCGGCAGGCCGGGCATCGTCATGATGTCGCCGGTCTTCGCCACCACGAAGCCGGCTCCCGCGGAGCCGTAGACTTCACTCACCGTGATGCGGAAGCCGCGGGGGCGGCCGAGGCGGGACGGATCGTCGGTCAGCGAATACTGCGTCTTGGCCATACACACCGGCGTGTCGTGCAGACCGATGCTCTCGAGATGGTCGATCGCGCGCTCGGCGCCGGGCGTGTAGTCCACGCCGTCGCCGCCGTAGACCCGGCGGACGATGGTGTCGATCTTCTCCCTCACCGGCTGCGTCACGTCGTAGATGGGCGCGTACTTCGCGGTGCGCCCGTCGAGCAGCGCGAGCACCTCCCGCGCCAGCGCCTCGCCGCCGGCGCCCCCCTTCTCCCACACCTCGCAGAGCACGACCGTCGCGCCGAGCCGCGCCGCGTGATCGTGCACCATCTGCAGCTCCGCCTCGGTGTCGGCGATGAACCGGTTGATCGCCACCACCACCGGGACGCCGAACTGCCGGACGTTGGCGATGTGATGATCGAGATGCGGCAGCCCGCGCTCGAGCGCCACGAGATCGCCGACGGTCAACGCGCGCTTGTCCGCGCCGCCCTGCATCTTCAGCGACCGCACGGTCGCAACCAGCACCGCCGCCTCCGGATTGAGGCCGCCGACACGGCACTTGATGTCGAAGAACTTCTCCGCACCGAGATCGGACCCGAACCCGGCTTCGGTGATGACGACGTCGCCGAGCGCCAGACCGGCGCGGGTGGCGAGGATGCTGTTGCACCCGTGCGCGATGTTGCCGAACGGGCCGGCGTGGAGAATCGCCGGACCGCCTTCGAGCGTCTGCACCAGATTGGGCGCCAGCGCGTCCTTCAACAGCATCGCCATCGCCCCGGATGCCTTGAGATCCTGCGCGCGCACGGGCGAGCGCAGCGGTCCCTGGCTCGCACCCACGATGATCCGGCCGAGACGGTGTTCGAGATCCTCGCGGCTCGTCGCCAGCGCGAGGATCGCCATCACCTCGCTCGCCGGAATGATCACCCACCGCTCTTCGCGGACGACGCCGTTGGCGGCGCCGCCGAGGCCGATGATCGCGTGCCGCAAAGCACGGTCGTTCATGTCGATGGTGCGCGGCCAGCTGATGCGGCGGGTGTCGATGCCGAGCGGGTTCCCCTGCTGCAGATGGTTGTCGAGCATCGCCGACAACAGCCCGTGCGCACTCGCGATGGCGTGGAAATCACCGGTGAAGTGCAGGTTGATGTCCGCCATGGGAATCACCTGCGAGTAGCCGCCGCCGGCGGCGCCCCCCTTGACGCCGAATACCGGCCCGAGACTCGGCTCGCGCATGCAGAGGACGGCGTTGACGCCGAGGCGCCGCAGGGCCTGCGACAGCCCGACCGACACCGTGCTCTTGCCCTCGCCCGCCGGCGTGGGACTGATCGCCGTGACCAGCACCAGCCGGCCTCTCGCCGGCTGCGCGGCGACGTCGAGCGGCAGCTTGGCCTTGTGCCTGCCGTACTGCTCGATGTCGTCCGGGCCGAGCCCGAGATCGCGCGCCACGTCCACGATCGGACGGGGCGTGACGTTGTTGGCGATTTCAATGTCGGAGGGAACGCTCAGCGGCATGTGTCTCCGGATGTCTCACTCGGCGCCGGTCGATCGCGCGGGGGGCGAGACGAAGCTCCAGCCAAACCGCCCCTTGATGCAGAGATTACCGGCGGTAATCGAGTTGTCGAGCGGCGACGTGGCCTTGACGATCTCCCCGTCCTGCACGTGCAGCGTCAGCGTGCAGCCGACGCCGCAGTATGGACAGATGGTATCGGTCGTCGTCTGGCGCGACGGCTCCCACTCGCCGCTGCGGCGCAGATCGAACTCGCGGCTGGCCATCAACGCGCCGGTGGGACACACGGCGATGCAGTTGCCGCAGTAGACACAGGCCGAGTCGGGCAGCGGGGCGTCGAACTCGGTCGCAATCCCGGCGCCGAATCCACGGCCCGCGACGGCGATCGCGAAGGTGTTCTGGTGATCCGGCCCGCACGCCTCGACGCACTTGTAGCAGAGCACGCACTTGCTGTAGTCGCGGACGTAGAGATCGTTGTCGATCTTCACCGGCTGCGCGACGGTCGCCGCCGCCGCGCCGAAGCGCTCCGGACGGCACTCGTACTCCGACAGCAGCTCGGCGAGCCCAGGTGCGGTCGACAGATCGACAGAGGACGCGAGCAGTTCGAGCACGACACGCCGCGCCAGGACGACGCGCGGGGAGCGCGTCTTCACCACCATGCCGGCCTCGACGGCGCGGGAGCAGCTGGGTGCGAGCACGCGCGCCCCCTCCACTTCCACGACGCACAGGCGGCAGACGTTCACCGGCTTCAGCGTTTCGAGAAAACAGAGCGTCGGAATGGCGATGCCGCTGGCCTGACAGGCGGCCAGGATGGTGGACCCGGCCGGCACCGTCACGTGACGGCCGTCGATCGTGAGCGTCACGGCCGGCGGCTGCGGACGCGGCGGCGGACCGATGGGCCGGAGCGTGATCGGTTCGCTCATCGCGGCGCTCCCGATCCATCGAAGAGATGGAGACGCTTGATCGCCGACTCGATCGCCGAGTACGCGGTCTGTCCCAGCCCGCAGATCGACGCATCGCGCATGGCGGCGCCGACGTCGTCGAGCAGCACCAACTCCTCCGCCGGGAGGCGGCCTCCAGGCGCCGCGCTCAGCCGGTGCAGCGCCTCTTCCTGCCGGATCGTGCCGACACGGCACGGCACGCACTGGCCGCACGATTCATCGCGGAAGAACGACGCGATGCGGAGCACGAGGGCGCGCAGATCGACGCTGTCGTCCAGCACCATCACCACTCCCGATCCGAGCGTGGTCCCCGCCGCGCGCGTGTCTTCGTGCGTCAGGCGGAGATCGACGTCCTCGGGCCGCACGAAGGAGCCCGCCGCGCCGCCGAGCAGCACCGCGCGCAGCGTTCGTCCGGGCGCAAGTCCGCCGGCCAGATCGATCAGCGCGCGCAGCGTGACGCCGTACGGCGCTTCGTACACGCCGGGATGCTCGACGTTCCCGGAGAGACAGAACAGACGCGTGCCCGCCGAGGCAGCGGTGCCGACCGCGGCAAAGGCGGCGGCGCCGCCGAGCAGGATGTGCGGCACGTTGGCCAGCGTCTCGACGTTGTTGACGACGGTCGGCTTGCCGAACAGGCCGGCCTGCACCGGAAACGGCGGCTTGTTGCGCGGCTCGCCGCGCCGGCCTTCGATCGACTCGAAGATCGCGGTCTCTTCGCCGCAGATGTAAGCGCCGGCGCCGCGGCGGATCTCGATGTCGAGCGTGCCGAGCAGCCCGGCGACACGCGCCGCGTCGATGGCGTGCTGCAGACGCGCGGCGGCGAGCGGGTACTCGCCGCGGACGTAGACGTAGCCGCGCTCGCAGCCCGTCGCGAACGCGGCGATGGCCATCGCTTCGACGATCGCGAACGGATCTTCCTCCATGAGGACGCGATCCTTGAACGTGCCCGGCTCCGATTCGTCGGCATTGCAGATCAGATAGTGAGGCGTCGCCGGCTCGCTGCGGACCGCTTCCCATTTGCGTCCGGTCGGAAACGCCGCGCCGCCGCGGCCGAGCAGGCCCGCCGCAGTGACTTCGGCGATCACGGCGGCGGCGCCGATGCCACGCGCCTTCTCGAGCGCCGCAAATCCGCCATCGGCGCGGTACGCGTCGATGCTCGCCGGGTCGACGCGCCCGACGCGGCGCAGCAGACGCAACTGCTCGACCGGTTGTCTCACCACGGTTCCCTGGGGGAAGCCGGCGTCCGCGCCGTTCAGCAACGCCTGCACACGATCCGCGGTGGCGTCCCCGATCAGCGCTTCGTAGGGACGCTCGCCGGCCGCGGCGACGAACGCCGCCGGCGCGCGGTCGCACCTGCCGAGGCACGGCGACCGCATCCAGCCGGACGCTCGGGGAGCGAGGGCCGCCGCATCATGCGGCGCGGTGCGTGCGGAATGCGAGGCATGTCCAAGCGGAGGCCCGACCGCACGTTCGAGCGCTGAGGTCACCGCGTCGGCGCCGCGGGCCTTGCACGCGATGTCGTCGCAGACGTGGACGATGCGCCGCGGGGTGGGCGCGGTGAACAGCAGCGCGTAAAACGTCGCCACGCCCCACGCGTCGGCGGGCGGGACGTTGAGCCGATCGCAGACGTACCCGAGGCCGCCCTCGCTGATCCAGCCGACGCGCGATTGCAACGCGCGGAGCGCCGGCAGCAGCAGGTGCCGGCGCGCGCGCGTATCGCGGCCGCCCACGGCCGCCACGTGCGCGTCGCGCGGGTTGCCGCGAGGGCCGCCGTCCCAGGCCGACTGCGGCGGGCCGAGCAGCGCGTTCACCGCCGCGCGCTCGTCCGTCGTGGCCGTCGCGTCGACAGGACGGATATCCATCTAGATCACACCTCGGGCCGCCAGATCGTGCGCCGGCGCCGGCTCGACGCGCACGGCGCAGGCCTTGAACTCCGCGGTGCCCGACTTCGGATCCGACACGTCGATGGTCAGCCGATTCGTCGCCACGTCGTCGGGGAAGTGCAGCGTCATGAACACCATCCCCGCGCGCAGGCCGCCGTCGATCCGGGCCGGCGCGGTGACGCGGCCGCGGCGGGAGATCACCGCCACCGGCATGCCGTCGCCAATGCCGAGCCGCGCCGCGTCCTCGGGTGAGATGTCGAGCGTCTCGCCGAAGTGCAGCGGCGAATCGTATCCGCTCGTCTGCACGCCGGTGTTGTACGACTCGAGGCGGCGGCCGGTCGTGAGCAGCAGCGGGAACTCGGCATCCGGCTGCTCCACCGGCGGGTCGTGATGGACGACGCTGAACGGCGCGGGCCGTCCGGCGCACGGCACCTGCCACAGGCGGCCGTGCAGGAACGTCTCCCCCGGATGCGATTCGTCGGGACAGGGCCACTGGATTCCGTGCAGCGCCTCCAGGCGCGCGTAGCTCATGCCGCCGGCGAAATGGGGCGCCACCACCCTGAACTCGTTCCACACCTGTTCGGCCGTCGGCTCTCCCCAGTCGTGGCCGAGGCGCCGCGCAAGCTGCGAGATGATCCACAACTCGTCTCGTGCGCCGGGCGGCGGATCGGTGGCCTTGCGCACCCGCTGCACGCGGCGCTCGCTGTTGGTGACCGTGCCTTCCCCTTCACACCACGTCGCGGCGGCAGGCAGCACGACGTGGGCGAATTCCGCCGTCCGGGTCAGGAAGATCTCCTGCACCACGAGATGGTCGAGGCCGGCGAGCGACTGCTCGACGTGGTGGGCGTCGGCGTCCGACTGCGCCGGGTTCTCGCCGATCACGTAGAGCGCCGTCAGCTCACGGCGCGACATCGCCTGCAGCATCTGGGTGAGATTCATGCCGTATGTGGGCTGAATCGTCGTCTTCCACATCGCCCCGATGCGCGCGCGCGCCGCGGCGTCCAGCTCGATGTCCTGAAAGCCCGGCAGCTTGTTGGGGATGGCGCCCATGTCGCCGCCGCCCTGGACGTTGTTCTGCCCACGCAGCGGATTGCATCCCGAGCCCCAGCGGCCCACGTGGCCGGTGAGCAGCGCCAGGTTGATCAGCGCGAGCACGTTGTCGACGGCGTTGTGATGCTCGGTAATCCCCAGCGTCCAGCAGATCATCGCCTTGTCGGCGCGCGCGTAGGCGTGGGCGGCTTCGCGTATGACGTCGGCGGGCACGCCGGTCGCCCGCTCGCCGAACTCGAGCGTGTAGGACTCGACCGCTTCGCGATAGGCGTCGAACCCCGAGGTGCCGTTGGCGATGAAGCCGTCATGCGCGAGGCCGGCATGAATGATCTCGCGCGCCATGGTGTTGGCGAGCGCGATGTCGCTGCCGACGTTCAGCCCCATCCACACGTCGGCCCACTGCGCCGAGGCGGTGCGCCGCGGATCGATCACGTACAGCCGCGCGCCGTTCCGGATCCCCTTCAGCAGGTGGTGAAACCAGATGGGATGCGCCGCGCGGGCGTTCGATCCCCACAGGAGCACCACCTCCGTCTCCTCGACCTCGCGGTAGGAGCTCGTCCCCCCGCCCGCGCCGAACACCGTCGCCAGACCGACGACGCTAGGGGCGTGTCATGTCCGGTTGCAGCTGTCGATGTTGTTGGTGCCGAACGCGACGCGGGCCAGCTTCTGCGCCAGGAAGTTCACCTCGTTGGTGGACTTCGAGCAGCTGAAGATGCCGAGCGCGTTCGCACCGCGCGCATCGAGGTTGCGGCGAAAACCCTCGGCCGCGCGATCCAGCGCCGCGTCCCAGGAGGCGGGCACGAGCGCGCCGTTCACGCGAATCAGGGGTTCGGTCAGGCGGGAATACGACCTGGACGGACGGCCCTTTTTCATGTCCGTAGTTTACCGCCGGGTGCTAGCATCCGCCCATGATCGAGCACAGGCGTACGGCGGGCGGGCTCGTCCATGCGGGCGTGGTCGTGGCGGCATGCGCGATTGCGGCGGCGCAGCAACCGGCAGCGCCGGTGATTCCCGCCTGGGTCGACGTGAAGCCGATTGCGCCGCCGCGGACGCCGCTGCCCCCCGAGGCGGCGACGGCGCAGGTCACGCGGTTCTCGTTCGTCGCCTACGGCGATACGCGCTCGGGCGGCCCGACCGCGACGGCGCCCGACGACGGGCAGGCGCCCAACGCGGCGCATGCCGTCGTCATGGACGCGATGCTGGCGAAGGTGAAGGAACTGTCGTCGACGCCGGCGCCGGTCCGCTTCGTCCTGCAGTCAGGGGACGCGGTGTTGCGCGGCGTCGAAGGATCGCGCTTCAACATCGGCTTCACGCCGATCATCGAGCGCCTGACCGCAGGGGCGAACGTGCCGTATTTCTTCTCGGTCGGCAACCACGACACCACGTCGGCGTCCGCGCCCGGCGATCCGCTGCGCGCCGTCGGGCTGCACAACACGCTCACGGCGATGTCGAAGCTGATTCCCGCCGAGGGATCGCCGCGCCGTCTGAACGGCTACCCGACCTACGCGTTCGGCTACGGGAACATGTTCGTTCTTGCGATCGATTCGAACATCCCGGCCGATCCGGTGCAGCTGTCGTGGGTCACCAGCCAGCTCGAACACCTCGATCGCGGCCGCTTCCCGCACATCGCCGTGTTCTTTCACCATCCGCCGTTTTCATCCGGACCGCACAGCGGCGCCTCGGCCGACCCGGTGCCGGGCACGGGACGCAAGGCGGCGGATCGTCCGGAGGCGCAGACCCTCGCGATTCGAAATCTGTACATGCCGCTGTTCCGCAGGCATCACGTGCGGCTGCTCATCACCGGGCACGAGCATCAGTACGATCATTTCGTCGAGCGCTACGACGACCAGGGCGTCACCCACCGCATGGACGTCATCGTCACCGGAGGCGGCGGGGCGCCGATTACGACGTATTACGGCGAGCAGGATCTGCGCGCCTACCTGGCCGCGGGGGCGGCGGCGAACGTGAAGGTCGAGCACCTGATGAAGCCGGGCATGACGCCGGCCGAGAATCCGCACCACTTCGTCGTCATTCAGGTGGACGGCGACAAGCTGCTCCTCGAAGTGGTCGGCACCGGACCGGCGCCCTACGCGCCGTATCCCGGCGGCGTCTCGAAGCTGTCGTTGAGCGACGTCAGGCGGTCATCCTGACGTCGCCGATGCAGCGCGCCAGCCGTCGGATCCCTTCCTCCGCGGTCGCGGGCAGCACGCTGGTGAAGCAGAGCCGGAGATCGGAGCCGCCGGCCGGATCCGGGTAGAAGGCCGGCCCCGGCACGAACGTGACGCCGGCGGACAAGGCGCGGTCGTGCAGCGCCGTGGCGTTGAGGCCCGCGGCCAGACGGCACCACAGATACAGGCCGCCGTTGGGGCGCGCAAAGCGGATCGCGCCGGCCGGGATGTGGCGCTGGATCGCGGCGATCATCTGCGTGCAGCGCCTCGCGTGCTCCGTCCGCAGGCTGCGCAGGTGCGCGTCGAACGCGCCGCGCTGCATCAGCCGCGCGACGGCGAGCTGCACCAGATTGGGCGTGTGCGGATCGAGGCGCTGCTTGATGATGGCGATCTGCTCCACGATGGACGGCGCCGCGGCGATCCAGCCGAGACGGAGCCCGGGCGCCATCACCTTCGAGAAGCTGTTCAGATAAATCACCAGGTTGTGATCGTCCAGCTCGCGCAGCGACGGCGGCGGCGCCTCGTTGAAATAGAGATCGCGATACGTCGCGTCCTCGACGATCGGCACCCGGTAGCGCTGCGCCAGCGAGAGCAGCTCGCGGCGCAGCCGGATCGTCATCGTCGCGCCGGTGGGATTGTGGAACGTCGGGTTGGTGTAAATCAGCTTCGGGCGATAGCGGACGAGCAGATCCTCGAGCTCGTCGCTGTCGCCGCGGACGATGTCCCAGCCAATCAGTTTCGCGCCGGCGGCGCGGAACGACTGGATCGCGCCGAGATACCCCGGACGATCGAGGATCACGGCGTCGCCGGGATCGATCAGGCAGCGCGCGAGCAGGTCGAGCCCCTGCTGCGCGCCCGACAGGATCAGCACGCTCTCGCGCGGGACGCGGTAGCGGTCGGCGATCGCGGTGCGCAGCGGCAGTTGTCCTTCGGTCGCGCCGTGCCCCCAGACGCCGTCGGCGTCCGTCGAGAGCGCGTGATTGACCGCCTCGAGGAACGCCTCGTTCGGAAAATGATCGATCGCGGGCTCGCCGGCGGCGAGCGACAGGAGCCGCGCGTCGGCGGAGTGGCGGACGACGTCACGCAGCGTCGAATCGCTCGAGCGCAGCGCCGCGGCGGCGATCTTCCCGCGCCAGGCGAACGGCGTGCCCTCGGGCTCGGGCGCGGCGCACACGAAGGTGCCGCGGCCGACGTAGCCGCGCAGCAGGCCGCGCGATTCGAGCTCGCGGTAGGCGCTGACCACCGTCGTGCGGCTGATCTTCAGCCGCTGCGCGAGCGCGCGCTCGGGCGGCACGCGCGCCCCGGAGGGCAGCTCGCCGCGGGCGATGGCGGACTCGAGCAGCGAGACGAGATGGCCGTACAGCGGCCGTTCGGTGCGGACGAACTCGCGTTCTATGGACAGCATCGGGAAGACCTCTTGGACCGCCACTATCCTCCGAAAGCGGGCCAATTGGGAAGTCCAATCCGCCCTTGGCGCCGGGGGCGGGCAGTCCAATCAGGAAAGGTCCTCTTTCAGGAGGTCGGTGTTGATGGCAAAGGCCGCCTCCGCCCCTTCCGCGGCGGCGACGACGACCCACTGCACCGCCCGCGACGCGTCGCCGGCCACGTACAAACCGGTGAGATGCGTCGCTTCGTACTTGCCCGTGCGGACGGTGCCTTTTTCGTTGATCTCGCAACCGAGCGCGCGGGCCAGCTCCGACTGCTGCGTCTGTCCGGTCGTGAAGAACACCGCACGGCGCGGCAGCGCGTCGCCGCTCTCGAACACGATCCGCTCGACCGCGCCGGTCCCTTCGAGGCGCGCGATGCGCTCGTCGCGGACGGTGATGCCGTTGCGCGTCAGCCGCGCGATCGCGTCGGCATCGAGCTCCGCCGGACCATCGGTGCAGAGCACGATGTCGCGCGACCATCCCGTCAGCTCCAGCGACAGCCCGAGGCCGCGCGCGCCGCGGCCGTACACCGCCAGCGGCTGATCGCGCACTTCCCAGCCGTCACAGTAGGGACAATGAAAGACGCCGAGCCCGTACAGCTCTCGGAAGCCGGGGATCGCCGGCAGGTTGTCGACGACGCCGGTGGCGATCAGCAGCTTGCGCGCGGCGAGGCGCACGCCGTCCTGCAGCGTGACGTGGAAGAGACCCTCGTTGCACTCGGCGCGGGTGACTTCCGCGTCGCGCAGCTCGACGGTCTCGTAGCGGCGCATCTGCTCGCGCGCGATCGTCAGGAACTCGGCGGGGGGCATGCCGTCGCGCGTGAGGAAGCCGTGCATCGCGCGCGACGCGGCGTTGCGCGGGCGCCCGGTGTCGCACACCAGGACGCGGCGGCGGCTGCGTCCCAGAATGAGCGCGGCGCTGAGGCCGGCGGGGCCGGCGCCGACGATGATGACGTCGTACATGTCTCATGCTGACATGAGTCGGGCGCCGCCGCGGTCGGGCGCGGCGGCGGGTGCCGGGCGCAGCGTCAGCGGCGCTGGGATCCGAGCCAGCGGTCGCGGAAGGTCTTCTGGTCGGCGCTCGGGGTGCCGCCGGCGTCTTCGAGGAGCACGGCTTCGAGATCCGGATCCTCGCGGAGTGCGACGTTCGCGGTTCCGCTGGTGCTGCCGCGCTTGAAGCCGATGACGATCCGGTCGCCGGGCTTCTTCGCGGCAATCGCCTCGGTGAGCTGCTGGATCGACGCGACTGCCTGACCGTCCGCTTCGACGATGGTGTCGTTCTGCTCGAGCCCTGCTTCGTACGCGGGCGTGCCCGGCGCCTGCAGGTTGCCGAGACGATTCGGTGCGTCCCCCGCGCGCAGGTCGCCCGCCCAGCCGCGCCCGGCATTGCGCTTGCGCAGCACCACGCCGGCGCGCTGCATCAGGCGCGCGTAATCGACGACCTCGCGCCCGACCATGTAGCGGCGGTAGAAGTCTTCGGCGAACGCGCGGTCGCCGGACACCTCCGCGAGGCGGTCGCGGAGATCGGCGAGGGTGTAGGGCCTGGCGACGAGACCGGGCTGCGGACCCCCGGGCTTGCCGTGCGCCTTCCACATCGCCCGCATGAAGTCGTCGAGCGTGACCCTGCCGTTCGTCCTGTCGCGCAGCGAGAGATCGAGACCGAGCGCGACGGCGCCGCCGTAGGTGTAATACGAGATGAACGTGATGCCGAAGTTCGTCGGATCGACGGAACGCGCGGCGTCGGTGAACGGCGCCATGTGGCTCATCTCCACCGGCGAGCGGAACCGCCGCCCCGGGCCGTTGATGACGGCGCCGGCGAGGCTGCCCATGCCGGCGACGGTGCGCCTGACGTCCGCCAGCCCGGCCCGCCCCATGATGAGCGAGCCGTAGTACTGCGTGAATCCTTCGGCCACCCACAACAGGTCGGTGAGGTTCGCTTCCTCGTAGTTGAACGGCTCCAGCCCCTGCGGACGGATTCGCTCGACGTTCCAGGCGTGAAAGAACTCGTGCGACGCCGTGCCCAGCCCGCTGCGCACGCTGCCCCGCCCGCTCACGACGGTGCTGTTCCGGTGCTCCATGCCGTCGCCGCCGTTGCCCGGCAGGTAATCGGCCAGGAACGTGTACGACCCGGTGTCGAACTCCGGATACTCGCCGAACACGGTCACCGCCTCGCGCACGATCTTCTCGACGCCGGCGGCGTACTCGTCGATGTCCCGCTCGGCGCTCTCGGTATGGATGGCCGCGCGAATCGCGAACGTCTTGCCGTCGGGATTGGCGACCGTGAACTCGCGGACGGTGTGCGCGCTCAGCTCGGTCGGGCTGTCGAACAGGTACTGCAGGTTCGGCGCGGTGAAGGTCCACGGATCCGAGGTCGGAAACAGCTGCGTCGCCGGGCGCCAGTTCGAGCCGGGCGGCGGCGCGAAGGTGACGCGCGCCGGGCGTGCATCCATCTGCCGCGCCCACATCAGCGTCGCCGGCAGGTTCATGTGCGCGTGCGTCGTGTCGATGCCGAGGTAGGTGCCGTCGACGAGATTGCCGAAGATGCGGTAGGTGATCCGCACCGTGCCGTCGTGTCCGGCGACGTCCCACTGATACGGGTTCGGCCGGGCGAGGGTCAGCTCTTTCCCCTTGCCGTCGAACGCGCGCACGTCGAAGACGTTCTTGGCGAACTCGTGGACGGCGTAGCGCCCGGGCGACGATCGGCTCATACGCGCCTGGAGGGTCGCGCCGGGAACGTTCGGGAACGTGACTTCCACGGCGGCCACGTGATGCTCCGCTTCGGGGAACGAGACCCGGTAGACGACGGCGGCGGCGCCGGCCTGCTGCCGGGCAGACAGCGGCGTGCCGAGCAGGATGGCGAGGGCGAGGACGGTCGAACGCATCGGCTTCTCCGAAGATGCCCGAACGGGGCGGGGCTCAGTGACGGATCACGCGTGACCTCGGCCGAGCGCGATCACGCACAACAGCTCGAACATGATGTTGGCCGCGAGCAGCGACGTAATCTGGCCCGGCCCGTCGAACACCGGCGCCACTTCCACGACGTCGCAGGCGACGAGGTTGCTGCCGGCCAGCGCGCGCACCAGTTCCTGCGCCTCGTAACTGGAGACGCCGCCGACCTCCGGCGTGCCGGTGCCCGGCGCGTACGCCGGATCCACGCAATCGATGTCGAACGTGACGTACAGCGGCCGGCTGCCGACGATCTCCTTGACCCTCGCCATCGTCGCCGCGACGCCGCCGCTCTTCAGCATGCGGATGTCGATGGTCGTCACGCTGCTGCCCCGCTGGAACGCGAAATCCTCGTCGTCGCCGTACATCGGGCCGCGGATGCCGACCTGCACGTAGGTGGCGGGATCGATGATCCGCTCCTCGATCGCGCGGCGGAACGGCGAGCCATGGAAGTACTTGCCGCCGAAGTAATCCCCCCACGTGTCGATGTGCGCGTCGAACTGCACGAGCGCGAGGGGTCCGTGCCGCTTCGCCGCGGCGCGAAGGCACGGGAGCGAGATCGAGTGATCGCCGCCGACGACGAGCGGGATGGCTCCCGCCTCCAGCACGCGCGAGACGCCGGCCTCGATCGCCGTGTAGGCGGCTTCGATGCCGACCGGCGGCGCGTCCACGTCCCCGGCGTCGACGATGGTCAGCTCGGCGAAGGGCGAGACCCTCTGGAAATAGGAGTACGGCCGGATCAGCGACGACTGTGACCGGATCTCGCGGGGTCCCAGCCGGGCGCCGGACCGGTACGAGGTGCCGCTGTCGAAGGGCACGCCGAGGATCGCGACGTCGACCCCCGCGAGATCGGTCTGGTGCGGCAGCCGCATGAACGTCGCCGGCTGCGCGAAGCGCGGGCTCGTACCCGAATCGAGCTGCCTGGACTTCACTAGCTTTCCCGGACCCACTTCCACATTTCGCCGAACGTCGCCGCCTTGCCCTGCATCAACAGCCCGGTGCGGAAGATCTTGCCCGCCGCGTACACGGCGGCGACGGTCGTGACCGCGGAGATGGCGACGGCGAGGACGATCTGCCACACCGGCGGACCGGGCGGAATCATGATCCGCAGCAGCATCAGGAACGGCGCGGCGGTCGGGAACAGCGACAGGCCCATCGACATCGAGCTGTCGGGCGCGTTCAGGATCGCGAACCACGTCATCCACGGCAGCATCATGATGAGCATCGCCGGCGTCATCATCCCCTGCGCGTCCTTGAGGTCGGAGCACGCGGCGCCGATGGTGATGAAGATCGATCCGAACATGAACGACGCCATGACGAGGAAGAGCATCAGCCAGCCGACGTCGCTCACCCGCAGCGCGTCGCCGTATCCCATGTAGTTGGCGACGCCGGCGCCGCCGGCGATGTAGACGGTCGCGAGCAGGACCGAGACGGCGACGCTGCCGATCAGCTTGCCCATCATCAGCTCGAACGGCGTGACCGATCCGATCAGCACTTCGCTGATCCGGCTCATCTTCTCTTCGATGACGCTGTTGAGCAGCTGCGGCGCGCCCGACATCACCGAGAACAGCAGGATCATCATCATGCCGACGGGAATCGCCATGGTGCGGACCTTGTCGACCGCCACGGCGGCGCGAATCTGACCGCTGGCGTCGCGCTGCAGCAGCCCCAGCTCCTCGAGATCGGTGCGCCTCGTCAGCCGCGCCACCAGCGCGCGGTCGATCGCCGCCTGGCGGAAGCGCTGGTTCATGATCTCGCGGTTGACGACGTTGCCGATCCAGCTCGGGAGCGTGCGATACGAGGGATGGTTCGAGTGATAGCGGATGGTGCCGGTGGCTGCCGGATCGAGCGCATCGGCGGGGATCTCGACGAACGCGTAGATGTCGTCCTTCCGCACCCGATCGGACAGCGCGGCGCGCGCGTGCTCGTCCTGCTCGCCGAACATCTCGGGGGCCGGCAGGAAGCGCGGCGCGGTCTGGACGCCGGTGGCGGCGGCGCCGCGGTTCCACTCCTCCGCCGCGGCCGCCACCGCCGGATACAGCACGCCGGTGCGATCGATGATGACGAAGCGGCGATCCCGGATGTCGGTCGCGTTGCGGGTGAACTTCTGCACGCCGAGCGCAATCGCCATGAAGACGGGCATCAGCAGGATGCCGACCAGGAACGCCTTCGAGCGGGTCAGCGTCGTGAACTCGGAGAGCGCGACGATCAGCGTCTTGGCGCTCATACGGACGCGTCCTCCCCCGCGGCGGGACGCGCGATGCGGACGAAGATGTCGTGCAGCGAGGGGCGGGTGATCTCGAAGTGGTGCACCGGCGTGCGCTGCGCGAGCTGCTGCAGGAACCGCTGCGCGTCGCACGACAGCCGCACCTCCTGCAGCTGGCCGTAGTCGTTGACCGCGTCCACCCCGGGAATGCCGCTCAGCGCGACGGCGCCCGCGCTGGTCCGCAGCCGCACGGTGTCGAAGCCGTACTGCGCCTGGATGTCGTGGAGCGTGCCGTCGAGAACCTTCCTGCCGCGGAAGATCATGAAGATGCGATCGCACATCTTCTCCGCGGTCGCCATGTCGTGCGTGCTGAACACCACCGTCGCCCCGCGGCGGCGCATCTCGAGCACCGCGTCCTTCAGGGTTTCGGCGTTGACCGGATCGAGGCCGGAGAACGGCTCGTCGAGGATCAGCAGCTCCGGCTGCGAGACCACGGCGGCGACGAACTGCACCTTCTGCGACATGCCCTTCGAGAGCGACTCGATCTTCTTGTCGTCCCACCCCTGCATGCCCATGCGGGACATCCAGTCGGCGATCTGCGGATCCAGGTCGGCGACGCTGCGCCCTTTGAGCTGACCGTAATAGCGCAGCAGCCGCCGGACGGTCATCTTCTTATAGAGACCGCGCTCCTCCGGCAGGTAGCTGACGCGGTCGCGCGCGGCGACGGCCTTGGGCCGGCGCCCGGGGCGCCTGGCGTCCGGGGCGGGACCGCCGCCGGACGAGTCGAGCACGTCGATGTGCCCCTCGTCGGGCAGCAGGATGTTCATGATCATCCGCAGGGTCGTGGTCTTGCCGGATCCGTTCGGTCCGATGAAGCCGTAGATCGAGCCGCGCGGCACGGTGAGCGTCAGCCGGTCGACGGCGGTGAGGCCGTTGAACCGCTTGGTGACGTCGGTCAGGCGGATGGCGTCGGTCACGGTGCGCACATTCTAGGCCCAGGCGCGCCCGGTGTGGGGTTTGACAGCTTGTGAAAGATTTCACATTATTATCGCCGGCCGCACACCGTTCGCGTACGCAAAACGCGCGCACTTCGATATAGTTGTGGGCTTTGACGGTCGGCAGCAGTCCAGACGATGAGTCAGATTTTCCATCGCAGCACAAACCTCTGGTCCAAGTTCAGCATCGCGGCCGGCCTCATCTTCGTGGGGTTCATCGGCTGGGTGGTCGTGACGATGTCGTGGTCGGGATACACGACGGGCCAGGGGGTCATCAAGGACCAGCCGGTCCAGTTCAGTCATGCGCATCACGTCGGCTCGATGGGCATCGATTGCCGCTACTGCCATACGACCGTGGAGGAGTCGGCCTTCGCCAACATCCCTCCCACCAAGACCTGCATGAACTGCCACTCGCAGATCTGGACCAACGCCCCGATCCTCGAGCCCGTGCGGGCCAGTTTCCGTGAGAACCGCCCGCTGCAGTGGCAGCGCGTCCACGATCTTCCCGACTTCGTGTACTTCAACCACAGCATTCACGTCGCGAAAGGGGTCGGCTGCGCCACGTGCCACGGTCCCGTCGACCGTATGCCCCTGATGTACCAGGAGAACAGCCTCCAGATGAGCTGGTGCCTGGACTGCCACCGCAATCCCGCGAAGTTCGTCCGCCCGCGCGATCAGGTCTTCAACATGGCCTATCAGCGCCCCGCCGACGACCCCGGACTCGGCGAACGCCTGGTGAAGGAATACAAGATCGCGGACTCCCTGCAGCTCACGAGCTGCTCGACTTGCCACAGATGAGGCTGGCGACCGGCTGTTCGCCGTTCACGGTCGGCGGCTCGCCGTCCCCGCTTGCTGGCTGCAAGCTGCAGACTGCTAACTAGTTATGGATTTTTCCGCAATTCGATCGCGACTGGCCGGATCCGAGGGGCGACTCTATTGGCGCAGCCTCGGCGAGCTCGCCGATACGCTGCAGTTCCGCGAGTATCTCCACCGCGAATTCCCGGAGCAGGCCTCCCAGTGGAACGATCCTCAGGGACGCCGCCAGTTCCTGAAACTGATGAGCGCGTCGCTGGCGCTCGCCGGCGTCAGCGCCTGCACGCGCCAGCCGGCGGAAAACATCATTCCGTTCGTCCGTCAGCCGGAAAACATGGTTCCGGGGCGTCCGCTGTTCTTCGCGACGGCGATCCCGTTCGCCGGCGTGGCCGCGCCGGTGCTCGTCGAGAGCCACGAGGGTCATCCGACCAAGATCGAGGGCAACCCGCAGCATCCCGCCAGCCTCGGCGGCACCGACACGTTTACGCAGGCCTCCATTCTCGACCTCTACGATCCGGATCGCATCAAGACCGTCCTCTTCCGAGGCGAGGTTCGCGGGTGGGGCGACTTCCTGACCGCGATGCAGACCGTGCTCGGCGACCAGCGATCGAAGCAGGGGGCGGGCATCCGCTTCCTGACCGAGACGATTACGTCGCCGACCGTCGCCGAGCAGATCACCCTGATCCGGCAAGCCTACCCGCAGGCGCGATGGCATCAGTGGGACGGCGTTCCTGTCGGCACGAACGGCGCCGCGCCGGCCGGCGAGCCCACGTATCACTTCGACAAGGCCGACGTCGTCGTCACGCTCGACGCCGATTTCCTGACCTGCGGTCCGGCCAGCATCAGGTACTCGCGCGACTTTGCGAATCGCCGGAAGGCCGGCATCGACGCGGGACACGAGGCGGCTCCGGCGGAAGGGGCGGCGAATGCGGCGGCGCAGGCGGCTCCGGCCTCGCCGATGAACCGGGTGTACGCGATCGAGAGCACGCCGACGCTGACCGGCGCCAAGGCGGATCATCGTCTCGCGCTGCGCGCATCGGAGATCGAAGCGGCCGCTCGCGCGCTCTCGTCCGGCGGATCGGGCGGATCGTTCTCCAACGGCAACGCCGCGAAGTTCCTCGCCGCCGCTGCCAAGGATCTCCAGGCCCATCGCGGCCGATCGGTCGTCGTCGCCGGCGAGTATCAGCCGCCCGCGGTGCACGAGCTCGCGCGCGCGCTGAACCAGTCGCTCGGCAACGTGGGCTCGACGGTGACCTACGCGCCCCCCGTGGCGGTGAACGCCGGCGATCAAATCGCCTCGATCCGCGACCTGGCGCAGGCCATGGACGCGGGACAGGTCGCGCTGCTGGTCATCATCGGCGTCAACCCCGTCTTCACCGCGCCCGCGGATCTGAAGTTCCAGGAGAAGCTCGGCAAGGTGCAGCTCTCGATCGCGCACACGATGTTCGTGGACGAGACCGCGACGCTCTGCCACTGGAACCTGCCGATGGCGCACCCGCTCGAAAGCTGGGGGGACGCGCGCGCCTACGACGGCACCGTCACGATCATGCAGCCGCTGATCGCGCCGCTCTACGAAGGCCGGACCGTTCCCGAAGTCCTCGCGACGTTCGTGACCGCACAGGCCGGCAAGAGCGCGCACGATCTCGTGCGCGACTACTGGTCGCGCGCGCAGGGCGGACAGGTGGGCGGCTGGACCATCACCGATCCCACCGGCGAGCCGTTCAAGAGCCCTGACAGCTTCTGGAAGCACGCGCTGCACGATGGGTGGATCGCGGGAACCGCGGGGGCGGGCGCGGCGGCAGGGGCCGCCGCCATCAACGATCCCGCGCCGCCGGCAGCCGGACAAGCGGCGGCCCCCGCCGCCGGACAAACGCCTGCAGCAGCCCCGTCCCAACCGCCGGCGCCGGCCGCGGCAGGGGGCGGGCTCGAAATCATCTTCCGCCCGGACCCGACGATCTGGGACGGCCGCTTCGCGAACAACGGCTGGCTGCAGGAGCTGCCCAAGCCGATCACCAAGATCACCTGGGACCCCACGGCGTGGATCAGCCCGCGCCTCGCCGAATCGCAGCACCTGCGCGACGGCGACATCATCGAGCTGCGCTATCGCGGCAACACCGGCCGGCTGCCGGTCACGATCGTGCCGGGCCATCCCGACAACTCGGTCACCGCGTTCTTCGGCTACGGCCGGCAGATCGTCGGCCGCGTCGGCAAGGCGCACGACGACGACGCGCAGCAGTTCGACGTGTTCCGGCTGCGGACGTCGGACGCGCCGTGGTTCGGCACCGGCCTCGAGATCGCCAGGACCGGCGATCGCTACACGATCGCGCGCACCCAGGAACACCACCTGATGGAAGATCGCGATCCGGTCCGCGCCGCGACGCTGCAGGAGTTCCAGAAGACGCCCGACGTCATCTCGCACATGGGGCACACGCCGCCGCGCACGATGACGCTCATCCCCGAGTGGGAATACAACGGCTACAAGTGGGGCATGGCGATCGATCTGACTTCGTGCACCGGCTGCGGCACCTGCACGATCGCGTGTCAGGCCGAGAACAACATTCCGGTCGTCGGCAAGGATCAGGTGAACCGCGGCCGCGAGATGCACTGGATCCGCGTCGACCATTACTTCGCCGGCGATCTCGAGGATCCCAAGACCTACCACCAGCCGGTTCCGTGCATGCAGTGCGAGGCGGCGCCCTGCGAGCTGGTCTGCCCGGTGGGCGCCACGACGCACAGCTCGGAAGGGCTGAACGACATGGTCTACAACCGCTGCGTCGGCACGCGCTATTGCTCCAACAACTGCCCGTACAAGGTGCGCCGGTTCAACTTCCTGCTGTATCAGGACTGGGAGACGTCGAGCCTGGAGCCGCTGCGCAATCCGGACGTCACCGTCCGCAGCCGCGGCGTCATGGAGAAGTGCACCTACTGCGTGCAGCGCATCAACTACGCGCGCATCGACGCCAAGCGCGAGGATCGGCGGATCAAGGACGGCGAAGTGGTCCCGGCCTGCGCCGCCGCGTGTCCGGCGGATGCCATCGTCTTCGGCGATCTGAACGACGCGGAGAGCCGGGTCGCGAAACTCAAGAAGCTCGAGCGCAATTACGGGCTGCTCGAGGATCTCAACACGCGCCCGCGGACGACCTATCTCGCCGCGATCCGCAACCCGAACCCCGAACTGGAGCCGGCCGGCGGCGCCGCACGAACGACACATGATTGAGACGAACCAGCCAATGAGCGTGCAGGGGACTCATGCTTAATCCCAAACCCGCGACGTACGCGCCCGCGCCGCTCATCGAGCCCGGACACACGTTCGGCTCGATCACCGACAAGATCAGCGGCGTCGTCCTTGGCACCCGGACGCCGCTCAGCTGGTTCATCGTCGTGTCGATCGGCCTGATGCTGATGGGCGGCCTCGGGCTGGCGGTGGTCTACCTGCTGATCAAGGGCACCGGCATCTGGGGCGTCAACCAGCCGGTCGGGTGGGGCTTCGCGATCATCAACTTCGTCTGGTGGATCGGCATCGGCCACGCCGGGACGCTGATCTCCGCCATTCTGCTGCTGCTCCGCCAGGGCTGGCGGACGTCGATCAACCGCTTCGCCGAAGGCATGACCATCTTCGCGGTCATGTGCGCCGGCCTGTTCCCGCTGATCCACACCGGCCGTCCGTGGCTGGCGGCCTACTGGTTGTTCCCGTATCCCAACAGCATGGGGGTGTGGCCGCAGTTCCGCAGCCCGCTGATCTGGGACGTGTTCGCGGTCTCCACCTACTTCACGGTGTCGCTGCTGTTCTGGTACGTCGGTCTGATTCCCGACCTGGCGACGCTGCGCGACAAGGCGAAGACGAGGCCGGTGAAGATCATCTACGGCGTGCTCTCGCTCGGCTGGCGGGGATCGGCGCGCCACTGGCAGCGTTACGAGCACATCTACCTGCTGCTGGCCGGGCTGTCGACGCCGCTGGTGCTCTCGGTCCACACAGTGGTGAGCTTCGACTTCGCGATCGGCATCATCCCGGGGTGGCACGCGACCATCTTCCCGCCGTACTTCGTCGCCGGCGCGATCTACGCCGGCTTCGCGATGGTGCTCACGCTCGCCATCCCGCTGCGCAAGATCTACGGCCTCGAAGACTTCATCACCATGCGCCACCTCGAGAACATGGGCAAGGTGACGCTGGTGACCGCGCTGATCGTCGGCTACGGCTACGTGTCGGAAGCCTTCTTCGGCTTCTACAGCGCGAACAAGTACGAAGGCTTCATGATCTGGAACCGCATGACGGGTCCTTACGCGCCGTACTACTGGACGCTGATCTTCTGCAACATCATCACGCCGCAGTTCCTCTGGCTGAAGCGCGTCCGCACCAGCACGCTGGGCCTGTTCCTCGTCGCGATGGTCGTCAACGTCGGCATGTGGCTGGAGCGGTTCGTCATCGTCATCACCAGCCTGCACCGTGACTTCCTGCCCTCGTCGTGGGGGATGTACTACCCGACGATCTGGGACTGGATGACGTTCGTCGGCACCATCGGCCTGTTCGTGACGCTGTTCTTCCTCTTCGTGCGGTTCCTGCCGATGATCTCGATCTTCGAAATGAGGACGATGGCGCCGGAGGCGAAGCTGAAAGAGTCGGAGGGCCACTGATGAGCGCCGCGCACACCGCGTCCGCCGCCCCGTTCGGCCTGATGGCGGAATTCGAGAACCCGAGCGCGCTCGTGGCGGCGGCGAAGCGGACCTACGAGGCCGGCTACCGCAACATCGATACGTTCTCCCCCTACCCGATCGAGGAAGCCTGGGAGGCGATCGGCCAGCAGGATCGCCGGCTGTCGAAGATCGTGCTCGCCGGCGGGCTGGCCGGGCTGCTCACCGGCTTCGCGCTGCAGGAGTGGGTGCACCAGCTGGCGTATCCGATCAACATCGCGGGCAAGCCGCTCAACAGCTGGCCGCAGTTCGTGCCGGTCATGTTCGAGCTGACGATCCTGTTCGCGTCGCTGTCGGCGGTGATCGGCATGATCGTGCTGAACGGGCTGCCGCAGCCGTATCACCCGGTCTTCAACGTGCCGCGCTTCGAGCACGCCTCGCGCGATCGGTTCTTCCTGCTGGTCGAGTCGACCGACCCGAAGTTCGATCGCACGAAGACGCTGGACTTCCTGAAGGGGCTCAATCCCAGTGAGATCAATGAAGTTGAGCCGTAGCCGCCGCCCGCGTCCCGCTGTCCGCCTGCCGCTGGCCGCGGCGCTGCTCATCGCCGGCGCGTCGGTCGCAGGCTGCCGGCAGGACATGCACAACACGCCGGTCGGCCAACCGCTGCGCGAGAGCCTGTTCGTCAAGAACGTCTCGACCTCGCGCGCGCCGGTCGAGGGGACCGTGGCCCGCGGCACGCTGCAGGACGATGCGGCGTTCTTCACCGGCAAGGAGGGGGGAGCGCCGGTGAACGCGCTGCCGTTCGCGCTGACCGCGGAGGTGCTCGATCGCGGCGAGCAGCGGTTCAACATCTACTGCTCGCCCTGCCACGGCGTCTCCGGGCGCGGCGACGGCATGATCGTGCGCCGCGGCTACCGCCAGCCGCCGTCGTTCCACATCGATCGGCTGCAGCAGGCGCCGCTCGGCCATTTCTTCGACACGATGACCAACGGGTTCGGCGCGATGCCGGATTACCGCGCGCAGATCATGCCGCGCGATCGCTGGGCGATCGCCGCCTACGTGCGCGCGCTGCAATTGAGCCAGCACGCGACCGCCGCGGACATCCCGGCCGACGAACGGCAGAAGCTCGGACAGCCGGCGGCCAGGCCCGAAGGCGGCGCGGCGGCGGGCCAGCACAAGTAATCACTAAATGCATACACACGATCTGACGACCATCGACACGGCAGGGCTCGGCGCCCTGCAGCGGCGCGGCCTGATCGTCGGCGCGGTCGGCCTGGTGCTGGGCGCCGTCGGCGTCGTGCTGCATCCCGCGGATTTCCTGCCGTCGTGGTTGATCGGCTTCCTGTTCTTCACCGGCCTGTCGCTCGGCTGCCTCGCGCTCCTGATGCTGCAGCACATGACGGGCGGCCAGTGGGGCATGGTCGGCCGGCGCGTGTTCGAAGCGGGCAGCCGGATGCTGCCGCTCGCGGCGCTGTTCTGCGTCCCGATCGTGGTGTTCGCGCCGAAGCTGTTTCTCTGGGCGCGCCCGGAGGCGGTGCAGGCGGATCCCATCCTGCAGGCGAAGGCGCCGTACCTGAACGTCCCGTTCTTCACGGTGCGCGCGGTCATTTACTTCGCCGTGTTCCTGGGGCTCGCCTATTTCCTCAACAAGTGGTCGGCCGAGCAGGACCGCGGCGCGGTGGCGCAGACGGATGCGGACACGCGGCGGTTCCGGGTCGTCAGCGCGCCCGGACTGCTCATCTACGTCCTTTTGATGAGTCTCGCGGCGGTGGACTGGATCATGTCCCTCGACCCGCACTGGTACTCGACGATCTTCGGGCTCACCATCGTCGTCGGCCAGGGGCTCTCGGCGTTGTCGTTCACCGTGGCGGTGCTGGCACTGTTGGTCGGGCGCGAGCCGATGAACGGCGTCCTCAAGGCGCGCCACTTCCACGACTTCGGCAAGCTGATGCTGGCGCTGGTGATGCTGTGGGCCTACTTCTCCTTCTCCCAGTTCCTCATCATCTGGGCGGGCAACCTGCCGGAGGAGATTCCCTACTATCTCGAGCGGCTGCGCCACGGCTGGCAGTACCTGAGCGTGGCGCTGGTGTTCGGCCACTTCATCCTGCCGTTCTGCCTGCTGCTGTCGCAGGATCTGAAGAAGCGGCCGAAGCTGCTGTCGCGGATCGCGTGGTTCATCGTGGCGATCCGCCTCTACGACCTGATCTGGCTGGTCGCGCCGACGTTCCACCGCGAAGAGGCGTTGTTCCCGATCAGCCTTGCCAACGTCGGCGTGCCGCTGGCGCTCGGCGGCCTGTGGGTCTACCTGGTGGCGGGCCAGCTGCAGAAGCGGCCGATGCTGCCGGTGAACGATCCGCACTTCAAGGACATGCTGCTGCATGGCAACCAGGGAGGGCACTGACATGTCGGCGCATCCGCACGACGTGCACCCGCACGGCGAGCTGGTGAACGAGGACGTTCACCACGAAGAATCGGACATCAACGTCCGCGCGATCCTGTGGTTCGTCGGCATCCTGACGGCCATCACGGTGGGGATCCAGGCGGCGATGGTCGGGATGTTCAAGGGACTGGACTGGTACGAGGCGCGGAACGAACCGTACGTGACGCCGCTCTCGCGCGGGCCGGCGCAGGCGGCCGACTTTCCGGAGCCGCGGCTGCAGACGACGCCGTGGACGGACCTGCGGCTGTTCCGCGCCGAGCAGAACCAGCACCTGAACAGCTACGGCTGGGTGGACGAGAAGCTGGGCGTGGCCCGGATTCCGATCGCGAAGGCCAAGGAGCTGCTGCTGCAGCGCGGACTGCCGGTGCGTCCGGAGCTCGCCGCGGATCGCGAAGGCACCAATGTCGCCGCGACCGGCGAGTCGAGCGGCGGACGCTCGCTCCCGGGAGGACTCGCGGACAAGACCGGCCCGGCCGGCGGCGGCGGATTCGTGTCTCCCGACGCGGCGGCGACGCCGGAACCGAAGAAGCCGGGAGGCGGGCTGTGAAGCGCGCCGCCGCGTGCCTGCTCGCGGCATCGCTCTGCACGGCCGCGCCGGCGTACGCGCAGTACGCCGCGGGACCGCAGCGCCCGAACCCGGTCAATCAGAAGCCGGAGATCCTGAAGAACGTCGGCATCGATCAGAAGATCGGGCAGCAGCTGCCGCTGGATCTGACGTTCAAGAACGAGGCCGGACGCGACGTGCGCCTCGGCGAGTTCTTCACCGGCCGGCCGGTCGTGCTCGCGCTCGCCTACTACGACTGCCCGATGCTCTGCACGCAGGTGCTGAACGGCATGACCGGCGCGCTCAAGACGCTGTCGTTCGACGCCGGCAGGGACTTCGAGGTCGTCGTCGTCAGCATCGATCCGCGCGACAACTTCCAGGTCGCGGCGCACAAGAAGGCGTCGTACGTCGAGCACTACGGCCGGCCGCAGACCGCGGCGGGCTGGCACTTCCTGACCGGCGCCGAGAGCGCGATCAAGCCGCTGGCGGACGCGCTCGGCTTCCGCTACGTCTACGACGCCAACATCAAGCAGTACGCGCACGGCGCGGCGATTTACGTCGCCACGCCCAAGGGCGTGGTATCGCGCTACCTGCTGGGCATCGATTTCGCGCCGCGCGATCTGCGCCTGGCGCTGGTCGAGGCGTCGAACAACGTGCTCGGCAGCGTCGTGGATCAAGTGCTGCTGCTCTGTTATCACTACGATCCGACGACGGGGAAGTACGGCGCGGCGACGATCAACGCGGTCAGGATAGGGTTCCTCGCCACCGTCACCGGGTTCCTGGCGTTTCTGTTCGTCAGCCTGAAGCGCGAGCGGCTCCACGGGCACGGCGCTGACACGACGGCGCGCACGAGCGCAGCGAGAGAGCGTGAGGGGGAGCCCGCGGGGCGACGCCCCTCGGATATAGCCTAGATGTTCACGAACTTTCCCTTCTTCCCGCAGCAGGCGTCCGAGCAGGCCGCGACGATGGACGCGCTGTACTTCTTCCTGGTCGCGGTCACGGCGTTCTTCACGCTGCTGATCGCGGTCCTGGTCACGGTCTTCGCGATCAAGTTCCGCCGCCGACACGACACCGAGGTCGGCGAGGCGATTCACGGATCGCTGGCTCTCGAGCTGCTGTGGACCTTCATCCCGCTCGGCATCTGCATGATCATGTTCGTGTGGGGCGCGCAGGTGTTCTTCCACATGACGCGGCCGCCCAAGGGGGCGATGGAGATCTACGTCGTCGGCAAGCAGTGGATGTGGAAGGCGCAGCACATGGACGGCGCCTCCGAGATCAACGAGCTCCACGTGCCGGTCGGCCGCCCGGTGAAGCTGACGCTGGGGTCCGAGGACGTCATCCACAGCTTCTTCATTCCCGACTTCCGCGCCAAGGCCGACGTCATCCCCGGGCGCTACAACACGATGTGGTTCACCGCCAGCAAGCCGGGCAGATACCACATCTTCTGCACCCAGTACTGCGGCACCAAGCACTCGGCGATGATCGGCACGGTCACCGCGCTCGAGCCCGCGGCGTACCAGGCGTGGCTGGGCGGCGGCGCGGCCGGCGGCACGATGGCGGAGGCCGGCGCCAAGCTGTTCGCGGATCTCTCGTGCAACACCTGCCACATGGACACGAACCAGGGGCGCGGCCCGGTGCTGAAGGGCATCTACGGCAAGCAGGCGCTGCTGGCCTCGGGGCAGTCGGTGACGGTCGACGACGCCTACATCCGCGAGTCGATCCTGAATCCGCAGGCTAAGATCGTCGCCGGCTTCCAGCCGATCATGCCGACGTTCCAGGGGCTGGTCACCGAAGAGCAGATCCTGCAGTTGATCGCCTACCTGAAATCGCTCAACGGATCGACGGCCACGGCGACCACCGGCACCGGCACGCCGGAGGTGAAGTAATTATGGCAACCACAGCGGCTCCCCTGAATTACCTGAACAACGGCTACGGCGCGGCGTCGTGGCTGTTGACCAGGGATCACAAGCGCATCGCGCTGCTCTACCTGTACTCGATCACCGCCTTCTTCTTCCTCGGCGGCTTCTTCGCGCTGCTGATCCGGCTGGAGCTGCTGACGCCCGCCGCCGACATGGTCGCGCCGGACATGTACAACCGGCTGTTCACCATGCACGGCGTGGTGATGGTGTTCTTCTTCCTGATCCCGTCGATTCCCGCGGTGCTCGGCAACTTCCTGATCCCGATCATGGTCGGGGCGAAAGACCTCGCGTTCCCGCGCATCAACCTGCTCAGCTGGTACATCTACGTCCTCGGCGGGCTGTTCACGATCGTCGCGGCGATCTCGGGCGGGGTCGACACCGGGTGGACGTTCTACGCGCCCTACAGCACGAGCGCGTCGAACTCGCACGTCATCCTGGCGGGAGTCGGCATCTTCATCACCGGCTTCTCGTCGATCCTGACCGGACTGAACTTCATCGTCACGGTGCACCGGATGCGCGCGCCGGGGCTCACCTGGTTCCGCCTGCCGCTGTTCGTCTGGGCGCACTACGCGACCAGCCTGATCATGATTCTCGGCACGCCGGTGATCGCGATCACGGTGCTGCTGGTGGCGGTCGAGCGCGGCCTGCACCTCGGCATCTTCGATCCGGCGCTCGGCGGCGATCCGATCCTCTTCCAGCACCTGTTCTGGTTCTACTCGCACCCGGCGGTCTACATCATGATCCTGCCGGCGATGGGGGTGGTCAGCGAGCTGGTGCAGGCGTTCGCGCGCAAGAACATCTTCGGCTATTCGTTCGTCGCGTTCTCGAGCCTCGCGATCGCGGTGATCGGGTTCCTCGTCTGGGGGCATCACCTGTTCGTCGCCGGGCAGTCGACATACGCCGGGCTGGTGTTCTCGCTGATCAGCTTCTTCGTCGCCATTCCCTCCGCGGTGAAGGTCTTCAACTGGACGGCGACGCTCTACAAAGGATCGGTGTCGTGGGACTCGCCGATGCTCTACGCCTTCGGCTTCATCGGCCTGTTCACGATCGGCGGGCTGACGGGGCTGTTCCTGGCGACGCTCGGCATGGACATCCACATGCACGACACGTATTTCATCATCGCGCACTTCCACTACGTCATGGTCGGCGGCGCGATCTTCGGGTACCTGGGCGGCCTGCACTACTGGTGGCCCAAGATCACCGGGCGGATGTACCCGGAAGGCTGGGCCAAGTTCGCGGCGCTGAACATCTTCGTCGGGTTCAACCTGACGTTCTTCCCGCAGTTCATCGTCGGCTACCTCGGCATGCCGCGCCGCTACGCGATGTACGCGCCGGAGTTCCAGGTCTACAACGTGCTGTCCACCGCCGGAGCGACGATTCTCGGCGTCGGCTACCTGATCCCGATGATCTACTTCGCGTGGTCGCTGAAGCACGCGCCGCGCGCCGGTGACAACCCGTGGGGGGCGCGCGGGCTGGAATGGGAGATCCCGTCTCCGCCGCCGACCGAGAACTTCACCGCGACACCGATCGTGACCGAAGGCACGCACCAGTACGCGCCGAGCCGGGAGGTTGGCATTGTCTGACGCGCCGTCCGCATACCAGCCGCCGCCCGTCGCGATTCATCCGGCGGGCCACGGCCATACGCCGCATCATCCGTACCTGCAGCACCACTTCGACAGCATGGCGCAGCAGGCGGAGGCGTCCACGCTCGGCATGTGGACGTTCCTGGTCACCGAGATCATGTTCTTCGGCGGCCTGTTCATGGCGTACCTGGTCTACCGCTACTACTCGCCGATGGGATTCCAGGAGGCGAGCCACCACCTGGACGTCTTCTGGGGCACGCTCAATACCGCGCTCCTCATCATCAGCTCGCTGACCATGGCGCTGGCCGTGCGCTCGGCGCAGACCAGCCAGCCGGCGATGACGCAGGTGAAGTGGCTCGTGGCGACGATGCTGCTCGGCCTGGGGTTCCTCGGCATCAAGGTGATCGAGTACACCGACAAGTTCACCCACCACCTGGTGCCCGGTCCGAACTTCCGCTGGGAAGGGCTCTATCCGAAGCCGGCGGAGCAGTTCTATTCGCTCTACTTCGCGATGACGGGGCTCCACGCGCTGCACATGATCATCGGCATCGGCATCATGCTGGTCATCACGTGGATGGCGTGGCGCCGAACGTTCGACAGCGAATACTACACACCGGTCGAAGTCGCGGGCCTCTACTGGCACTTCGTCGACATCGTCTGGATTTTCCTGTTCCCGCTGCTCTATCTGATCGGCCGGCACTTCCATCCGGGGGCGTAGATGTCAGGGCACGTAGCGCCAAAGACCATGTATTACGCGGTGTTCGCCGCGTTGATCGTCGGCACCGCGCTGACCGTCGCGGTCGCGTTCGTCGATCTCGGCGCGCTGAACAACGTCGTCATGCTGACGATCGCGGTCACCAAGGCGACGCTGGTGGTGCTGTATTTCATGCACGTGCGCTGGAGCACGCGGCTCACCTGGGTCGTCGCCGCATCCGGCTTCTTCTGGCTGCTCATCCTGTTCGGCTTGACGATGCAGGACTATCTCACTCGAGGCTGGGTGCCCGGTACCTGGCGCTGAGCTGACCTCTGCCCGCTCGCGGGCGGCGCGAGCCTCCTACCGCGGCGGCTCCGGCGGACGTCTGGTCGAGTTGGCGTCGGTCGGCACCCGCCGGAAGGTGAACCACGCCGCCGCCGCGATGATCACCGCGGCAATCACATAAGGAAGCCACGTCAGATCGCCCATTCCGACCTCCGCGGCGGGGGAAGCGAGATCGATGCCGGGGAGACAAGCTCCGCCTTGCCGAAAGCTCCGGCGGCCGGTCCGCCGTTCGCCGCCAATCGGCCGCCACTCGCCGGGTTCGGTGACCTCTGGGCCGCTCCGGCCCGTATTGTCTATACTGATAGCTTCGCCACACTTTCGTGGTCTTCGATCTCCATGACTGACCTTTCCAAGGATCTGGCCGCGCTGCGCATCCCACAGGAAGAGCGCAGCGGCGGGCGCGGCAAGCCGCTCGTCGCCGCGATCGTCGTGCTTCTCCTGGGCGCGCTCGGCTGGGGCGGCTGGTACTGGGCCACCAGGCTGCAGGCCGCGCCGGTGAAGGCGGCCTCGGCGACCGCCAAGGCCGGAGGGCCGTCGGCCCCCGGAGCGGTGCTGAACGCGTCCGGCTACGTGACGGCGCGCCGCCGCGCGACGGTCTCGTCGAAGGTCACCGGCAAGGTGGTGAACGTCCTGATCGAGGAAGGCCAGCCGGTGAAGGCGGGGCAGATCCTCGCCACGCTCGACGACACCCAGGTTCGTGCGGCGCTGGCGCACGCGGAGGCGCAGCTCGCGTCGGCCCGCAAGAGCTTCGCGGAAGACCAGGCGCGCCTGCGGCAGGCGGAACTCAACCTCGGACGGCGGCAGCAACTGCTGAAGGAGCGCGTCGTCGGGCGCGCGGAGCTGGACGACGCGCAGGCGGAAGTCGACGCGCTGAAGGCGCGGATCGCGTACGCGGAGCAGCAGATCGGCGTCGCCGAGAGCCAGGTGAACCTGCAGAAGACCAACCTCGCCGACATGGTGGTGCGCGCGCCGTTCAGCGGCATCGCGATCTCGAAGGACGCGCAGCCGGGGGAGATGATCTCGCCGGTGTCGGCCGGCGGCGGCTTCACCCGCACCGGCATCGGGACCATCGTCGACATGTCGTCCCTCGAGATCGAGGTGGACGTCAACGAGACCTACATCAACCGCGTCAGCCGCGGCCAGAAGGTCGAGGCCGTGCTCGACGCGTATCAGGACTGGCGGATTCCGGCGCACGTGATCACGACGATTCCGACCGCCGACCGGCAGAAAGCGACGGTCCGGGTGCGGATCGGGTTCGACCAGCTCGGCGATCCGCGGATCCTGCCGGACATGGGCGTCAAGGTGTCGTTCCTCCGCGACGCCCCGGCGGCGGGGGCCGACGCCGCCCCGGTCGTACCGCGCGTGCTGGTGCCAAAGGCGGCGGTGCGGAGCGAGAACGGCCGTTCGATCGTGTTCGTCATCAAGGAGGGTCGCGTCGAGCGGCGCGCCGTGAGCGTCGGTCAGGAGACCGGCGATCAGATCGAAGTGCTCTCCGGCTTGACCGCCGGCGAGCGCGTCGTCACCGACGGACCGCCAACCCTCAAGGACGGCGACAAGGTAAAGGTGCTGTAGATGTCACAAACCCTCGTCACGGTTCGCAATCTGCACAAGGTGTTTCAGCGCGGCGGGCAGCGCATCGACGTGCTGCAGGGAGTCGACCTGGACATCCCGCAGGGGGACTACCTCGCGTTGATGGGCCCGTCGGGCTCGGGCAAGACGACGCTGCTCAACCTGCTCGGCGGCCTCGACACACCCACTGAAGGGTCGATCGAGGTCGCGGGCGACCGGCTCGACAAGCTGTCGGGCGCGAAGCTCGCGGCGTGGCGCGCGCGCCACATCGGGTTCGTGTTCCAGCTGTACAACCTGCTGCCGGTGCTGACGGCGGCGCGGAACGTCGAACTGCCGCTGCTGCTGACGAAGCTGAAGAAGGCGGATCGCATGAACCGGGTCCGGGTGGCGCTCTCCGTCGTCGGCCTCGGCGACCGCATGCACCACTATCCGCGCCAGCTGTCGGGCGGCCAGGAGCAGCGCGTCGGCATCGCGCGCGCGATCGTGACCGACCCGACGCTGCTGCTGTGCGACGAGCCGACCGGCGACCTGGATCGGAAGTCGGGGGACGAGATCCTCGAGCTGCTCGAAGTCCTCAATCGCGATCACGGCAAGACGATCGTGATGGTCACGCACGATCCGCACGCCGCGGCGCGCGCGAAGCGGACGCTGCACCTCGAGAAGGGCGTTCTGGTGAAGACGGAGGCAGCGGCATGAAGTTCCTGCACATCGTCTGGCGGAACCTGATGCGGCGGAAGATCCGGACGATCTTCACGCTGCTGTCGATCTTCGTCTCGTTCGTGCTGTTCGGCTACCTGATGGCGATCCGCAGCGCGTTCAGCATGGGCATCGACCTGGCCGGCGCCGATCGGTTGATGGTGCTGAACAAGATTTCGATCATCATGCCGCTGCCGGTGAGCTACAAGGAGCGGATCAAGCAGATCGAAGGGGTCAAGGAAGTCACGTTCGCCAACTGGTTCGGCGGCTACTACCAGGAAACCAGGAACCAGTTCCCCAACATGGCGGTGGACGCGGAGAACTGGTTCAAGATGTACAGCGAGTTCGCCGTTCCCGAAGATCAGATGAAGGCGTGGCTCGCCGACCGCCAGGGAGCGATCATCGGCGCCGATCTCGCCAGGCGCTTCGGATGGAAGGTCGGCGATCGCGTGCCGCTGCAGGCGACGATTTTCGCCCGCCCCGATCGACGCGCCTGGGAGTTCAACATCTCCGGGATCTACGACTCGCCGGTCAAGGGGACCGACAAGACGCAGTTGTTCTTCCACTGGGAGTTGCTGAACGAGGTGCTGCGGAACACGCAGTTCGGGAACCAGGTCGGCTGGTACGTGATCAAGGTGAACGATCCGGAGCAGTCACCCGGAGTGGCGAAGACGGTGGACACGATGTTCGCCAACTCGCCTACCGAGACCAAGACCGACAGCGAGAAGAACTTCATCGCCGGGTGGGCCAAGCAGATCGGCAACATCAGCCTGATCACGCAGCTGGTGGCCGCCGCGGCGCTCTTCATGATGCTGCTGGTGACCGCCAACACGATGGCGCAGTCGATCCGCGAGCGGACGAGCGAGCTGGCGGTCCTCAAGACGCTCGGCTTCGGCGACGGCCGGGTGCTGTCGCTGGTGCTGATGGAGTCGTGCGTGCTCGCCCTGGTCGGCGGCATCGCGGGCATCGCCGTGTCATGGGCGCTGGTCACGATCGGCGGCGACCCGACCGGAGCGTTTCTGCCGCAGTTCCTGTTCCCGCCGAAGGACGTGGTCATCGGCGTGCTGATGGTGGTGGCGCTCGGATTCGCCGCCGGCGCCATCCCGGCGCTGCAGGCGCAGCGCCTGCGCATCGTCGATGCGCTGAGGAGAACGTAGGGCATGCTCTCTCAGATCGTCGCGGTCTCCGCCGTCAACTTCCGATCGCTGCGGCAGCGGCTCGGGTCGTCGACCGTCGCCATCATCGGCATCGCCGGCGTGGTGGTGGTGTTCCTCGGCGTGCTGTCGATCGCCGAGGGATTCCGCGCCGCGATGGCGGGGGTCGGCGATCCGCAGACGGTCATCGTGATGCGCGCGGGCAGCGACACCGAGATGACCAGCGGGCTCAGCGGCGACACCGCCCGGCTGATCATGGACACGCCGGGAATCGCGCGCAACGAGCGCGGGCCCGTCGCCTCCCCCGAGCTGTTCGTGATCGTCGGGCACCCGACGAAGAAGGACCCGAGCGACGCCAACGTGCCGCTGCGCGGCGTGTCGAGCGCGGCGCTGCAGGTGCGCCCGGAGATCCGCATCGTCGAAGGACGGATGTTCACCGAGGGCACCAACGAGATCGTCGTCGGGCGGGCGGCGTCGCGGCAGTTCGCCAATCTCGACGTCGGCTCGCAGACCCGGTGGGGGCAGAACAACTGGAAGGTCGTCGGCATCTTCGAAGCGAACGGCAGCGCCGCCGAGTCGGAGATCTGGTGCGACGCGAGAGTGCTGCAGCCGGCGTATCAGCGCGGCAACAGCTACCAGTCGGTCTACGTCCGGCTCGAAAGCCCTGAGGGCTTCCAGGCGTTCAAGGACGCGCTGACGTCCAACCCGCAGCTCTCGGTGACGGCGATCCGCGAGCCCGATTACTTCGCGGCGCAGTCCGACGTGCTGAACAGCATCATCACGACGATCGGTTTCCTCATCGCCGGACTGATGGGCATCGGCGCCGTGTTCGGCGCGGTGAACACGATGTACACCGCGGTCGCGAGCCGCACGCGCGAGATCGCGACGCTGCGCGCCCTCGGCTTCGGCAATTTCCCCGTCGTGTTTTCGGTGCTCAGCGAGGCGGTGATCCTCAGCCTGGTGGGGGGCGTGATCGGGGGTCTGCTCGCCTGGATCGCCTTCGACGGCTACCAGACGTCGACGATGAACTTCCAGTCGTTCAGCCAGGTGGCGTTCGCGTTCGCGGTCACGCCGAAACTGCTCGGCACCGCGCTCGTCTACGCGCTGCTGATGGGCCTGGTCGGCGGGATGCTGCCGGCGATCCGCGCCGCTCGACTCCCGGTCGTAACGGCGCTTCGAGAGCTGTGAGCTGTCAGCTGGAAGCTGAGAGCTGAGAGCTGATTTCCGGCACGCCTCGTGAGTAACGCGTGGCGGAGGCTTTATGCGCACCCCAGCGCTCTCGCTTGCTCTTGCCGTCCTGCTCAGCTCACGCATCTACGCCCAGGCCACCTGGCAACCTGCGGCGCCGCCGCTGGTTACGGCCGAGAACACCACGTGGTATCAAGCGGCTGAACCTATCATCTGGAACGGCGACTACTACTATCCCGCCGGCGCCGTACAGGGCTTCAATCCGTATCAAATGGTACGGTCGGGTTCGTATCGCGGCATCCCGCTGTACACCGATGCGACGCTCGAGCCGTACAGCATCGTGTTCGTTCCCCTGAACGGCGCGCGGATGCAGCCGTACGAGCGCCGCCGCAGCGGTCAGCTCGCCGGGACGACCGGCAGCCGTACACCATCGCTTCCGACTGACATCGGCGCGGAGGGAGTCTCGCCGGCAATGACGCAGGCGCAGGGTCCGCCGGACTTCGCCCGTGCCTACGACGTGGCGCGCCTCGACGAACCGGCGCCGTTCGCCGCACCCGCCGATCTCCCGGTCGGCACCGCCGGCAGCGCCGCACCGCCCGTCCGGCCGGTCACGACGATCCTGCCGCCGACGGGCCTGAACGCGATCTGGATCGAATACAACGGCGAGCGGTGGTACGCGTCCGGACAATCGATCGCCTACGAAGCCGCCCGGCTGAACCGGGTCGGGTCCTACCGCGGATGGAGCGTCTATGCGCTGAAGAGCGATCCGCGCGCGGCGACGATCTATGTCCCGTCCATTCCCGGACGTCTGGCGCCGTATTCCAGGAAGTGATTCGAGTAGAGTCGGGAGATTGAAGGCTTTCGCCTTCAACTCCCGATCTGAGCCTGGCCGCGGGCTCCATTGGCCCGGGAACGAGGATGTGAGCCGGCCTTTTACGGCTGACGAGGCAGGTAGCCAGCCGGTCGACTCTGGTGGGATATGTGTTCGTTCGTCCCTTGGTTACGCGGCGCTCCGCGGCATCACTCGCCTCGGCCCGCCTTCGGTCCTGATGAACGATCCATCCCGGGTCTCCGAGAGGAAGTTGTCGTTCACCAGTACCCGCAACAACTGCTCGCAGGTGACGCGGTCGAGACCCCAGAGCCGCTGGGCCTGGGCCGGCGTCAGCCGAAGTCCGGGCATTTCCGCATACTCGCCCTGAATCCGCTGAAGCACGTCTTCGATACGCATGGCTTCCCCCGTCCGCGAGTCGCTTACTGGTGTTGCGTATGGGATCCAAAAGCAACCGGCGTACCGCGCCGGATGCCCGGCCGATGGGAGTGCGGCTGAGGCGCGTAAGTTCTGGCAGCGGAACGAGATCCTATAGACGTCGACGAGTGGCGGGTCGCGGCTGCCGGGGCGAGTGCGGCATATAAATCGTACGGCTAGGCCGCTGCGGTTGTTGGGATTTGCTACGCGGTCCTCTTTCGCCAGTAGCGCGCGAGGCCCTGCCACGAATAGACGAGCCCGCCGGCCCTGATGTAGTTCTCCGCTTCCTGGTCGCCGACCTGGCGGCGGATGTCCGCGAACACCTCGTTCACAAACGCAGCCTGCCGCTCGTCTTCCGGCCGCGACTCATCAGCGACGAGCCGCCGGACGATCCGGCTCCAGTCGGAGAGGTTCCCGAACATCGCCTGCAGGTGCTGGCGTGCCCCCTGCGACGGACCGAAGTGGGTCAGAAACAGGGTGTCCGGGTCCCACGCGAGGATTTTTTTCTCACTCTCGTGCCACGCCTCGATGTCGATGTCGGGCGGGGGCGTCGGCGGCATCACGTAAGTGCCGGCGCCGCGCCGAATCCCTGCGGTATCGCCCACGAACGCGACGCCCGACGCGGTGTCGAGGTACGACACGTGATGCGAGGCGTGCCCCGGCGTATAGGCGATTTTGACCTCCCGTCCGGCGATGGTGAGCGTCTCGCCGCCGCTGACGGCCTTCAACCGCGCCGGGTCGACGGCCTTCACCTCTCCCCAGAGCAGCTCCATGTCCTGCCCGTACAGCCGGCCGGCGCTGCTGAGGAGCTTCGCGGGATCCGCGAGGTGCGGCGCGCCGCGGTCGTGAACCACCACCTCGACGTGCGGATGCTTTTCGACGATGGATCCGACGGCGCCCGCATGGTCGAGGTGAATGTGCGTCACCAGGACCTGGCGCACGTCTTCGAAGCGTATCCCCTTCCGCGTCAGCTCGGTGGTCAGCTGCCCGAGCGATGTGGTGGGTCCCGGATCGACGAGGGCGACGCCGGCAGAGCCGTGCAGAATTGCGGTGGCGATGATGCCGGGGCGGCCGAGGAAGTTGAGGTCGACGTAGTCGAGGCCGGTGGCAAGGACGGGCACGCCACAATTGTAGCCCTGGGCCGAAAAGAAAACGGCCGGCGTTTCCGCCGGCCGCTCTCAACTAGGCGGGCAGTTCAGTGACTGCCCCCGATAGTGTCTGCCATGCATGCACCTCCCGGCCGCGACCGGCTACGAACGGGGCCGCCGGACAGGTGTAAGTCCGCGGCGATGGTCGCCTTGAGCCTTTGTTTGGCGTCCCTCATTGCGCAAGGGACGGTAGGTTCAGAATAGCATGCCGGGCAAGCACGACCGGCCGTCAGTACATCACGAACGCATACAGCGTCTCTCCGGTCGCCACGAGCAGGTACTGGCGGCCGTCGACCTTGTAGGTGATCGGCGCGTTCGTGACCTGCCCGATCCGGGTGTGCCACAAGGGCTTGCCGGTGCGCGCGTCATGCGCGACGAGATTGCCGCCGGCGTCGCCGGCGAACACCAGACCGCCGGCGGTCGTCAGCACTCCTCCGCCGCCGCCGTTGCCGATCGGATACCGGTGCCGCCACACGATCTTCCCGTTGCGGTAGTCAATCGCGGTCAGGTAACTGCCCGCCGACCCGACCTGGATCTCTTCCTTGCCGCCCAGCCCCATCGAGCCCCGCGGGTGGGGATCGGTGAGATAGAAGATCGAATAGGTGTTGCGCTCGGAGACGTAGAACAGGCCGGTCTGTGGCGAGTAGGCCGGCGGCTCCCAGTTCACCGTCCCGCCCGCGGTCGGCGAGACGAGCGCGCCGGGGATCGCCGGATCCTTGACGGGATTGCGCCGCACCGAGCCCCTCGCGTCCACTTCCTTCGCCCAGTTCGTCGCCAGGCCGTACTTGCTGGTGACGACGTGCTCGCCGGTGACGCGATCGAGGGTGAAGAAGTAGCCGTTGCGGGCCGCTGTCGACACCAGCTTCCGCTTGCGGCCGTTGACCATGCCGTCGATCAGAATCGGCGTCTGCGCCGAATCCCAGTCGTGCATGTCGTGCGGCGAGGTCTGGAAGTACCAGGCCATTTTTCCGGTGTCGACGTTGACCGCGATCAGCGAGCAGGTGAAGAGGTTGTCCCCCTCGCCGCGGCCGACCGTGTAGGCGGGAATGGGGTTGCCGGTGCCGAAGATGTACAGCCTGGTCTCGGGGTCGAACACGCCCGGCAGCCACGGCATGCCGCCGCCGTGCCGCGCGGCGTCGAGATTCTCCCAGGTGTCGAGCCCGGGATCCCCCGGCTCCATCGGCACGGTGTAGAACTTCCATTCGAGGGCGCCGGTTTCGGCGTTGAACGACTGCAGAAAGCCCGGCGTGTCGAGATCGTTCCCGACCCCCACGATCACATGGTTGTCGACGACGAGCGGCGCGGTCGTCGAGAAGTACTGCTGGCTGAAGTCGGCGATTTCCTTGTTCCAGCGCTCCCGTCCGGTCTTCGCGTCGAGCGAAACGAGGTAGTTGTCCGGCGTCACCGTGTAGAGATAGCCGTTCCACATGCCGACGCCGCGGTTGGCGATGTGGGTGCCGCCGCGGGTCTTCCAGTAGTACTGCCAGAGCACGCGGCCGTCCCGCGCGTCCATCGCCCAGACGTTGTCCGGCATGGTCACGTAGAGCGTGCCGTCGACGAGAAGCGGCGTGCCCTTGATCCCCGAGCTGCCGGGGACGATGTCGCCGGGGCCCGGACCGCCCACGATCAGATTGGCGCCGCCGCCACCGCCGCCGCGGCCTCCGCCGCCGCGGCCGCCGCCCGATGCGAGCGGACTTGGATTGAGATTGGCCACCCAGGCCAGCGTGAGGTTCTTCACCGTGAGCCGGTTGATGTCGGCGAGCGCGCTGTACCGGCGTCCCGTGTAGTCCCCCGAGTAGCTCGTCCACCATTCGCCGAGCGGCTTGAGAAGCTCCTTCGGTTCGATGCCGCGCCCCTGCCCTTCCACCGCGACGGAGCCAACGGCGAGCGGTGCGAGCGCAACCGCCGCGGCGAGCAGCAGCTTCTTGATCGTCATTTGAGCGTCACGAGGTACGCGGTCACGTCGTGCATGTTCTTGTCGGTGAGCTCGGCGAGCAGCTTGCGATGCCCTTCCAGCGGATCCTTCAGCTCGAGCTTCGGGGTCCCGTCACGGCGCGTGAAGCTGCGGACCGTGCCGTCCGGCTGCGCGATCGCGACGTAGAAATCGTCGAGGCGGAGCAGCCGCCCTTCGACCTTTTCACCGGACGCGGTCACCACCGTAGCGGTTACCGCGCGCCCGTTCGCGCTCGCGCCCGCCGGACCCGTACCGCGGCCGCGGCCGCCGGCTGCGCCGCCCGACACCCACGTGTTCTGCAGGGTCTTCGGGTCGGTAATGCGGCTCGCGATCCCCTGCAGGTCGCCGGCCGTCGAGTGGCACGCGCTGCACTTCGCGGCGAAGTACTTCTCCCCTTCGGCGACGTCGCCGACGACGATGTCGAGGACCACCGGTTCCTCGCCGGGCGGCGGCATGCCCTGCCGCGGCGACAGCGCCAGCGTGCTGTGGATGTACTCGGCGACGGCACGGATGTCGTCGTCGCTCATCTGGATCGGCGGCATTCCCTTGTCGGCGCGCGCGCCGCGGACGATCGGCGCGATCTTCTCGCCCGCGGTGTCGGTCAACGTCACTTCCGAGCGGAGCAGGTTGGGGCCGCCGTTCTCTCCCCCCCGCATGTCCTTGCCGTGGCAGAACGCGCAGGTCGCGTCGAACAGCGTCTTGCCGCGCGTGATCAGGGCGGGGTCGCCGGGCGGACGCTGCTGCGCCGGGAACGATTCGGGACGCGCCCCGCGCCCTTGCCCCCGCCCGGCCGGCGGCTGCGGCTGCTGCGCGCCTCCCTGCGGCGGCGTGCCGGCGGGAGGCTGGGCCGGCGGCGGCGGCGGCGCCGGATTCTGCGAGTCTGCGCGCGCGACGACCAGCATGCTGGCAACGAGTCCCGAGGCGGCAACGACATGGGCAAGCTTGGCGAGTCTGATCGGCATTACACCCCTAGGACCGGTACGCCTGCCGCCCGATGCCCTGCGCCTTGAGTCCCTGCGCCGCGAGCACTTCGTGCTGCAGCGCGTACATGCAGGCCGCGGCCTCGTCGATGCGCCGCACGAAGGCCATCGAGCCCTGGAGGATCGGCGTCACGCGCTGGCGATCCTGGATGCGGGCGGGCGGGAACTCGTGCTCGACCACCAGGTGCGTGTTCTTGACGTCGAGCTGCAGCAGTTCGCGCGCGGCGAGCTGATGATCCAGCCAGTCGACGGTGCGGTTCTGCAGGTACGCCAGCGGATCGTGGCGCGCCGTGCCGGGCAGCTCGTGCTCGCAGAGCACGGTCTGCTTCTTCCAGGCGTTCACCTGATCGGCCGGATTCTCGGACGCCTTGCCGTTCACCCAGTCGCCGCGCTCGACGGTCTGGCCGCCGTAGCCCCAGGCGGACACCCCCTTCGCATCGATGACCTGCCCCTTCACGTGGAAGCCGCCGATGAGGAAGTTGTACCCCGCGTCCTTCAGGTATTGAAAAATGGACCGCGTGTCCTGGCCCATGAGGATCGCATGCGACGGATCGTAGTGGATGCGGAACTGGTCGCCGACGCCGTGCTTCTCGCAGATACGATGCAGCGCGATCCAGGTGCCGGGCGTGTAGGCGATGTTGTTGTGGAAGTTGTCTCCCGTCGTCCAGCCCGGCATCGGACACTGCTCGACCCTGAACGTGAGGCCGCGCGACTTGGCGTCCTGGAGCAGCGGAACGAAGTGTTCCTCGAAATCGACGAGGTTCTCGTCCATGCTGTGCCGCTGATTGCGGCCGACGAACCCGCAGACCGCGTTCACGCCCAGCAGCGTCGCCGCCTCGAAGACGCGCCGCATGAAGTCGTGCTTCTTCTTCCGCACCTCGGGGTCGTGGTGCAGCATATTGTCGAAGTAGCCGACATCCGACAGCCCGATGCCGCTCGCGTCCAGCGCCTTGGTCACGCGGCGGGCGCGATCCTTGTCGAAGGGCTTCCGCAGGTCGAGCGTATTCGCCACCGGATCGAGCATCGCCTCGGGCGGGATGTCCGTCTCGGTCGGATGCAGCGCCGCCGACAGCTGCATGTAGTCCGCGCCGATCTCGCGCGCGAACTGCGCCCAGTCCTCGATCGCCCGATCGGGATCCGGATCGCGAACCTCGCGCGGCGTCAGCTCCTGCAGTGCCGCAGTGAGGACGCCGACCTTCATGAACTTGGGCTCGAATGCCTTCATATCAGTAACTCACCTGCGTCCATACGCTGCCCGCGTGCGAGCTCTTCAGGATCGCCTCGACGACGCAGTTGGCGCGATAACCGTCCTCGAACGTGGCGAAGGCGGGCGGCTTCGGCGCGTCGGCGGGCTTTCCCTCCGCGATGAAGCCATAGATATCACGCATCAAGTTGCAGAAGGCGTCGGCCCACGCCTCCTGGTGCCCGCCGGGCAGGTGCGTGTAGCGCTGCGCCGTGCGATCCAGGAGCGACGGATCCTTCGCGAGCACCTGATTGGCCCCGTCGCGATGCCCGATCCACAGTTCGTTCTGCTCTTCCTGGCGCCATCGCATGGACGAGGTCGCGCCGCAGACTTCGAGCACGACGTCGTTCTTGTGGCCGGCGCAGACCTGGCCGACGGAGAACGCCCCTTTCGCGCCCCCTTCGAAGCGGACCAGCACGGACGCGAGGTCTTCGACGGTGATGTCGACGACCTCGGTCTCTTCCGCCCCGGCGGCGGCGAACGCTTCGCGCGATCCCTTCGCCTTCGGCCGCTTGCGCTTCGGGATCGTGGTGGTCAGATCGCCGAGCACGTGGGTGATCCGCAGGCCGCTGACGTGCTGGGCGAGGTCGCACCAGTGCGATCCGATGTCGCCGAGCGCCGACGACGCGCCCCCCTTGTCGGGCTCGAGCCGCCAGGAATAGTCGGTGTCCTTGATCAGCCAGTCCTGCAGGTAATGGCCGTGGATGAACCGCGGCGTGCCGATGTCGCCGCGCGCGATCGCGGTCCGCGCGTGCTGGACGATCGGGTTGCCGCGGTAATTGAAGGTCACGGCATGGACGATCCCGGCCTTCCGCGCCTGGTCGAGCAGCGACCGTGCTTCCGCGGCGGTCATCGCCAGCGGCTTGTCGGAAACGACGTGTTTCCGCCTGGCGATGGCTGCCGCGTTCACCTCGTAGTGGAGGTAGTTCGGCGTCGCGTTGTGAATGACCTGGATGCGCGGATCGTCGAGCAGCTCCTGGTAGCTGCCGTAGGCCTGCTCGACGTGCAGCGCGTCGGCCTTGGCGCGCGCCGACGCCGCACTGCTGCCGGCCACCGCGACGATGTCGACGAATCCCAGACGCCGGACGGCGTCCACGTGGTGCGGCCCGACGAACCCGGCGCCGACCAGTCCCATGCCAATGCGTTTCGTAGCCACGGGCGCATCATACTCACAGCGCATCCCCCGTTGCTACCCCCCCGGGGCGTGCGAATCAGCGGCCGCCGATCATCGCCACCGGCTCTCCCTTCGTGACCGGCGGCGTGCCGACGACATAGAGGATCTGACCGTCGAACGGCGCGATCACCTCCTCGATCGTCCGGCCGTGAAAGTCCGTGATGTGGCCGAGCCGCGCCCCCTTCTTGACCTCGCGCCCCTTCTCCACCGCGGCGTAGAAGATGCCGGTCGCGCCGGCGCGCAGCACTTCGTTGCGCTCGAACAGCACCGGGGCGGCGACCGGCGCCGGACCGTCGGTGCGCATGCCGAGGTGCTTCATCAGCCCTGCGACGCCGCGCCGGACCAGCTCGATCGAGGCCTCGTCGACGATCGCCATGCCGCCGGTTTCCGTGGTCAGCGCCGGCTTGCCGCGGGTGATCGCGGTGTTGGAGGTGTACACCGAGTTGGCGGGATCGGTCGGACGCTCGCGATCGACCACGATGTGCTCGAGGCCGAAGGCGAGCGCCATCGCGCGCCCGGCCTGCGCGACCTTCGGGTCGCCGGTAGTGATCCAGTAGCTGTACGGGCGGAGCGATTCGTTGCCGTCGCCGCAGTGCAGATCGACGACGTGGGTGGCGCGCGCGATCACTTCGCGGGTGATCGTCTCGGCGATGCGCTCCGAGATGGTGCCATCCGCCTTGCCGGGATAGACGCGGTTGAGGTTCTTGCCGTCGACCGGTGAGTAGTAGATCGTGCGGCCCAGGAACGACGGCATGTTGGCGACGTGAACCATGATCACGGCGCCCGTGATCGCCTTCGCGTCGATGGCCGTCCGCAGCCGCTGGAGCGCGACGATGGGCACGTATTCCATCCCGTGCGTGCCGGCGATCAGCGCCAGCACCGGGCCGGAAGACGCCCCGTTGATCACAGTGACGGGGATGGTGGTGCCGCTGTCGCCGGCACGTGCGGGGACATCGAGCGTGCCGCTCGCCACCGCACCAGGTGCGGCAGTGACGCCGCCGACGGTGATGGGCTGCTGCGCCGCGGCGGATCGGGAAACGGCGAGCAGCAGGATCAGGAGCGCGATGCGTCGCATTTTTTCAGCCTCCGGGGGCGGATTGTATGGCAGGTTATAGCGGCGGGAGGTCATATGAACCGGCGGGAGTTCATCGGCACGGTCACGGCAGCGTCGGCCTGGACCATCGTCCCGCGGCGGGTGCTCGGCGGCCGCGGCTATGTCCCCCCCAGCGACATGATCCTGCTGGCACAGGTCGGCTGCGGCATGCAGGCGCAGCGGCAGGTGAACACCGGGTTCGTGCGCCGCGAGGACCTGCAGTTCGTCGCGGTGGTCGATCCCAACCGCGACTCGCAGGACTACGTGGACTGGGAGAACTTCGGCAACCGCAACCGCATCCGCCGCTTCATCGAGGAGCCGGCGTGGGGCGAAGGGGACACCGGCATCCGCGGCGGCCGCGACATCGCGAAGCAGATCATGGAGATCTACTATCGCAAGCACGAGCGCCCCGCCGCAGGCATCCGCGCCTACGAAGACTTCCGCGAGATGCTGGAGAAGGAAGCCGACATCCAGGGGATCGTCAACATCACGCCCGATCACCAGCACGCCGCGATCAACATCGCCGCGCTGAAGAAAGGCCGGGCGGCGATCGCGCACAAGCCCGTCGCGCTGCTCCCCTACGAGCTGCGCCGGACCCTCGAGGCCGGCGCGGCGAGCGCCGCGGCGACGCACCTGCTCGCCTACAGCAACAGTCCGGATCGTCACACCCTCGCGGCCTGGATCAAGGCGGGCGTGATCGGCAGCGTGCGTGAAGTGCACAACTGGACCAACCGTCCGTTCTGGCCGCAGGGCTGGCAGGAGTACTACACCGCGGGCCCGCCCGTTCCGGATGGATTCAACTGGCAGTTGTGGCAGGGACCGGTGCCCGATCGCCCGTACCATCCCAATTACACACACTGCCTCTATCGCGGGTGGTACGCCTACGGCAGCGGCTGTCTCGGGGACATGGGCCTGTACTCGCTCTGGCAGCCGTACCGGATCCTCGAGCTCGGCATTCCCGAATGGGTCGAAGGGCGTCCCAACAACGACGCCGCGGTCAACGAACGCCGCGTCAGCACCGGCGGGCGCGTGTCGCAGGTGGGGTTGCCCAAGTCGAGCACGCTTCGCTGGCGGCATCCCGCGACTCCCTCCCGGCCGGCGGTCGACACCTTCTGGTACGACGGCGGCAACAAGCCGCAGACGCCGGAGGAGCTGTACCAGGACAAACTGGATCTCGCCGACGAAGGCATGCTCTTCATCGGCGACAAGGGAAAGATCCTGTGCGACTTCCGTGCGACCAATCCGCGGCTCATCCCGCAGGCGCGGCATCGCGCATTCGAGGGCTCGATCGCGACGCCGGAGTTCGACGCCACGTCCCCCGAGGACGAGTGGGTGAACGCGCTGAAGCAGAAGGCGAAGTCGTCCAAGGGCAGCTTCGAGAACGTCGCCGCTCTCGCCGAAGCGGTGACGCTGGCGACGATCGCGCTGCGCGTGCCCTACAAGCGCCTGGTGTGGGATTCGGCGAAGCTGGAGTTCACCAACTCACCGGAGGCAACCAGGCTCGTCCGCCGCGAGCAGACCCGTTCGGGGTGGGAGCTGACGTAGCCAGAGCCGCCGGCGGCCACGGCTCACGCCGGCACCAGGGCCACGAAGCCCACGAAGCGAGCGGCGCATTCGATGTCGCGCATCCGGGCAGCGGAGTGCCGGTCGCCCGCGGGCTCACGCCCTGCGTTCGTTCGCAGAAGACCGCGGATTATACTTCGCGGCTGAGGGGTATCCCGTGACGCACAAACTCATCATCCGCAGCCTGGCTTTCGCGCTCGCGGCCGCCGGCGTTCAGCATCTCGCAGCTCAGACTCCCGCCCCGCGCGTCCTCCGCGTCGTCGCCTTCGGCGCGCATCCCGACGATGCGGAATTGAAGTTCGCCGGCACCGCGGCGCTGATGGCGGCGCAGGGACACAAGATCAAGCTCGTCGCGCTGACCAACGGCGACGTCGGGCACTTCGCCCAGGCCGGCGGACCGCTCGCGCAGCGGCGTAAGGCGGAGGTGACGGCGTGCCACAAGAAGGTCGGCGTCGAGACGGACGTGCTCGACATCCACGACGGCGAGCTGATGCCGGATCTCGAAACCCGTAAGAAGGTGGCGAACATCATCCGCGAATGGCAGGCCGACATCGTCCTCTCCCACCGGCCGTGGGACTACCACCCCGATCACCGCGCCGTCGGCAAGCTGGCGGAAGACTCGGCGGTCGTCGTCGCCGCGCCGTTCTTCGCGCCATACACGCCGCCGACCAGGCGCAACCCGATCTTCCTCTTCTATTCCGACAACTTCCAGAAGCCGTATCCATTCGATCCGATCGTGGCGGTGGGAATCGACGACGTGGCGGAGAAGAAGTGGGCCTGCATCGGCGACATGCCGTCGCAGTTCGCGGACGCCGATTCGTGGCAGGCGCGGTACCGCGGCAACGCGCCCGCGGATCCGGCGGCGCGCGCGGCGCAGATACTGGACGGCGTGAAGCAGCGCGACGCCGGGATCGCCGAGAAGTACCGCTCGCTGCTCGTGAAGCTGTACGGCGACCAGAAGGGGAAGGCGATCAAGTATGCCGAGGCGTTCGAGCTGAATCAGTACGGCAGCGGCGCCACGGCGGACGAGCTCAAACAGATGTTCGGCATCCGGTAAGCGTCAGCCGTCGGCGTCTACCGCCGCCTGTAACAGAACACCGAATCCCCGTTGCCCTGCCTGTCGAAGAACACGCGCGTCGTCAACTGAGGCAGCGCTTCCATTCGGGCCGATGCCGCGATCCGGTAGTTCGTCAGGAAGATGCCGCCGGGACGGAGCATGCTGGCGATGTTCGCGAGAGCGAGCCCCTGTTCGAAGCTGTCGTAGTAGACGAGGACGTTGGTCGCGACGATCAGGTCGAACCGCTCGGATTCGCCGAGCGGCTCGCGCTGCAGCACGATGTTGAGATCCCTGGGCGAGATCACGCGCACGCGCGCCGCCGGCACGGTGATGCTGCGGACGCGAACGCCGGCGGCCGCCTCGGGCCGCGGCGGCGGCTTGCCCTCCCGTCCGACCCGGGCGCCGAAGCGCTCCCAATAGCCGACCAGCGCGGGCTGCCACTCGTGCGATGGGTCGCCGCCGGCCAGGGGAAGATGCAGGGTGTAGCCCGCTCCTCTCGCGGCGCGCTGCACCGCGGCCGCGAGGTGGGCGTTCACGCGCGGACTCAGATCGTAGGTCGTCAATCGAAACGCACTGGCCGGTGCGAGATCCAGGCGCAGCAAGGAGTCGATCAAGGCGAACGGCTGAATCGTCTGCTGCGGATAGAAATCGTAGCCCTCGGCCTTGTCGGTGAAATCGAGCCCGGGCCCGACGATGGCGGCGCGCCGGACGCTGAAGGCCGGGAGCACGGCGCTCTGAGCGACTGCCGCAAGCGCGGCGTCGATGGCGAAGCTCGCGGTGAGCCGTGTGTCGGACGAGAGGCCGCGATCGCGAAAGAGCGTGGCGTAGGCCGCCAGCGCGGCGTCCGCGTCCGTCGAGCGCCTGGCCGCCTCCGCGGCACGGCCGAACTCCGCGTTCTCGGCGATCACGCGCTCGCGGGCCTCGACGAGGAACTCGCGCGCCTTCATTCGCCCCGCCTCGGTGCGGACGTCGATCCCCCGTCCGGAGAGATGGCGCCGGGCGAACAGGAGGCGCTCGTTCGTGCCGGGTGCGGCGATGGCGGACACCAGATCGTCGAGGCGGTCGATCAGCAGCGCTTCCGCTTTCCCTGAATCGCGCAGCCGATCGATCTGCTCGGCCGTGGCGCGCGGCTGCTTCGTGAACGCGGTGCCGTAGAGCCACAGGTAGACGAGCGAATCCTCGTCACCGCGCACGAGCCGCGCGCGGATCTCGGCGTCCCGCTTCGCGACCCAGGCCGGCCAGTCCGTCGCGGAGATCCGCAGGCGGCTCGCGGCTTCCGCCGGACGATCCGCGTCCGGCCGGCGATCCACCTCGTCATACGGAATGTAGATCGGCGCCGCCTGCAGCAGCGCCGCGGCGACGAGCGGGAGCAGCCAGCGGAGCACGCGCGCTCAGCGAGGCGGCATCGCCTCGAACGTCCTGGCGATGTTGTCGAGCAGGGCGAGCGTCGAGCGAACGCCGGCCTCGAGATACCGCTCCCCCGCTTCAGGCGTCGACTTTCGCGCGTCGCCCCACGTGCCCGACCTGGTGGCCCAATACACCGATCCCGGGTGCGAGAAGAAGTACGCGGTGTGCACGCCGCCGGTCGGAATCCGGTAGTCGGGAAACGGCGGGAATTCGGCGTTGGCGTTGTCGAGATCGACCAGCGCCGGATTGATCCGCATGACCGCCGACGTCTCGCCGAGGTTGGCGTGCAGCCCGTTCTTCAAGCCCGAGAACTCGTCGACGTCCTCCGCCGTGAACGCGTCCCAGTAGTTGATCGGAAAGGCCTGCACGGTATGTTTCGGGATGCGCTCCTGCGCGTTGGCGCAGGCATAGGCAATGGCGTAGGTATTGTCGTAGTGGCCGTTGAGGAAGACGATCTTCCGGAAGCCGGAGGACGCGAACGAAACGCAGAGGTCTTCGATCAGCGCCATGAACGTCGGAATCCGGATGTGCATCATGCCGGGGAAGCCGACGTGAGGATAGGACAGGGTGTAGTTGATCGGCGGGGCGACGACGGCGCCGATCCGCGGCGCGACGCGGCGGGCGATTTCCTGGGGAATCAGCACGTCGGTCAGCAGCGGCCCGTGCGGGCCGTGCTGCTCGACGGCGCCCACGGGAACGATGACGGTCTGATGTTGCTTCAGGAACTCGATGACTTCCGGGTTCGTCATCTCGCCAAGAAAAACGGTCGGGGGCTTCATGGTTGGCTAGAATACACAACCATGTCCATGGACCGGCGCGACTTTCTCTCGACCTTCTCAGCCGTCGCCGCGGGCACGGCTTCGGCGGGACTTTCGGCGCAAACGCCGCCCCCCGCCTCGGGTCAGAGCCCCGCGCAGCCTCCCGCCACGGCGGTGACCGCACCGGGCGCGGGCCCGGGCAAGCTGAGCGAGAAGGATCGGCTGCTGCGAATCGCGTCGAACTCCTACGCCGTCCGTGCGCTGTTCAAGTCACGCACTGCCGGCCGCGGCGGCGGCCCGGGCGAGGCGATGAAGAAGCAGTACGGCGAAATCACGATGCTGGACTTCCCGCAGTTCACCAAGAACACCTATCCCGGCGTCACCCACATGGACATCTTCTCGTCCCTCATGGGCGACATCACCGACGACAGCATGTTCACCAGGCGGCCCGACGGCGGGCCCGGCACGTTCGATCCCTCGACGCCGTCCGGGCGCAAGTGGCTCGACCAGCTCGCCGCGAAGAGCGCCGCGGCCGGGGTGAAAGTCCACCACGTGTCCAACAACGCCCCGACCAATCTCGCCTCGACCGACGACGCGCTGCGCAAGGAAGGTGTGGCGATCGCCAAGCGGTGGCTGGACGCCTGCGCGGTGCTCGGCGTGCGATCGATGCGGATGAATTCCGTCACCGCGCTCGGCCCGGCGCTGCGGCCGCAGGCGATCGCGCGCTCCTCGGACGGCTATCCGCGCAACACCGACATCGTCCTGCCGCTGGCGAAGGCGATCGAGTCGTACAAGGAGATGGCGGACCATGGCGGCAATCTCGGCATCAAGGTGACCATCGAGAACCATTGGGGGCTTGCCGCGGACCCGATCAACATCCGCATCATCCTCGACGAGGTGAATCACCCGTACTGCGAGGCGTCGCCCGACTTCTGCAACTGGGAATACGAGTACATGCTGGTCAGCGGGTTGAAGGCGGTGGCGCCGTACGCGCACACCAACGTCCACGCCAAGTACTGGGAACGCTGGGGGAGCTACAACGACGTGCGGCGGTCGACCAGGATCATGCTCGCCGCCGGCTTCAAGGGGACCTTCGCGCTCGAGTACGAGACCGGCCCGCTGAACGGCGTCGAGGGATCGAAGTATCTGTTCAAGGAAGTCATGGCTGCCCTGGAGGAGTTCGCCTGATGCCGCGCTCCGCTTTCGTGCTCGCCGTCGCGCTGACTGTCGTCTCGCACCCGGCTGCGCCCGCCGCGGCGCAGAAGCCGCCGCAGGGGTTCGTGTCGTTGTTCAACGGGAAGGATCTCAGCGGATGGCGCGGCCGCCAGCCGAACTACAACCCGGCGGACGAAGCGAAGCTGACCAGGGAAGAGCGCGCCGAGAAGCAGGCCAAGTGGAACGCCGAGCGCGACGCGCACTGGCGCGTCGATGCGGCGAAGAAGGAGATCGTCTCCGACGGTCAGAGCCCCCACCTCGCCACCGTGAAAGACTACGGCGACTTCGAGTTCCACGTCGACTGGCTGATGGTCAGCCCGAACGGCGACTCCGGCATCTACCTGCGCGGCATTCCGCAGGTGCAGATCTGGGATCCCTCGAATCCGCGCGAGGCGAGGAACGGCGCCGACAAGGGCTCCGGCGCGCTGTGGAACAACCGCGCCGACAGCCCCGGGAGGTTTCCCCTCGTCAAGGCCGACAAGCCGATCGGGCAGTGGAACACTCTGAAGATTCGCATGGTGGGGGAGAAAGTCTGGGTCTGGCTGAACGATCAGCTGACCGTCGACGGCCAGGTGATGCACAACTACTTCGACAAGACCGGGCCGGTGCCCGCGCGCGGCCCGATCGAGCTCCAGACGCACGGCTCCGAGATGCGGTTCAAGAACATCTACCTGAAAGAGCTCAAATGACTGTCATCCCGCTCCTCGCCTCCGCGCTCGCGCTCGTCACCCTCGATGCCGCGACCGTCGAGGAGCGGACCCGGCGCGTCCACGTCAGCGCGTTCGATCGCAACGGCGCGGTCGTCGCCGATCTCGTCGCGGGCGATGTTGCCGTTAAGGAAGGAGGCAAGAGCCGCCAGGTGACCGCGCTCCGGCCGGCCACCGGCGCGCTGCAGATCGCCATCCTCGTCGACGACAACGGCACGGGCCTGTTCCGCGTCGCGGTTGGCCGCTTCATCGAGGCGCTCCTCGGCCGCGCCGAGTTCTCCATCATCAGCGTCACCGGCCAGCCGAGGAAGCTGACGCCGTTCACCGGCAGCGCCGACCTCCTGAGCGCGGCGGTGAGCCAGCTCATCGCCCGCCCGGGCTCGCCGGACGGCGGCCAGCTGCTCTCGGGGATCTACGAGAGCGCGCTCGACTTCGAGCGCCGCCGGGTCGAGCGGCCGGTGATCCTCGCGCTCACTGTCGGCGGCGAGGAGCACACGCCGCTGCCGCCCGACCACGTGCTCAGCGAGCTGCGCAAGAGCGGAGCGGCGCTGCACGTCGTCTCGGTGCTCGGATCGACGCTCCGGCCGACGGCGCCGACAAATCGCCCCAGCGACCTGCTGAACGAGAACCTCGGGCTGAACGAAGTGCTCGGCGACGGACCGAAGCGCTCCGGCGGGCGCCGGGAGGAAGTGCCGGCCATCGCCGGCGCGATGACCGGGCTGCAGCAGCTCGCCGAATCCCTCAAGCGCCAGTACGTCGTCGAGTACACCCTTCCCGACGGCGTCAGGGCGTCCGACCGCTTCAGCATCACCACCACGCGGCGGGACGTGACGCTGCGCGCCCCGACGCACATTCCGGACAAGTAGGCCGCGCCCACCGGGGTGCTTGTTGCGGCTGGTACAATGGATCCAGTTGTATGCCCGGCACCGAGCGGCGCGTCGACGGGGAAGTCCTCGAACGGACCAGGCAGGAAACAAAGAAGCCCGAGCTCTTCAAGGTGCTTCTCCTGAACGACGACTACACGACGATGGACTTCGTCGTCGAGATTCTGGAGACGGTGTTCAACAAGGCGCCGGCAGAGGCGTACCGCATCATGATGGCGGTGCACACGCAGGGGCAGGGCCTCTGCGGCGTGTATCCGTACGAGGTGGCGGAAACCAAGGTCGCGACGGTCGTCGATCTGGCGCGCGGGAACGGGTTTCCGCTGCGCGCGACGATGGAACCGGAGTAAGAAGGAAGACGGCAGTTGTTCAGTCCCTCTCTTGAAGTGATCCTGACCGTCGCCTACCGCGAGGCGGCTGCGCGGCGTCATACGCACCTGACGCTGGAGCACCTGCTGTACGCGCTGGCGCACGATCCGGACGGCGAGCGCATCCTGGCCGCCTGCGGCGCCGATCTGCCGCAGCTCCGCCGCGACCTCGACAAGTATCTCGACGAACACATCGAACAGTTCTCGCGCGGCCAGCAGAAGGAGCCGGAGCAGACGATGGCGTTCCGCCGCGTGCTGCAGACGGCGGTGCTGCACGTGCAGAGCGCCGGCCGGCAGGAAGTGCAGTCGGGCGACGTGCTCGCCGCCACCTTGCAGCAGTCGAAGTCCTACGCCGCGCAACTGCTCGCGAACCAGGGCGTGTCGCGCCTCGACATCCTGGAGTACATCACCCACGGCATCAGCAAGGTTCCCCCGCACGGCGCCACGCCGGCCGGCGGCGACGCCGAAGCGCCGCAGGGGGACGCCGACGCCGGGATCGGCGAGCGCGGCGGCGGCACCGCGCGAGATCCGCTCGGCGCGTATGCCTTGAACCTGACCGAGCGGGCCCGCGAGGGGGCGCTCGACCCCCTGATCGGGCGGACCACCGAGCTGCAGCGCACGCTCGAGATCCTCTGCCGCCGTCGCAAGAACAACCCGGTGTTCGTCGGCGACGCCGGCGTCGGCAAGACCGCGCTGGCCGAAGGGCTGGCGCAGCGGCTGCTGCAGGAGGACGTGCCGGAAGTGCTGCAGGGAGCCGAGGTGTTCTCGCTGGACTCGGCCGCGCTGCTCGCCGGGACGCGCTTCCGCGGCGACTTCGAGGAGCGGTTCAAGGCGGTGATCACCGCGCTCTCGAAGCGGCCGCTGCCGATCCTCTTCATCGACGAGATCCACTCGACGGTGGGCGCCGGCGCGACCACCGGCGGCACGATGGATCTCGCCACGCTGATCAAGCCGATCCTCACCGCCGGCCAGCTCCGCGTCGTCGGTTCGACGACGCACGAAGAGTTCAAGCACATCGAGAAGGACCGCGCCCTCGCGCGGCGGCTGCAGAAGGTCTCGATCGACGAACCGTCGATTCAGGAGACCGTGCGCATCCTGCAGGGGCTGCGCTCGCGGTACGAGTCGCATCACCGCGTGAAGTACGCCGACGACGCGCTCGAAGCGGCGGCGAAGCTCGCGTCGCGCCACCTCCGCGACTACCGCCTGCCGGACAGCGCGATCGACGTGCTCGACGAAGCCGGCGCGAAGGCGCGGCTCGGCGCGCCGCCGGCGCCCTCACCGGAGGCGGGGGCGGCGAAACCCGCCGCCGTGATCGTCGACGTCGGAGTGCCGCAGATCGAAGAAGTGGTGGCGCGCATGGCGCGCATCCCCGCCAAGCAGGCGTCCTCGTCCGATCGCGATCGGCTGCGAACGCTCGAGGAATCGCTCGCGCGCGTGGTGTTCGGCCAGGAAGAAGCGGTTCGGCTCGTGGCGCGCGCCATCAAGCGGTCGCGCGCCGGGCTCGGGCAGCCGGATCGTCCCGCCGGCGCGTTCCTGTTCACCGGACCGACCGGCGTCGGCAAGACCGAGCTCGCCAAGCAGCTGGCGCTGCATCTCGGCAACGAGTTCCAGCGCTACGACATGAGCGAGTACATGGAGAAGCACGCGGTGGCGCGGCTGATCGGCGCGCCGCCCGGGTACGTCGGCTTCGAACAGGGCGGCCTGCTGGTCGATGCCGTGCGCACCCATCCCTACAGCGTCGTCCTGCTCGACGAGATCGAGAAGGCACACCCCGACATCTTCAACATCCTGCTGCAGGTGATGGATCACGCCACGCTGACCGACAACAACGGGCGCAAGGCGGACTTCCGTCAGGTCGTGCTGATCATGACCTCCAACGCCGGGTCGCGCGAGATGAGCGCCGGCAGCATGGGGTTCGCCAACGTCCCGGCGCAGGGCGGGGTCGATCATCGCGTGCGGCAGGCGCAGGCGCGCTCGAAGTCGGCGATCGAGCGGGTGTTCAGCCCCGAGTTCCGCAACCGGCTCGATGCGATCGTCAACTTCCAGCCGCTGTCGCCGGAGGTGATGGAGACGATCGTCGACAAGTTCATCATCCAGCTCGAGGAGCAGCTGGCCGAGCGCCGCATCGCGATCACGCTGCTGCCCGACGCCCGCCAGTACCTCGCGACCAAGGGCTACGACCGCGTCTTCGGCGCGCGTCCGCTCGCCCGCGTGATCCAGACCGAAGTGCGCGATCGGCTCACCGACGAGATCCTGTTCGGCAGGCTCGAACAGGGGGGCACGGTGACGATCGGCATGAACGGCGACGGGTTGACCTTCGACTTCAATGGCTGACGAACACGAGATTCCGGTAAAAGTCGTCGATCGGCGGTGGTGGGCGCGCGAGAAGGATGCGCCGGGCAGCGACGAGCCGCGCGGCTCCAAGCCGTCGTATGTCGAGGAGCTGGAACGCCGGGTCGCCGAGGCCGAGAAACAGGCGCAGGACTACCTCGCCAAATACCGCCAGTCCGCCCACGAGTTCGAGGACGCGCGGGCGCGCATGCGCAAGGAGCTGGCGAAGGACGCCGAGCGCAGCCGCCGCGAGGTGCTCGTCAGCCTGCTCGAGGTGATCGACAATCTCGATCGCGCGATCGAGGCTGCAAAGTCCACAGCCCGATCGGCCGATACTGCTTCAGAGACGGCCGCCGACCCGCTGCTCCAGGGGGTCGAAATGGTACGCCGGCTGTTCCTTGCCAAGCTCGAAGGCTTCGGCGTGAAGCGGATCGAGAGCCAGGGTGCGCTCTTCGATCCGCGCCTGCACGAAGCGGTGACCACCGTGGATGCCGCCGGACCCGACGCCGACGGACGGATCGTCGGTGTCATCGCGCACGGCTACCGGATCGGCGACGACGTGCTGCGGCCGGCCCTCGTCGCGGTCGGCCAGCTGCAACCGCGCTGATCGATCGAACGTCCTAGTCTTCGTGCAGGAGGCCTTCATGTTCAGACAGGCAGTGAAATACGTGTGCGCGATCGCCGGTTTTCTCGTCATCACCGGCATCGCCGCGCCGTCCGCCGCGGCGGCGCAGGGAGTCGACTTCGCGGCCGGCTACTCGTTTCTGCGCGACAACGAGCTTGCCAACAGCGGCGAAGTGTCGGGCAACCTGGCGAAGGGCATCTTCGCGTCGCTGGGCGTCGGCGTCGGGCCTTGGCTCTCCCTGGTCGGCGAAGTCGCGAGCAACCGGCGGACCTTCGACGAGCTGGGCACCGAAATCGAGTTGAAGGTGGACTTCTACGGCGCCGGCGTGCGGGTCCGCGGCCGCAGCGGCGCGGCGCGGCCGTACGGGCAGGTGCTGTTCGGCGCGGCGCGCGGACGCCTGTCAGGATTCGGCCTGAGCGAGTCGGGCAGCGAGTTCGCCTGGCAGCCCGGCGCCGGCGTCGACGCCTACTTCTCGCGCAGCGTCGGTCTCCGCTTCGGAGTCAACGGCCGCTTCATCCAGGCCGAAGACCTCACCGCGAAAGAATTCCAGGTCATCGTCGGCCTGGTGTTCGGCGGCCGCTGAGCGCCGCGCCGGCAACGCCCTACGAGGGCCTTCCGTCCATGCCGAGGGAGGCCCGCCGCGCAGTCTCATAGCCGCGGCGAAGCAGCTACTTCACCCACGCCATGCCGTCCGGTCCTTTGCCCGGCTCGATGCGGCTGGTCACTTCGAGTGTCTTCAGATCGATGACGGCAATCTGATGGTCTCCGGTCACGGCGACGTACGCCCGCGCGCCGTCCGGCGGAACCAGGATTCCCTCCACCATCCGGCCGAGCGGCACGCGCCGGCTGACCCTCCGCGCCGCGACGTCGATCACGACGAGGTCGCCGCTGTCGAGATCGGAGATCAACGCGAGCCTCCCGTCCGGCGTGAACTTCAGCCGGTTCGAGCGCTTCGTCTGCGCATCGATGGTTCCGGTCACCTTCTTGTCGGCGAGGTTGATGATCGACACGCCGCCATCGCGCGAGTGCGCGACCCACAGCTCGCGGCCGTCCGGCGTCACGTCAAAGCCCTCCGGCCCCCTGCCGACCGCGATCGTCGTGACGTTCCACGCGAGCGGATTGCTGCCGCGCTCCATGATCGTCATGCTGTCCGAGCCGATGTTGCAGGTATAGATCCGCGACGCGTCCGGACTCACCCAGACCATGTGCGTGCCGGCCTGTCCGGTGCCCTGCACCCAGTCGATCTGTCCCGACGCGGGATCGAGACGCGCGATGGCGCGGTTGGCTTCGGCGGTGAAGTACACCTTGCCATCCGCGAACCACATGCCGTGCGGCCGCCGGAAGGCTCCGAGTTCCACGCGGCGCAGCTCCTTCATCGCCCCCAGATCGATGATCGAGATCGTCGCGCCCGGCGTCTGCGCGCCGTAGTTCCCGACGAAGGCGGTCCGGCCGTCGGGCGACACCGTCACTTCGTGCGGTCCTTCTCCGGTCGGCACGCGTCCGAGGAGCTTGCCGCTGCCGGGATCCACGACGACCAGCGTGGCGTCTTCCTTGTTGAGTACGACGAGGCGGCTGCTCTGGGCGGCCGCCGGGAGCGGGAGCGCGAGGGCCAGCAGGACGGTGAGGAGGCGCGTCATGCGCCTCATACTACCGCCTCAGCCGCGCCTCTGCGCACGGAGCGCCGCGCCTTTGCCGGCGCGCGCCGTCGCCGTGCCCGGCTCCTTGCGGCGGCGGCGCGGTTCCTGGCCGTCCGCGCCGGGGACGGGGCCCGCCGCCGGGTGCGGATCGAAGCCGTGACGGCTCGCGTCGAGCTTCTTTGCTGATGACTTCACGCCGGCTTTGCCGGGAAGGTTGTTGGCCATGCCGGCGGAAGCAGCAAACGGGGTACCTGATAGAATCGCTCTGTTATGCCCATGTTCGAGTACGCATGCCGCGGCTGCGGGCGGCATTTCGAAGCGTTCGTCACCGCCGACCGGGCGGCCGCGTGTCCCGCCTGTCACGGCGCGGATCTGCAGAAACTGCTGTCGTCGCCGGGAATGGTCGGGACTGGCGGGCGGAAAGAGACGGAAGCTCTGCCCGCCTGCAGGTCCCAGGGCGGCCACTGCGGCTGCTCGCACAACGTGAATTGAGCACTATGGCTACGCCAATCGAACAGCGCGGCTACGCGCATCCGGAAGCGCTCGTCTCGACCGACTGGGTCGAGCAGCATCTCAACGATCCGTCGATTCGGCTCGTCGAGTCGAACGAGGACACACTGCTCTACTCGTCGGGCCACATTCCCGGCGCGGTCCACGTCGACTGGACGTCGGATCTCAACGACCAGCTGCGCCGCGATTACATCACCCGTGAAGGCTTCGAATCGCTGATGTCGCGCATCGGCGCGACCAGAGACACGACCGTCGTCTTCTACGGCGACAAGAACAACTGGTGGGCGTGTTACGCGTTCTGGGTGTTCCAGCTGTTCGGCCACACCAATGCCAGGGTGATGGACGGCGGACGCATCAAGTGGCAGAAGGAGAGCCGGCCGCTCTCGCGGGACGTGCCGTCGTATCCGCGCACCGATTACAAGGCGTCCGAGCGCAACGATCCGCCGCACCGCGCGTATCGCGACGACGTGATGGCGCACCTGAAGAAGCAGGGGCAGCTCGTCGACGTGCGCAGTCCGGAGGAATACGCCGGCACGCGCATGCACATGCCCGACTACCCGAACGAAGGGGCGCTGCGGGGCGGGCACATCCCCACCGCGAAGAGCGTGCCGTGGGCCAAGGCGATCAACCCGGACGACGGGACGTTCAAGACCGCCGACGAACTGAAGAAGCTCTACTGCGACGACAACAAGCTGTCGCCGTCGAAGGAGACCATCGCCTACTGCCGGATCGGCGAGCGCAGCAGCCACACCTGGTTCGCGCTGAAGTACCTGCTCGGCTTCGAGCACGTCCGCAACTACGACGGCAGCTGGACCGAGTGGGGCAACATGGTGAACGTGCCCATCGAGAAGTAGCCGCGCCTCTTGCCCGACAAACTGCAGCAGCTCGTCGAGACGTTCCAGATGTTCGACCCGGCGGATCGCACGAGCATGCTGCTCTCGTACGCGGATCAGTTCAAGGAAGTGCCGCCGTCGGTTGCCACGCGGCCGTTTGCCAGGTCGCACCAGGTGCCGCAGTGCGAGTCGGATGCGTACGTGTGGGCGCAGAAGATGCCCGACGGGACGTTGAAGCTCTACTTCGCCGTCGAGAACCCGTCGGGGATTTCCGCCAAGGCGCTCGCCGCGATCCTCGACCGGACGCTCTCCGGCCTTCCTGCCGCTGACATCGCCACCATCACCCCCGACATCGTCGAGAAGATTTTCCGGCAGAACATTTCGATGGGAAAGGGGATGGGGCTGATGTCGATGGTGGATGCGGTGCGCGCGCTGGCGAAGGCTGCGGCGAAGTAGCTGCCGCGGAGCCGCCGGCCGCTTTCCGCTTTCCGCTTTCCGCTGGCGGCTCTCATCACGCCTGCTTACTCCGCGCCTCGCACCTCGCACCGTGAACCGCGCACCGCGCACCGCGCACCTCGATCCTCGATCCTCGAACCTCGAACTTCCCTACCACTGGCGAAACGTCAGATTGAACCGGCCCGGACCGGTGCCTTCGGGCGCCGTGCCGGGCAGGATCCGCGTGACCCCGTGATAGCGCAGGCGCGACGGGCCGCCCATCACCAGCACGTCGCCCGAACGCAGCACGATCGGGCTGGTCGGATCGCGCCGCGACAGGCCGCCGATCACGAAGCGCGCCGCGTCACCCAGCGAGATCGACACGATCGGGACGCCGGCGGCGATCGTTTCCGGACGCTCGTCCTTGTCCTGGTGCACGCCCATCTTCGCATCCGCGTCGTAGTAGTTCATGATGCAGAGGTCCGGCGACATCTCGAACCCCGCGTCCGCAGCCGCGCCGCGCGCGATCTCGACGAAGCGGGACGGAAGCGGGGGCACCGCCAGACCGTCGAAGTCGGACCGCGTGGCCTCGTAGCGGTAGGTGAGCCCGTTCCAGTGCCTGCCGAGGCACAGCATGCCGACGCTCATCTTCCTGCCGCCGCGGACGGTCGGCACGTACATCGGGACGGGACCATCGGCCAGCGCGCGGCACGTGGCCCATAGCTCCCGCTGTGCGGCAGAGGGGAGGCGCGACGGAAAGAGCGTCAGCCCCTCGCCGATTTGCACGCGTGGCAGCACCTGACGATACTCTCACTTCTTATGAATCGAATGCTCGTGCTGCCGCTGGTCCTGCTGACCACCGCAACCGTGACCGCCCGGCCGCGCGCCGACGTCACCCGCACCGTCTATTTCTCTGCCGTCGATTCGAAAGGCGGCCACGTCACCGACCTGGCGGCGGCCGACCTCGCGGTCAAGGAGGGCGGGAAGGACCGCGTCATCGAGGCGGTCGGCCCCGCCACGGCGCCGATGCAGCTGTCGATTCTCGTCGACGACGGCGGCACCGGCGGATTTCAGGGCGCGGTCTCCCAGCTGATCCAGGCGACGTTCGGGAAGGCGGCGTACACGATCCGGCTGCTGAGTCCGCAAGCCATCAAGGTGCTGGATTTCACCGAGAGCGGCGACGACCTGCGCGAGGCGGTGAGGCGCATGGGCCCGCGCGGGAGAGTCCTGGCCGATACCGAGCAGATCATCGCCGGCGTCAACGACGCCGCCCGGGAACTGCAGCAGCTCAGGGCGCGGCGTCCGTTGATCATCGTGCTGTCGGCGACGGGCGAAAAGACGCAGTCCGACCTGGCCGACGAGGCGATGAGGGCGCTGACGAGCAGCGGCGCCAGCCTGAGCGTCGTCTACGTCACGGGGGCCGAACTCGGACGGGTGCTCGGCGACGGGCCGAGGCAGAGCGGCGGGATGATCGAGCAGGTGACCGGCAATACCGCACTGACGCCGGCGATCGCGAAGCTCACGAACCACCTGCGGAATCAATACGTGCTGACCTACGCCGTGCCTGAGAGCGTCAAGCTGAACGAACGGTTCTCTCTGTCCACGACGAGAAAGGGCGTGAAGCTGATCGCCCCCACTCGCCTACCGGACCGATAGCCGGCTCAGCGCGATTCCGGCGGCGACGACCACGTTCAGCGAATCGGCGCGCGGGTCGATCGGAATGCGCACCGCGAGATCCGACTGCGCCAGGGCACCGTCCGTCAGTCCGTAGCCTTCGGATCCGACGACGATCACGAGCGGGTCGTCGTCGGTCACCTTCACCGCCGGCAGCGGCACTGCGTCGGGGTGCGGCGTCAACGCCAGTACGCGGAATCCGCGCGATCGCAGTGTCTGCAGATCGTCCGCCCACGCCTCGAGGCGCAGGAACGGCAGCCGCAGCGTCGCGCCCATCGAGGTCCGAATCGCCTTCCGATAGAGCGGGTCCGCGGTCCGGCGATCGATCAGGACGGCGTCGATGCCAAGCGCAAAAGCGGTGCGGAACAGTCCGCCGACGTTGTCCGGGTTACCGACGCTCTCGAGCGCCAGTACTCTCCGCGCTCCGGCCAGACTGTCGAGCGTGATGGCCGGCGGCTGCCGCCAGGCCAGCGCGAGACAGCCGCGATGAAAGTCGAACCCGGTGAGGGCTTCCAGCTCCCGGGGATCGCAGAGATGCACCGCCACGTCCGGACGCTGAGCGAAGACGGACGCCAGGGCTGCCGCCGCCGGCGGCGTGACGGCGACGGAGTGGACGCGAAACCGCAGATCGAGGAGCAGCCGTTCGACGATGAGGCGGCCTTCGGCGACGAACAGTCCGGCGCGCTCGAGCGCCGCAGGATCGCCGACCAGCCGATACGCCTCGATGCCGATCATGCCCGCGAAGGAATCGTCAGGCGGTCAGGCGGGGGGTCCGACCTCCCGCCGGGCGCTCACGTGTCGCGCCGCGTCAGGGACCGCCGGCTGCGATGCGTGTCGAGCACGTGCTGGCCGAGACGCTTGCTCAGGAACACCTTCGACTCGCCGGTGGCGGTCGTCGACGGCACGAAGCGGATCACGTGATAGTGCAGCTGCGCCAGGGCGGCGCGCATCTCGTAGAACTTGTTCTTCGTCTTGACCAGGATCTCGTCGAAGCCGTTGCTCAGCGCCCAGACTTCCTGCTCCTCGGTGAGGGCGCGGAAGTGCCCCTGGCCGCGCCAGTCGCTGCGCGTGCCGCCGATCCATTGATAGAGGACGCGGCGGCCGTCGAATTCGACCACGTCCTCGAGCTGGGCGACCAGGTCGGCAAGCTTCGGATCGTTCTCGTTGGCGCGCAGCTCGTGCGCGACCTTGAACGACACCGGCACCACCGTGCCCCTGTCGTCGGGCAGCGGGGCCTCGGCCATGAGAATCTGGTGATCGCGGTTGCTCAGGCGGGCGATGACCTCGCTCGCCGTCTTCTTCCTCGGAAAATCGAGAAAGAACTCCTCGATGTACTGGATCTCGAGCGCTCCCTGGTGGAGCCCGTACTGTTTGAGCGAATACTCCACGGCCAGAAGAGGCCAACTATATCAGGCTTCCGGCCCGCCGGACTACTCGGCGCGGAGGGCGACGACCGGGTCGACGCGCGTGGCGCGGCGCGCCGGAATGTAGGCGGCCAGGAGCGCCACGGCCATCAGGAGGCCGGCCACGGCCGCAAATGTCACCGGGTCCGCCGGCGTGATGCTGAAGAGCATCCTGGTCATGGTCTCGGACAGGAACCGCGCCGCCAGCGTGCCGAGCACGACGCCGGACGCCACCAGGATCATCGCCTCGCGGACGATCAGCGCAATCACCGTGCGTTCCTGCGCGCCGAGCGCCATGCGAATGCCGATCTCGCGAGTGCGCTGGGCCACGGCATACGAGAGGACGCCGAAGATGCCGATGGCGGCCAGCGCCAGCGCCACGCCGGCGAAAGCGGTGAGCAGCGTCAGATAGAACCGCTCCTGGGAAATCGAGCGCGCCACGACCGCGTCCAATGTGCTCGCTTCCGACAACGGCAGGTTCGGATCGATGGCGGCCAGCTGGGCGCGCGCCGCGTCGGCGAGCGACGCCGGCGGCACCGACGTCTTCATGACCACGGTCATGAACGACACCGGCCACTGCCGCAGCGGCATGTAGATCTGCGGCGGGTTGGGCTCGTCGAGCGCCGCGTCCTTGACGTCGCCGACGATCCCAATCACTTCGCCGCCGGCCCGCTCGCCGCCGGGGGCGCGCCGCCAGCCGAGGGTGATCGTCTTGCCGATCGGATCCTCGCCGGGGAAGAACTGCCGCGCCGCCGCTGCGGTGATGAGGACGACCCGCGGGGTGCCGATCCGATCCGCTTCGGTGAAGCCGCGCCCGCGCTCGAGCGGAATGCCGATGGCGTCGAAGTAGTCCGGCGTCGCGACCCGCACCTGGATCGCCGGCTGCTGCGACGGCGGCACCGGCGGGCGGCCGCTCACCTCGAAGCTGATGATGAAATCGAGCCCGCTCAGCGGCAGTCCCATCACCGCCGACGCGCTGCGCACGCCAGGCAGCGCGCGCAGCCGGCCGAGCAGTTGATCGAAGAACTGAATCCGCGCCTCGTCCCGCTCGTACCGCGAATCCGACAGCGTCAGCTCGAACGTCAGCGCCTGCGCGCTGTCGAATCCGGGATCGACGGCCTGCAGCTTCAGGAAGCTGCGCATCAGCAGCCCCGCACCGGCCAGCAGCATGACGGCAAGCGCGAGCTCGGCGATCACCAGCAGGCCGCGGACGTGCACGCCGGCGCGGCTGGTCACCGCACCGCGCCCCGCTTCCCTGAGCGACGCCGAGATCCCGCGCGTCGCGGTGAACGCCGGGACGAGGCCGACGAGCACGCCCGTCACCAGCGCGATCACCGTGCCGTCCACCTGCACGTTGCTCAGCCGCGGAATCCCTTCCGGTTTCAGGCTGACCAGCAGCTCGACGCCCCACACCGCGAGCAGCAGGCCGAAGCCCGCGCCGAGCAGCGACAGCACGACGCTCTCGGTGAGCAGCTGGCGCACCAGACGTCCGCGCCCCGCGCCGAGCGCGGCCCGCACCGCCATCTCCGACTCGCGCGCGGCGGCGCGCGCCAGCAGCAGGTTCGCCACGTTCGTGCAGGCGATCAGCAGCACGAAGCCGACGGCGCCGAGCAGGATCAGGACCGAGCGCCTGATCTCCCCCACCGTCGCCTCCAGGAGCGGCATCGTGGTCATGCCGATCTCGCCGTTGGCGTCCGGGTACTGCCGCGCGAGATTGCGGCCGAGCGTCTCCACTTCCGCGGCGGACTGCCCCGGCGTGATCCCGCCCTTCAGGCGCGCGACGACCCCGAGGAACCACGCGCCGCGCTGGCGGCTGACGAAGTTCCCGTCGTACTCGAGCGGCACCCAGATCTCGCGGCCCGACGGATACGAGAAGCCCCGCGGCATGACGCCCACGACCTCGCGCGGCACGCCGTCGAGCACGACGCGTCGGCCGATCACCGCCGGATCGCCGCCGAAACGCTGCTCCCACAAGCCATGCGAGAGGATCGCCACGTTGGTGCGTCCCGGTGTGTTCTCGTCAGCGGCGAAGGATCGCCCCAGCGCGGGGCGGACGTAGAGGACGTTGAACAGCGAGGCGCTGACCTCCGCCGCCTGCAGCCGCACCGCGTCCCCTTCGCCGGTGAGGATCATGCGAGAGGTGTTGTAGGCAGCCGAGTTCTCGAAGCTCGTCGCCAGCCGCGCGACGTCGGTGTAGTTCGGTCCCGACATCACGGTGCGCCCCCCCTCGCTCGTGTGGTACACGCCGACGAGCCGGTCCGCCTGCGGATACGGCAGCGGCTCGAGCAGCACGCCGTTCACGACGCTGAAGATGGCGCTGTTGGCCCCGATGCCGAGCGCGAGCGTGAGCACGGCGACGCCGGTGAAGCCGGGAGACTTGATCAGGCGGCGGAGGGCGTAGTGGATGTCTTGCGTCAGGTGATCCATCGTTTCATCGCGTGCTGGCTGCCGGTGTCCGGCTCGTGGCTGGAGGCGCGTGCGTCGGGGCAAAAGCGACGGTCGTGCCAGGCCGGCGGTGCGGGATCGGGCCTGTTTTCAGGTCAACGCAGGCGGCAGGCGTCCGGATTCGCGAGCGGACGCCCGGATCCGGACACGGCGGAGGGCGCGGGGGACGCTAGAACAGCGCGGGGCCGTGCCGCTTGAGCCACCGCTCCGCCTCACGAAAGCCGGGACATGCCGCTTCGACCAGCCGCCAGAAGCGAATCGAATGATTCGCCTGCCGCAGGTGCATCAGCTCGTGGATCAGGATGTATTCGCGCACGTCCGCCGGCATCAGCAGCAGGCGGAAGTTGAGCGAGATGTGTCCGCCCGGCGAGCACGAGCCCCAGCGCGACCGCTGGTTGCGGATCGACACCCGCCGCACCTCGAGACCGTGCTGCGCCGCCAGCGCGAGCAGCTGCGGCGGCAGCTCGTGCCGCGCCCGGTCGCGCAGCTCCCGATCCAGCGAGGCCGGGCGCTTCGCCGCGAGCAGCCGGGAACGCTGGCGCCGCGCCCACTCGAGATGGCGGCCGGCGAAGCGCAGCGCTTCAGCCTTGGAGCCGCCGCGAGGAATGGTGACGCGGAGGTCGCCGTCCGGCCGCACCCGCATCACGTAGCGCCGCGCCCGCCGCATGCGCACGAAATGGATGCGGAACTCGTCGGGCGGCGGCGCGTCGAACGGGAGCCCCGGTTGATCGCTCAATTCGACAGGTGGGTCCGCAGCCAGCGGAACACGGCTTCGTGCCACGTCCTGCTGTTCTGCGCCTTCAGCACCCAGTGCCCCTCGTCGGCGAAGATCAGCATCTCGCTCGGGACGCCGTGGCGGCGCAGCGCGGTGAAGAGCTGCATCCCCTGATCGACCGGCACGCGGAAGTCGAGCTCGTTGGTGATCACCAGCGTCGGGGTCCTGATGCGATCGGCGAAGAGGTGCGGCGACCACTTCGCAAACTGCGCCCGGGCGCGCGCGCTCGTCGCCGGTCCGCCGAACTCCCACTCGGTGAACCACAGCTCCTCGGTCGACAGCGCCATCGATTCGAGGTTGAACACCCCGTCGTGACTGACCGCGGCCTTGAAACGGTCGCCGTGCCCGATGATCCAGTTGACCGCGTAGCCCCCGTAGCTGGCGCCGGCGATCCCCTGCCGCGCGGCATCCACGTACGGCAGCTTCGCCACCGCGTTGAACACCGCGTCGAGATCGGTCATGACCTTGCCGCCCCAGTCCTGCGAGATCTCGTCGGTGAAGCGCTGCCCGAACCCGGTGGAGCCGCGCGGATTCGGCGCCGCCACCACCCAGCCTTGCGCGGCCCACAGCGACGGGTTCCACCGGGTCGACCAGGCATCCCCCCACGCCCCCTGCGGGCCGCCGTGAATCAGGAACACCACCGGGTACTTCTTCGACGCATCGAACCCCGGCGGCTTGATCAGCCAGTACTGAATCGGCGTGCCGCCGGCGCCGGCGACGCTCAGGCTCTCGGGTTTCTGGAACTGCACCGCCTGCATCCATGCGTCGTGCTCGCGCGTCAGCTGCACCGCGGCGCGCCCGTCGGCGTCGAGACGGATGGCATGAAGATCGGGCGGTGAGGTCATGGTGGACCGCACGAAGGCGACGATGCCGCGTCCGATCGTCAAGGAGCCGATCGACCCGCCGCGCTGCCGTTCCACCGGCGTTCCCCCGGCGAGCGGCACGCTGTAGAGATTGTCGGTTCCATTCGCCGAGGCGGTGAAATAGATCGTCTGCCCGTCACCCGAGAGCCGGAAATCGCTCACGGACAGGTCAGGCGTCTCGAACACGGTGCGCCTCTGCCAGGTGGACGTGTCGTAGACGTCGAGGTACGAACGGTCGGACTCGAAGCCCGCCCGCCGCTGCGCGCGGACGATCATCTGCTTCCCGTCGGGCGTGAACGCCGGCTGCGCGTCCGCCGCGGGGTTCGACGTCAGCTTCTTCGCCGGGCCGCCGCTCACCGGCACCGACCACACGTCGCTGTTCGTCGACCAGGCTTCCCTGTCGGCGCCGTCGCGGTTCGATACGAAGACCAGCTCGCGGCCGTCAGGCGTGAAGGCGACCGCGGCGTCCTCCTGCTGCCCCGGCGGCGAATCGAAGTCTCCCGGCGTCAGATCGCGCGGCTCGCCGCCGGCGACCGGCGCGACGAAGATGTGGTGGCGGATGTTCTCGCGCCACTCGTCCCAGTGCCGGTAGAGCAGCCGCGTCACGCGGTGCACGCTGCCCGGCGGCGCCGTCCCCTGCTTCACGTCGGACACGAAGGCGAGCATCGAGCCGTCGGGAGAGAAGACGAGCGGCGGCTGCACGCCGCCGGCGGCCCTGGTCACCGCGCGGACGTTGCCGCCGTCGGCATCGGCGACGTAGACATTCGCATCGCCGTCGCGCGTCGAGATGAACGCCAGGCGCTTCCCGTCCGGCGACCAGCGCGGCGTGTTCTCGGTCTTGTCGCCGCCGACCAGCAGCTTCGGCGCCGACGTGCCGTCGGCGGCGACGACCCAGATGTCGGCGTTGCGCGCGCCGGTGCTCGCGTTCGTCGTCGTCCGCACGAACGCAACCGCGCGTCCGTCGGGTGACAGCTGCGGATCGGCCACGCGCACCGCGCCGATCAGATCCTCAATCGTCATCGCCCGCTGAGCCGACGCCGGGGCCGCGAGCGCCGCCAGGGCGGCGGCGAAAAGCGAAGCTCTCATGGCTCAATCTTATCGAAGCTCACCCGGCCCGCAGCGCCACCAGCGGATGCCGGATTCCACGCGGGGAACATCCGCGGCGTTCCGGTGTCCGATGGTGCATGCTCGAAGCCCGGGGCCTGACGAAGTACTACTCGGCCATTACGGGTGTGCGGGACGTGAACTTCCGGATCGAGCGGGGGGCGGTCCTCGGCCTGCTCGGGCCGAACGGATCCGGCAAGTCCACCACCGTCGGCATGCTCACGGGGCTGCTCGATCCCTCCGGCGGAACCGTGACGCTGGACGGCGCCGACGTCCGCAGCGACATCCTGCGCTACAAGGCGGGGCTCGGCTACGTCCCCGAGGAGGCGCAGCTCTACACCTGGATGAGCGGCGCCGAGTACCTGACGTTCTGCGCGCGGCTGCGCGGCCTGCCCGAAGCAGATACGAGGCGCCGCATCGACGCGCTGCTCGGCATCTTCGGTCTGCAGACCGATCGCGACGCGCCGATGAGCGCGTACTCCAAGGGGATGCGGCAGAAGATCCTGCTCTCCGCCGCGCTCATCCACAATCCGTCGATCATCATCCTCGACGAGCCGTGCTCGGGGCTGGACGTCGGCGCCACGCTGGTCGTGCGCAGCCTGATCCAGCGGCTCGCCGCAAGCGGACGGATCGTCATCTACAGCTCGCACGAGCTCGAGATGGTCGAGCGCGTCTGCAGCGAAGTGCTGATCCTGAAAGAAGGCCGCGTGGCCGCGCACGCGGCGATTGCGCTGGTCCGCCAGCAGGTCAACGCGGCCTCGCTGGAGGACGCGTTCCGGGCGCTGGTGTTCACGACCGACGTGGACGCGGTTGCCGGAGAGATCGTTGACGCCATCAGCCACTGAACCGGAGCGGCAGCCGTGCCAGGCGTCCGGCGCCGGCCGCGCCACCGTCGAAGGGCAGGTCAGGACGATCGCGCGCGCGACGTTCGACGGTTTCCTTCAGAGCGACCTGATGCCCACCGGCATGCAGGCCCCGGCGATCATCTGGGCCACCGCGTTCCTCGTCGCTCCCTCGCTGCTCTTCCCCGTCGCCCAGCTCTACAAGTACTCGTTCCTGCGCACCTACTTCCCCGAGCTGATCGAGCGGACGATGTGGAGCGATCGGATGATCTTCCTGGTGATGTCCGCGGGGGCGGTCGGGCTCGTCTCGGTGGTCCTGTGGGACACGCTCTTCCCGGCGCGGCGCGACGCGTTCGTGCTCACGCCGATGCCGGTTTCGCTGCCGGTGCAGATGATCGGCCGCCTCGCCGGACTGATGGCCCTTTGCGTCGTCTTCGTCATCGGCCTGAACGCCCTGCCATCGCTGATCTTCCCGGTCGTCGCGCTCGGCCAGGCGTCGGCGATGCCGCGCGCGATGCTGGCCCACTTCATCGCCACCGCCGCGGCGGACGTGTTCGTCTTCTTCAGCGTGACGTCGCTGCAGGGGATCGTCATCCTCGGACTCGGGCGGCGCACGGCCGCCCGCCTCGCGTCGCTGGCGCAGGTGTCGTCGGTGCTGATTCTGCTGGTGTCGCTGCTGTTCATCGGCGGCATTCGCGGCGTCACCGTCGACGCGTTCCTGCGCGGGGACGCCGCGGATCCGGTTCTCCGCTTTTCCCCCTCTGCCTGGTTCCTCGGCCTGTACGAATACCTGGCCGGCACGGCTCGCGGCGTGATGCCGGCGCTGGCGCTGCGCGGCGCGGCGGCCGCGATCGTTCCGCTCGCCGTCACGATCGGCATCTACGCGTTCGGCTACAAGCGGCTGCTCGCCAGGGCGATGGAAACGCCGCCGCGATCCACGCGCTTCATCGGCGTCACGCTCGCGTCGTGGCTGCTCCGCCGGGTGATTCGCCGCCCGGCGGAACAGGCAGTGGCGGCATTCGTGCTGCGCGCCATCTCCCGCAGCGGCCGGCACAGCATGCTGATGTCGATCTACGTCGGCGCCGGGCTGGCGATGATGGTTACCTTTGTACTGCCGGAGATCCTGCGCAGCGGCGCCAGCGCATTCGCCGAGCCGTCCGTGTTCGCCCTCGCGCTGCCGCTGGTGCTGAGCGCCGCGCTGGCGGTCGGATTTCGAATCCTGATCACGATTCCGGCGGAGATGCCGGCGCGCTGGGTGTTCCAGACCACCGCGATCGAGCCGCGGCGCGTCGACGCCGCCGTACACAAGACGATGCTGCTCGTGGTCGCCGTCCCGACGGCGCTGACCGCGGCGATGACCGCGGGCGCGCTGTGGGGCCCTCGCGTCGCGGCACAGCATGCCGCCTACTGTTTCGCGCTGGCGGCCGTGCTGTGCGAGTTGATGCTCCTGCGGTATCGAGGGATTCCGCTGACGCGTCCGTACGTCCCCGGCGCGTCGCAGTTTCATCTGCTCTGGGCGCTCTATCTCACCGCCTTCACGACCTACACGATGACATCGGCGAATCTGGAACGGGAGCTGATGCGATCGGGCGGGACGAGCGGCATCGCCTGGGCGGTGGCGATTTTCGGCGCGATCGCGCTCGCGCTGTGGGCGCGCCGCAAGTGGAAGGTGCGGGCGTGGACGGACGTGCCGTTCGAGGCGGAGATGCCCGACGACCAGATGTTCCAGGGCTTCAACCTGTCCGAGATCCACGCGGCGCAGGCAGTCGCCTCGCGCGCTAACGGCGAAGGCACCCGCCCCGTCTAAACCGTCCGGAGGTCCCGGATGGTGCTTCACACGCTGCGCATGGCGATGCGCGCCCTTCGACGTCGGCCGGGGTTCAGCGCGGTCGCGGTCGCGACGATCGCACTCGGCGCCGGGACCAATGCGGCGGTCGGGTCCGCCGCTTACGGCATCCTGCTCAAGCCGCTGCCGTTCGCCGAACCGGATCGCGTCGTGGCGGTATGGCCGGGCCGGTTCATGTCCCAGGTCGATCTGCGGTACCTGCGCGAACGCGCCGCCGGCCTCGACGCGATCGCGGCCGTCGCTCCGGGATGGACGTTCGCGATGACCGGGGCCGGCGATCCATCGCGCATCACCGTCGATCGCGTTTCGGGCAATCTGTTCGAACTGCTCGGCGCCCGTCCCTATCTCGGCCGGCTGGTTCGCTCCGGCGACGAACGTCCCGGCTCGCCGCGCGTGCTCGCGCTGACCTACCGGTTCTGGCGGACGCGCTTCGGCGGCGATCCGGCCGCCGTCGGCCGCACCGTCAGACTGGACGACGTGCCGCACGAGATCGTGGCGGTGATGCCGCCGGGATTCGAGGTCATGACGCCGCGGACGGACGCGTGGTCGCCGCTCCCTGCCGATCGCGCCGCCTTCTACGATCGGCTGAACTTCTCGCTGCTGATCGGCCGTCTGGCGGATGGAGTGACGGTGGAGCGGGCGGACGGTGCGTTCAGGGCGCTGATGCCGGCGATGCGCGCCGACCTGAAGTACCCGGCCAGCTTCGGGCAGACGGCGCGAATCGAGGATCTGCGCGCGGCGACCACCGGCGACGTGCGCGGCTCCGTGATCGTGCTCGGCGCGGCGGTCGCCTTCATGCTCCTGATCGCCGGCGCCAATCTCGGGACGCTGCTGATTGCCGGCGGGATCTCTCGCGCGCGTGAGTTCGCCGTCCACGCGGCGCTCGGCGCCTCGCGAGGAGCGCTCGTGCGGCTGCAGGTCGCGGAAGGATTGCTCGTCACCGGCGCCGGCGCCGCCATCGGCGTCGCGGTGGCCGCCGCCGCGATGCCGGCAGTGGTCCGGCTGCTGCCGCGCGACACACCTCGCATTGGCGAGATCCGCGTGGACGCGGTCGTCGCGGGGGCGATCGTCTGCGCCGCGATCGCGGTGGCGATGCTGTGCGCGATCCTGCCGGCGATTGCCGCCGGCCGCCGCCGCTTCGGCACCCTGCTTCGCGAAGGGGCCTCGAGTGAATCATCCGCCGCACGCCGCGCCCGCGGCGTGATGGTCGCAGTGCAGATCGCGCTCGCGCTGGTGCTGACCATCGGCGCCGGGCTGATGACCCGCACCCTGATGCAGCTCAATCGGGTCGACGCCGGAATCGACGTCGACCGGCTGCTCACGCTGCGCGTGCAGCCGGCCGGCGCGCGTTATCGCGAACCGGCCGCCATCGGGTCCTATTACGATCTGGTGCTCGAACGAATCGGCTCGGTGCCGGGCGTGCAGCGCGCGGGCGCGATCCAGCACCTGCCGTTCAGCGGCATCAACTGGGTCGAGGCCTACGAAGTGGAGGGCCAGCCCCTGGGCGCGGCAGAGGCGCGTCCCACCGCGAACGTCAAGCTCGTGCGCGGCGCGTATTTCGAAGCCGTCGGACAACCGCTGCTCGCAGGACGTGTGTTCGGAGCGATCGACCGCGCGGCAACTCGCGCGGGTGTGATCGTGAACCGCGCGTTCGCGCAGCGGCACTTCGGCGGCGCCGCGGGGGCGGTCGGCCGGCGCATCCGGACCGGCCGCACCGCGGGACCCTGGACGCCGATCGTCGGCGTGGTCGGCGACGTGCATACCGCCGCTCTCGACGTGGCGCCCGCGCCGGAGTTCTACAGGTTCGCGGACGGCAGCAACAATCCGGCGCTGATGCTCGCCGTCCGGACGTCGGGCGACCCGCTCGCCGTCGCCGCGGCGGTGCGGGAAGCTGTGTGGTCGGTCGACCGCGGCGTGCCGATCGCGGAACTGCAGACGATGCGGGCGCTGGTGGGGACCACGCTCGGCCGTCCGCGGCTCCTCGCCGCGCTCCTGACGGCGTTCGCCGCCGCGGGCCTGGCCCTGGGCGGGATCGGCGTCTACGGCATCGTCCGGTTCGCCGTCACCCGGCGGCGGCGCGAGATCGGAATCCGCATGGCCCTCGGCGCCGATCGCGCGTCGGTCGTGCGCCTCATGCTGCGTGAGACGGCGGGCTACGCCGCGGCGGGCGTGATCGGCGGAACGGCGATCGCGGCGGCATCGAGCCGCGTGCTCGAGGGGCTGCTGTTCGGCGTTGCCGCCACCGATCCGCTGACGTATGGCGCGCTCGCCGCTGCGGTTGCGGCACTGGTCGCGCTGGCGAGTTACGCGCCCGCACGCCGCGCCGCCGCCATCGCGCCCGCGGAGGCGCTGCGCACTATTTAGCGCTGCGAAACGGATAGAGCAGCTGCGTCAGCCAGCGGGACGGCACTTTGCGGCCGCCGGCGAGCCCGTAGGCCGACGGCCAGCGGTCCGGCAGGTAGTAGGTGCCGAACAGCAGATCCCAGAGCGGCGTGTGCACGGCGAAGTTCCTGTCGATCGCTTCGCGCTCGGCCGCGTGATGCCAGTGATGGAACGCGGGGGTGGCGATCAGCCGGCGGATCGGGCGGAACTCCCAGCGTACGTTGGCGTGGATGAAGGTCGCCTGCACGGCGACCAGGAAGACGTAGATCATCAGCGCCCGCTCCGAGAACTCGAGCAGGAAGATGGGCACGTAGGTCAGTCCGCGCGTGACGATCACGTCGACCAGGTGGAGGCGTGACCCGGCCAGCCAGTCCATCTCCTCGATCGAGTGGTGAATCGCGTGGAACGGCCACAGCCACGGCACGGTGTGGAACGTGCGGTGCACCCAGTACTGCGTGAAGTCGGCGACGAGCAGCAGCAGCGGCACCTGAGCGGCCAGCGGCAGCGATCCGAGCAGCCATCCCGGGCGGGCCCAGTCGAACAGGATCAGCGCCGGCTTCAGCGTGAGAATCGTCAGCACCTCGATCAGCAGGGAATTGACGAAGAAGTAGGTCAGGTCGACCGGCCACTGCCGCCTGAACACCGGCTGCTCGGCGCGCAGCGCGAACCAGCGCTCCAGCGGCACGAACACCGCCGAGTAGAGCAGCAGATTCAGGACGAAGAAGTCCACCCCGAACCAGGCCCGGCCGGACGGATCGGCGCCGGCCGATGCCTGCGATCCGCCGAGCAGCGCCGCCGCCAGGGTGAAGCCGATCCCGACCAGCGCCAGCGTCTTGTTGGCGCGCAGGAACGCGCTGACGGTGCCGAGGACGAACGCCGCGACCAGCGTGACGTGCACCACGGCGCGGACGTACGGCATCACGTAGAGCGGCCGCAGGTCGGCGAACGTCAGGTACTCGGGAAAACGCAGGCACAGCACGGCGCCGAAGCCGGCGATTCCCAGAATGGCGGACAGCAGGCCGCTGGTGAATCCTGTCCCGAGCCCGGTCGGCTCAGTCGTGTGCAGCGAAAGATGGGATCCCGCGGCCATACCGTTCTTCGTATCGCTCGTCGTCGTGCCGCGGCCGCGCGCCGGTGACGCGCGTCACGATCCGCTCGAGCGCGCGGAAGAAGCCGATCGCCTCGAGCGGCCGGTTGCACCAGCCGGTCGTGATGCAGTAGTGCGCGTCGTACGGCCGCGCATGATGCGTCGCGTGCGCGTCTCGGCCGAGGATCAGGCCGGCGTCCTGCAGCACGCGAACGAGCGCCGGCGGCGACGGCATGTGCGCCCACTGGTGAATCTGATTGGTCATCATGCCGACGCCGCAGAGCGCGAGCCCGAACATCGCCAGCGGCACCGCCCACGGCGGATCGAGCGGCATCGCCAGCAGCCCCGTCAGGACGAGGGCGGTGATGAACGCGACGTCGCCGTTGGTGTCGACGAACGTCCGGCGCAGAAAGTCGTCCGGGTTGATGTGGTGCACGCGAAAGGGCACCAGCAACCGGTGCCCGATGACCGGCAGGTCGTCGCGTCCCCACGTATCGGCGCCCCAGTGCACCAGCCCGGAGCCGAGATCCGCGGCGATCACACCGCAGGCGAGCGCCAGCGGCGTCCACCACGGCCACGCTTCATGGCGCAAGCCCAGGCGGACCGCGAGCGCCGCGAGTCCGGCGAACGCCGCGGCGATGGAGACCGCCGAGAGGGCGAACTGCCCGCGCGTGGTCTCGTAGTGAGCCGGCAGCACGTCATCGTCTCCGCCTCGTGCCGGGGTCATCGGGCGAGCAGCGCTACCGCAGGGCCGCGGCCGGCGTCGTCGTCTTGCCGCGTTCCTTCTTCTGCTTCTCGACCATCGCGGCCACCTGCGCGAGGAGCTGCTTCGCGTCGTAGACCACGCCGTCCTTGATCGTGTACTTCACGCCGCCGACGTGCTCCGCCTTTCCCGTCCTGTCGTTCAGCCGCACGGCGCCGGTGCCGTAGAGGACCTTGAAGTTCTGCAGCGGGTTCTGATCGACGATCACCATGTCGGCGAGCATTCCGGCGCGCACGACGCCGAACTCGAGCGGCTTGGCTTGCGGTTCGTGCAGCGTCAGGGCGCCGTTCATCGTCGCCGACTGGATGACCTCGAGCGGATGGAAGCCGGCTTCCTGCAGCATCTCGAGCTCGTTGACGTAACCGAAGCCGTAGGTCTGGTAAATGAACCCGGAGTCGGACCCGGTGGTGACGCGGCCGCCCATCTTCTTGTAGTCGTTCATCAGGCGGAACCAGACCTGATAGAAGTTGCGCCAGGCGACTTCGTCTTCGGTGGTCCAGTCGAACCAGTACGAACCGTGCGCTTCGCGGCTCGGGGCGTAGAAGTCCATCAGCGTGGGCAGGGTGTACCTGTCGTGCCACTCGGCGGCGCGGAAACGCATCACGTCGCGGCCGGCGGAGTAGATCGTCAGCGTCGGATCGAAGGTCGTGCCCAGCCGGAGGTGCTCGGCCAGATAGGCCTTCCACTCGGGTCCGCCGGGTTCGTGGATCTTGTCCCACAGCCGCGCGACCTGTCCGAAGCGCATGTACTCGTCGTTCATGTTGTGTTCGACCGGGTACGGCTGGACGACGTAGTCCTTCAGCAGCGATTCGAAGTGGCCGTAGAAGTGGGTCACCGTCCCGAGGCCGAGGCGCGCCGCCTTGATCGCGTTCATCTGCGCGACGCCCCCCTGATCGAGATGCGCGGTTGAGCCCATCTGGTTCTTCTTCGCTTCGTCGAGCAGCGCCGCCATGATGTCGGGCTGCTGGGCGCCGAGCTTCAGGCCGTCGATGCCGTTGGCCTTGGCCCAGCGCACCCATTCGCGCGCCTTTTCCGGGCTGTCGACCGGTCCGCGATCCCAGCCCGCGCCGGGCCGCTGATAGTTGAAGATGCGCGGCGCAGCGATCTCGTTCCTTGCGCTGCGCGCCTTCTCGGCGACCGTGAAGGCGTTCGCGGCCAGCGGCACTCCGCGCACGGTCGTGACGCCGTGCGCCAGCCACAGCTTGTAGGCGTACTCCGCCTCGACGTTCTTCGGCGCGCCTCCAGCATGCACGTGCATGTCGACGAAGCCGGGCATCACATACATGCCGGTACCGTCGATCTCGTGCTCGGGATTCTGCGGCGCGCGGTTGGCGCGCAGCGGCAGGCCGGGGTTGCCCGCGCTGCGCACCGCGCTGATCCGGTTCCCCTCGACGACGATGTCGACCGGACCGCGGGCGGGAGCGCCGCTTCCGTCGATCAGCATCGCGCCGCGGATCACCAGCGTCTTGAACGGCCCCTTGCCCTCCGCGCCGCGGCTCGACGCGGGACGGATCGAATCGTCCTGGGCCTGACGGGCGGGCGTCGCGGCCCGCTGTTGCGCGGCGACGGGAACGCAGAACAGAACTGCGGCGACGAGCGCGAGCTTCTTCATCGTGTCATCCCCCAGACAAGCAGTGCCACCAGCCAGCCGGCGAGCGCGTCGGCGGCGTAATGATACCTCCCCAGCACCGCTCCCGCAGAGATCGCGGCGGCATTGACGAACATCCAGACCACCAGCGGCGCCGGCGCGTCGAGGACGAGCAGCGCCAGCGCGAGCCCCTCCGCGGCGTGGCCGCTCGGAAACGTGTTCACCCGCACGCTGCCCGCCTCGAGCAGCCGCTCGTTCACCGGACGCCAGGTCGATCGCCAGGGCACCGCGAAGCCCAGCGACCGCGGCGGGCGTGTCTGGAGCCATGGCAGCATGCCGAAGCAGATGTAGTCGGTGATGAGGATCGTCGCCCAGAAGCGCTCGGCGGTGACGCCGCTGCCGAGCGCGACGACCAGGGCGACGGGAACGAGAGGATAGACCGCGGCGTACGCGAATTCGAGCAGCTCGGCGACGGCGCGCGGGCAGCGCGACGCGAGCGGCTGGATTGCGAGCCGGCGATCGAACGCGGCCAGCGCCTGTTCGAGCCGCGGCATCGGCGCGACGAACAGCTGGCCGCTCGCCCAATAGCCGAGCAGCAGCAGCGCCGGAGGCAGGAGCCACTGGTTGAAGACGCTGTCGCGGGGCAGGGCCGCCGACACCCAGACGATCCCGGCGCCTGTGGCGGCACCGGCCAGCGCGTCGAGCCGGCGCCTCCGCTCGAGGCCGCGCGGCAGGACGGCGGCGAGCGCGACGTACCCGAAGAACGCCGCCGACGCGAGCTGCCAGATGGTCACGTTCCTGCCAACTTCTATCGCACATTGCGCAGGATGCCCGCCGTCCGGCTCACGGTAGTTTGACTTCACAGGTATAAACCTGTAGAGATATACGCGTGAGCCCCGGCGCACCCGTTCCGCTGCCTCCGCACTGGTTTCAGATCCTGCTCGCGGTCGCCGACCAGGACCGGCACGGCCTCGGCATCATGACCGACGTGCTCGAGCGCACCGGCGGGGCGATGAAACTGTGGCCCGGGATGCTGTACCGGAACCTCGGCAAGCTGGTCGAGGACGGGCTGCTCGTCGAAGTCGAGGCGCCCGCCGGCGCCGAGACCGCCGGGGGGCGGCCGCGCTTCTACCGGCTGACCGCGGCGGGGCGCCGCGCCTGTGCCGCCGAGGCCGAGCGTCTCGCCGGGTTCGTCGAGGCCGCCCGCCGCAAGAAGCTGCTCAAGGCCTGAGATGACGCGCCGGCCGTTCTGGATCGCGGCGCTGCTTCGTCTGTATCCGCGCGCCTGCCGCGAGCGCTACGGCGACGAGCTGGCCGAGGCGATGCGCGCCTGCGTCCGCCGCGAGCGCGCCGCCGGAAGGCGGGCGCCGCTGATCGCCGTTCGTCTGCTGATCGACGCCGCCTCGGCCGGCCTGCTCATCCGCGGCGATCGCGCATCCACCGGAGATCCTGCCATGCGCACCATGCTCTACGACCTCCGTCACTCGCTCCGGCTGCTCCGCCGCGCGCCGCTCTTCAGCGCGCTGGTCGTCGCCACGCTGGCGCTCGCGATCGGCGCCAACACCGCCATCTTCAGCGTCGTCAACGGCGTGCTGCTGCGGCCGCTGCCCTACACCGAGCCGGATCGCCTCGTGCTGCTCTACGAGCGGATCCCGGGAGCGACCGAGCCGTTCGGCTTCTCCGCGCCGGACCTGGCGGCGTTCCGGGAACGCGCGCGCAGCTACACCTCGCTGGCCGCGTTCCGCAGCGTGGAGTTCGAACTCTCGGGGATCGACCAGCCGGAGCGGATCGCGGCGGCGCGCATCTCGGCATCGCTGATGGACGTGCTCGGGGTCGCGCCGGCGCTCGGCCGCACGTTCACCGCGGCCGAAGACACCGGACGTCAGCCGGTGGCGATTCTCTCGGACGGGCTGTGGCGTCGCACGTTCGGCGGGGATGCCGCGGTGCTGGGGCGCTCCGTGTCACTGGATCGCCGGGCCTACACGATCGTCGGTGTCATGCCGCCCCAGTTCTCGTTCCCGAACCGCGGGCCGCGGCTGAACAACGTGCCGGCGGAGATCTTCGTGCCGATCTCGTTCAGCGACGCGCAGCTGCGCGCGTTCGGCGCCATGTTCAACAACTCGGTCGTGGCGAGGCTGGCGCCCGGCGTGACGGTGCCGCAGGCCAACGCCGAAGCCGGCACGATCGCGGCGCAGATCGTCGCGCAGGTCTATCCGGCGGAGCTGCGCGAGATGGGGTTGAACGTCGGCGCCACGGCGACGCCGATGCGCGAGGAGGTGGTCGGCAACGTGCGGCGGCTGCTGATCGTCCTGCTCGCCGCCGTAGGCGTCCTTCTGCTGATTGCATGCGCCGACATCGCGTGCCTGATGTTGACGCGGGCGGCGGCGCGGACGCGGGAAATGGCGATCCGGACGGCGCTCGGCGCCGGACGCGGACGGGTGATGCGGCTCGTCCTGATCGAGACCGGGGTGCTCGCCGCGGCCGGCGGCGCGGCGGGCCTGGGTGTGGCGTGGCTGGTCAAACGCGCGCTGCTCGGGCCGGTCAGCGGCGGGCTGCCGCGCGCCGCTGAAATCGCGCTCGACGGCCGCGTCCTCGCCTTCACCGCGGCGGCGTCGATCTGCGCCGCGCTCGTGTGCGGGCTGCTGCCCGCATTCGAGTCCTCACGGCACCAGTCGTCCCGCGCGCTCAAGGAAAGCGGCCGCAGCGCCACCGGCGGCCTCCGTCAGCGTCGCATCTTCTCGGTGCTGGTGGCGGCGCAGTTCGCCTGCGCCGTGGTGCTGCTGGCTTCCGGCGCTCTTCTGATCCGCAGCTTCGCCCGGCTCGTCGCCACCGACCCGGGGTTCCCGACCGATCGGGTTGTGTCGGTCTCCACCAGCCTGCCGCAGCGCAGCTATCCCGACGCGGCCGGCGTTCGCACGTTCTACGCGAGGCTCTTCGAGCGCGTCGCCGCCCTGCCGGGTGTCAGCGCGGTCGGGGCGTCCACGGAACTGCCGTTGAGCGTGCGCGAGCGGCGGGTGTTCACGGTTGAAAACCCGGCGCCCGCGGTTCCGGCCAGCGGTGGTGTGGCAAACGACTGGGTGACGGGGCAGTATTTCGAGGCGCTCGGCGCGCGCGTGATGCGCGGCCGCGCGCTCGGACCAGCCGACACGCAAACCTCCGAGCCGGTCGTGGTGATCAACGAGACGCTGGCGCGGAAGTACTTCCCTGGCGAGGATCCGGTGAACCGCCGGCTGGCGTGGGGCGGCGTCAAGAATCACGGTCCCTGGATGCGCATCGTCGGGGTGATCGGGGATGTCAAGCAGGCCGGACTTGCCCGCGAGACTGAACCGCAGACCTGGCAGCCGTGGGCGCAGCTGCCGGATGCGGTCGTGGCCAACAACCCGACCGGCCTGTTCCGCACGCTGAACCTCATGGTACGGACCAACGTGCCGCCGCTCTCGATGGTGCCGGCAATTCGCGGCGAGGTGCGGCAACTCGATCCGGCGCTGCCGGTGACGGGCGTGCAGACGCTGGACGAGATCGTGGGCGCGTCGGCGTCGGCGCAGCGATTCAACGCGGCGGTGCTCGGCGGCTTCGCGGGCGCCGCGCTGCTGCTGGCGGCGGTCGGCATCGCCGGCGTCCTGGCGATCTCGGTCGCCCAGCGGCGGCAGGAGATCGGCATCCGTCTCGCGCTCGGCGCGCAGCCGCGCCGGGTCACGGGGATGATCGTGCGCGAGGGGATGGTGCTGGTCGCGGCCGGCCTCGCCATCGGCCTGCCCGCGGCGTTCGCGGCGGCGCGCCTGCTGCGGTCGCTGCTGTTCGAGACCGCGCCGCACGATGCGGTGTCGTTCGTCGCGGCGGCGATCGTCCTGTGCGCAGTGGCGGCCGTCGCGTGCGCGGTTCCCGCGGTGCGCGCCAGCCGGGTCGATCCGGTGACGGCGCTGCGAATCGACTGAAGCTGGTCTTCTCAGCGGCGCGGGCGAGTACGCTGCAGGGCGGTCCGAGGGGCGAAGCCTCCCCGAAGAAATCGACTAAAATGCGGCGGAATGAGCGTGACGCCGGGCCCCGGCACCATATCCTGGCAGGATCTGACGGTCGCTGACGCCGAATCGGTCCGCGACTTCTACGCCGCCGTCGTCGGCTGGGAGCCGGAGACGGTCAGCATGGGCGGCTACGCCGACTTCGTGATGAATGCCGAGGGCAGCGGCGTCGCGGGCATCTGCCACGCCCGCGGCGTGAACGCCGAGCTGCCGCCGGTGTGGCTCATCTACATCACCGTCGAGGATCTCGATCACAGCATTGCCGAGTGCCAGCGCCTCGGCGGCTCGCTGATCGGCACGCCGCGCAGCTACGGCGGCGGGCGCTACTGCGTCATCAAGGATCCCGCCGGCGCGTTCTGCGCGCTCTACCAGCCCCCCGACGCGGCGTGAGCCTCGTCGTCTTCGATCTCGATGGCACGCTGATCGACTCGCGCCAGGACCTCGCGGACGCCGCCAATGCGCTGATCGTGGAACGCGGCGGCGCGCCGCTGGCCGTCGAGACGATTACGGGGATGGTTGGCGAGGGGGCGGCATTGCTCGTACGCCGCGCCCTGACCGCAGCCGGGCTCGAGCCGGAACTCGAGACGGCGCTTCCCCGGTTTCTGCAGCTGTACGACGAGCGGCTGCTGGCGCACACACGGCTGTATCCGGGCACGCTGGAAGCGCTGGACGCACTGGCGCGGCAGTTCACTCTCGCGGTGCTCACCAACAAACCGCAGCGGCCCACGGAAACGATCCTGCGCGGACTGAACGTGCTGGCGTACTTCGCGCACGTGGTCGGCGGCGACACGGCGTTCGGGCGGAAGCCGGAGCCCGCCGGACTGCGGCACCTCATGACGGCGGCGGGCGCGTCGCGGGGCGCGACGGTCCTCGTCGGCGACTCGGCAATCGACCTGCGGACCGCGCGCGCCGCCGGCGTTCGCGTCTGTCTCGTGAAGTACGGGTTCGGCTTTCCGCTCGCGGCTGCGGAGCTGTCGGGGGACGAGCAGCTGGCCGACAGTCCGGCGCATCTCGAGACGATGCTGCTCTCCCGGTTCCGGGGCGGCGCTGCCTGACCATCGCCCCGGCGGCGCGTCACATCAGCGATCGTACGATTCGCGGCGCGACGACGCGGAGAGTTTGATCAGGTACGCGTCGGGGTCGGCCCAGAACTTCTCCCGCAGCTCGCGCAGGCTCGCCGCGCCGCCGTAGCTGATCGACGAGCACAGGTGTTTGAACATCTCGCGCACCACGGTCCGCGCCGAGCCGCGCGCCGGCACGCTGATCTCCATGCCTTCGGCGCCGATCGCTTCCAGCTCCACCTGATCGGCATCCTCGACGTCGAGCCGATCGCGGATGGCTTCGATCGATGCCATTCCGCGCAGCACCTTGAATGGCACCTTCACGGTCTTCTGTGATTCGGGCAGGACCACCGCCTTGTGGACGATCTCACCGGGGGTTTCTTCCGTGCCGGCGAACGCGCTGCCGAGCATCACGCAGTCGCCGCCGAACATCAGCGCCAGTGCCAGCCCCCCGTGCCGTTTGATGCCGCCGTCGGCGATGAGCGGCACGTCCGCCTCGAGCGAGGCGATCCGGCAGTCGACCAGCGCCTGCGCCTGCGGCACGCCGAAGCTGGTCGTCATGCGCGTCGTGCAGCCGCCGCCGGGACCGATGCCGACCTTCACCGCGTTGGCGCCGCGCTCGATCAGGAAGCGCGTCCCTTCGGCGGTCGCGACGTTGCCGGCGATCAGCTCGACGCCGCCGAACCGCTTGCGCACCGCGGTCATCGCCCGGTCCATCACGCGCGAGTGGCCGTGGGCGATGTCGATGACCAGCACGTCGACGCCCGCCTTGATCAACTCGGCGGCGCGCTCCAGATAGTCGCCGGTGGCGCCAATCGCCGCGCCGACCCGCAGCCGCCCCTGGCTGTCGCGCGTGGCGAACGGAAGCCGGCGCTGCTTGGTCAGATCGCGCGCCGTGACGAGGCCGAGCAGCGTGCCATCGGCTGCGACGAGCGGCAGCTTCTTGACCTTGCGCTCGACCATCACGCGCTCGGCGTCGTGCGGCGCGATCGGCCCCTGGTGCACCACCAGGCGCTCGATCGGCGTCATCCGATCGGCGACGCGCAGGTCGGCGCCATGGACGAACCGCAGATCGCGTTCCGTCAGCAGCCCCTTCAGCTTGCGCTCGCCGTCGACGACGACGAGCGTTCCGACGCGCGAGCGGGACATGACCCGCGCCGCCTCCGTGACGGAGGCGGACGGCGAGATGCTGTACGGATCGCCGATGACGCCGTGCTGGGTCCGCTTGACGATCTCCACCTCGCGCACCTGCGGCTGGATGTCGCCGGGCCGGAAGCCGCGATCGATGATGCCGATGCCCCCCTCTTCGGCCTGGACGATCGCCATCGGCGCGCGCGTCACCGTGTCCATGTTGGCGGAGACGATCGGCCGCCGCAGCGTGAGGTGCTGCGACACCCGGCACGACAGATCGATCGCCGCCGGATCGCGCCGCGCAATCACGCTCAACTGCGGTGTCAGCAGGAAGTCGTCGAACGTGCAGCCGTGCACGAGCGCGGCGACGGCGCGCGCCCGGCCGGCGTCAATCGACGGAAACGCCTCGTTCGACATACCGGACGATCCTACTCCGGCGCCGGGGCGGCATAATAGACGGCGTGCAAGCGTATGTCGGCGCGGTCGGTCTGATCCTCCTGCTGTACCAGCTTCCGCCGGTTCCGCCGCTGCCTCAGCCGCCGTTCGCGGAATGGCTGGCCGGCGTCCGCGCCGAGGCGATCGCCCGCGGCATCCGCGAGGCGACCGTCGACGCGGCGTTGACCGGGCTCGAGCCGGTCGCCACTGTCATTCAGCGCGATCGCACGCAGGCGGAGATCGTGCAGACGCTCGACCAGTATCTGAAGCAGCGGGTCACCCCCAAAGTGGTGCGGACCGCGCAAGCGATGCATCGCACGCATGGCGCCGTCCTGCAGAAGGCATCGGAGAAGTACGGCGTCCCGCCCGGCATTCTGGTCGCGGTCTGGGGGCTCGAGTCGAACTTCGGCCGCTTCAGCGGCGTGCGTCCGACCATCGCGACGCTGGCCACGCTCGCCTACGACCCGCGGCGCTCGGCGCTCTTCCGCAAGGAGCTGTTCGACGCGCTCACCATTCTCGACAGCGGCGACGTCGAGCCGGAAGCGCTCAAAGGCTCGTGGGCGGGGGCGCTCGGCCAGCCGCAGTTCATGCCGTCGAGCTTCCTGCTCTATGCCGTCGACTTCGACGGCGACGGCCGCCGCGACATCTGGAAATCGACGCCGGACGTGTTCGGGTCGATCGCCAACTACCTCGGCGCGCACGGATGGGAGAAGGGTCAGACGTGGGGCCGCGAAGTCACCATCCCCGATTCGCTGATCACGCGTCTGCCGGAAGTGGCGCCGATGCAGACGTCCGGCTGCCTCGCGCGCCGGCAGATGACCACGCCGCTGCCGCTGGCAGAGTGGAGCAAGCTGGGCGTGCGTACGGCGGCGGGACGCGCGCTGCCGTCCGCCGGCGTCGACGCCTCGCTGGTGATGGGCGACAAGCGCCACTTCCTCGTGTATCCGAATTACCAGGCGCTGCTCGAATACAACTGCGTCAACGCCTACGGCCTCAGCGTCGGGCTGCTGGGCGATCGCGCCGCCGCGCCGGGCCGCGCAACCGCGCCCGGGCCCGCCAGATCGGTAAAAGCGGCCCCGAAGCGCGTCCCGCGCCGGTGAAGGACGCGAGACGATGACCGTGACGCCGCTGATCGAGCTCGAGACGCGGCTGCGCGAGCGGCTCGCCGGCACCCTCCCCGGGCTCGAGGCCCAGCGCCGCTTCATGCCGACGCCGCCGCGCACCGGCTGGAAGCCGGGGGAGTTTCCCTCCGACGCGCGGATTGCCGCAGGTCTGCTGCTGCTCTACCCCGGCGAGCGGGGCGCGTCCATCGCGCTGACCGTTCGCGCGAGCGGGCTGCGCCGCCACGCCGGACAGGTCAGCCTTCCGGGCGGCGCGACCGATCCGGGCGAAACCCTCACGCAGGCCGCGCTGCGCGAAGCGCACGAAGAGATCGGCATCGACCCGGCGGCGGTCCGCATTCTCGGCGAACTGACGCCGGTGCACGTGCTCGTCAGCGGCTTCACCCTGCACCCCGTCGTCGGCCTCTCGCACGCGCGCCCGTCGTTCCGGCCCGCGGCGCACGAGGTGCAAGCGATCGTCGAAGTCTCGGTGGACGATCTCAAGGACGCGTCGCGCATCCGCCAGGGAACCCGCACGCGCGAAGGGGTCGCGATCGAGTATCCCTACTTCGATCTGATGGGGCATCAGGTGTGGGGCGCGACGGCGATGATCCTCGGCGAATTCATCTGCCTGCTCTGAACTCAATAGACGAACGGGATCAGCTTCTTCACCCGCTTCTTGTAGGCGCGGTACTCGGGATAGGCCTGGAGCAGCAGGCGGTCTTCGATGTGCATCCGGGTGAAGGCCCCGGCCGTCACCGTCTCCGCCCATCCCAGCACCGGCCACGAGAAGTGATCCATTGCGCCGAGCCAGATGAAATGGATCAGCGCGGCGTAGATGGGATGACGCAGATAGGCGTACGGCCCCGTGGTGACGGGACCTGCGGGATCGGACCCGGCGCGGCGGCGAAACCAGAAGAAGGCCGCGATCATCACCGCCATCAGCGCCGCCTGCAGCAGGCGCAGCGGCCAGCGCGACGCAATCAGTGCGTCGTAGACGGCGAGCCCGATCACGCCGGCCACCATCGCGGCGAGGCTCAGCGCCGACAACGCACGCAGCACACCGGAGAGCCTATCGCAGCAGGCCGACGGGATCCACGCGCAGCGCGCGCCGCGCCGGAACGTAGCACGCGGCCAGCGCGACGGCGGCCACGGCCGCGGCCGTCAGCATGAACGCGGACGGATCGGTCGGCTGAATGCCGTAGAGCATTCCGCCGATGACGGCGGCAGCGGCCCGTGCCGCAACCAGACCGACGGCAATGCCGATGGCGGCGAGCACGAGCGCTTGCCGGAGCACCAGCGCCATCACCGCGGTTCCACGCGCGCCCAGGGCCAGGCGAATCGCGAACTCCTGGCGCCGCTCGCTCACCGACCACGCCATCATCGCGTAGATCCCGATCAGCGCCAGGGCGACCGCCAGCGCGCCGAAGCCGGTGACCAGCGTCGACAGGAACCGCGGCTTCGAAAGCGAGCGCTGCAGGTGCTGATCCATCGTGCGCAATCCGCCGAGCGGCAGCGCCGGATCGAGCTCGGCGACGGCGCGCCGGATCGACGGCGCGATCGCCATCGGATCCGTCTCCGTCCGCACCACGAACGCCATGAACGGGAAAGAACGCTGCGAGCCGGGCTGATAGACCTCGGGACGCGGTTCCGTGGACGGACCCAGGTGCCGGATGTCTCCCACCACGCCGACGACCCGCGCCCACTCGGTGTCGGACGAGAACCGCAGGCGCCGGCCGACCGGATCCTGTCCGGGCCAGGCGGCGCGCGCGAGCTGCTCGTTGATGACCACGACGGGCTCGGCCTGCCGGGTATCGGTGGCGCGCACATCCCGTCCGGCCTTCAGCGGGATCCCCATCGCCGCGAAGTAGCCCGGCGTCACGACCTGGTACCCGGCGCGCGGCTCGCTGCCCGCAGCCGGCGCCGGCACTCCCTCAGGCAGATAGGAGGTGCCGAAGTCGTCGCCGCCGATCGGCAGCGTCACCGCGGCGCCGACCGCGCGCACGCCGGGCACGCGTGTCAGCCGCGCCTGCAGTGCCTCGTAGAACTGCACCTGCCTGGCCTGGTACTCAGCGCGGTCGCCGGTGAGGGTGACGTCGAATGTGAGCAGGTTGCGGGTGTCGAGCCCGACGTCCACCCGGGTCAAATGCAGGAAGCTGCGCACGAACAGGACGGAGCCGACGAGCAGGACGACGGCGAGCGCGATCTCGGCGGCGACGAGCACGTCGCGCGCGCGTCCGGCGCGGCGCGTGCCGGATGCCCGCGCGCTGCCTTCGCTGAGCGCGCCCGACAGCGCGTCGCGCGACAATTGCAGTGCCGGAACGGCCCCGAACGCCAGGCCGCAGACGATCGAAGTGCCGAGCGCGAACACCAGCACGCGCGCGTCGAGCGGCAGCGGCTGATCGCCGATGAAGTCCGCGGGAGCGGCCGCGGCGAGCGCCGCGGATGCCCACCACGCGAGCACCAGACCGGCGGCGGCGCCGGCGAACGAGAGCACCGTCGCCTCGGTGAGCAGCTGCCTGGCCAGGCGTCCGCGAGTCGCGCCCAGCGCGCGGCGCAGCGCGAGATCGCGGCGGCGTGCCGCGCCGCGCCCGAGCAGCAGGCCGGCGACGTTGGCGCACGCGATCGCCAGCACCAGGGTGACCACGCCCGCGAGCACGAAGAGCGGGCGCTCGACCGGACCGAAGAACTGTTCGCGGATGGTGCGCAGCTTCGCGGTGCGGCCGCCGTCCTCGGGATGCTCGCTCGAGATCCGCGCCCCGACCGCCGCCAGTTCAGCGTTCGCCTGCGCCGGCGTCACCCCCGGCTTCAGCCGCGCCACGGCGCGGAGATAGCCTGCGTTGCGGCTCGCCGTCATGTCGCGATCTTCGTCGACGGCATTGCGCGGAATGTCCCCCGCGCCGGCCGGCACCCACAGCTCCGGACCGGGCGACGCTCCCGCGCGCGCGGTGATCGACGGCCAGAAGAAATCGGGGCGCATCACCGCGACGACCACGCGAGGGCGGCCGTTCAGCACGATCGTCCGCCCCACGATCGCCCGGTCCCCGCCGAACCGCCGCTTCCAGAGCGCGTGCGACAGCACGGCCGCCGCCGGATCGGCGGCGCCGGCGTGAAACGGCTCCCCGAGCAGCGGCCGCGCCCCGAGGACGTCGAAGAAACTGGACGATACGCTCGACGCCGCGATCCGCTCCGGATCTCCCCAGCCGGTGAGCGTGTAACTGAGGTGGCTGATGCCGGCGAAGCCGCTGAAGCTCGTCGTCTGGCGCCGCAGGTCGAGCATGCGGCCCGGTCCGAGGTTGTCCGTGTTCCCCTGATGCTGGTTCCAGACGAACACGAGGCGATCGCCGTCGGCGTAGGGCAGCGGCCGAAGCAGCGCGATGTTCAGCACGCTGAAGATCGCCGTGTTGGCACCGATGCCGAGCGCGAGCGTCAGCACGGCGACCGCGGTGAAGCCTGGCGCGCGCCGCAACCCGCGCAGCGCGTAGGCCGCGTCCTGCCGGAAATCCGTCCACATGCCGGTCCGCCTCTGTTGCCGCGCCGCCTGGTCGTCGATCGACCGGACCTGCCGCGTAATGGACTCGACGCTGCCGAAGCGGCGCCGCGCTTCCGCGCGGGCGGCATCCGGCGGAAGTCCGCGGGCGATCAGATCGCGCTCGTGCATCTCGAGGTGACACGCGATCTCGTCGTCTGCGTCGGCGCCGGTGTCGCGCCAGATGCCGCGCTCGGGGCGCCCGGAGGTGCTCATACCGCCTTGGACGGACGCCGCGCCTGCAGCGCCCGCGTCACCGCGACGGAAAAGCGATCCCAGCGCGACAGCTCGGCGCGGAGCTGCTGCCGTCCGCGCTCGGTCAGGGTGTACAACCGGACACGCCGGTTGGTATCCGACGTCGTCCACTGGGACGACACCAGCTCGCGCGCCTGCAGCCGGTGCAGCGCCGGGTACAGCGAGCCCTCTTCGACGAGAAGCTCATCCTCGGTCACCTGCTCGATCCAGCGGGCGATGCCGTAGCCGTGCAAAGGCCCCCAGCTCAGTGATTTGAGGATCAGCGTGGCGAGCGTCCCCTGCAGGAGATCGACGGTCGTGCTGCGGTCGGACATGCCTGCCATCATATACCTATGATGATATGTGTCGAGGCGCGGGCCACGTGGCAACCGGCTTGCTGTTTCGGCGCTCGTGATACACGACCTCTGGTACAAGAACGCGATCGTCTATTGCCTGAACGTCGAGACGTTCATCGACTCGAACGGCGACGGCATCGGCGACTTCGTCGGCCTCACCGACAAGCTGGCCTATCTCGCCGGGCTGGGCGTGACGTGCATCTGGCTGATGCCGTTCTACGGCTCGCCGAATCGCGACGACGGCTACGATGTGTCGGACTACTACGGCGTCCATCCGCGTACCGGCACGTTCGGCGACGTCGTCGAGTTCATGAACCGGGCGCGGCAGCTCGGGCTGCGGGTGATCGTCGATCTCGTCGTCAATCACACCTCCGTCGAGCATCCCTGGTTCAAGGCGGCGCGCCGCGACCCGGCGTCCCCCTACCGGCAGTACTACGTCTGGTCGAAGCGGCGGCCGCCCAACTGGAACAAGGGCATGGTGTTCCCCGGCGTCCAGAAGGCGACGTGGACGCGCGATCGGGTGGCGCGCGAGTACTACTTCCACCGGTTCTACGAATTCCAGGCCGACCTGAACACGCATCATCCGCCGGTCAAGGACGAGATCATGCGGATCATGGGATTCTGGCTGCAGCTCGGCGTGTCGGGGTTCCGCATGGATGCGGTGCCGTTCCTCATCGAGCGCAAGGGGGCGCACGTGCGTCCGTCGCGCGACTACGAGCTGCTGCACGAGATGCGCGACTTCCTGCAGTGGCGGCGGCGCGACGCGATCATGCTCGCCGAAGCGAACGTGCCGCCGAACCAGAGCATGCAGTACTTCGGCGACGCCGGCGATCGGCTGCAGATGATGCTGAACTTCTGGGTCAACCAGCGCATCTTCTATACGCTGGCCTGCGGCGATGCGCGGCCGCTGCGCAAGGCGCTCCTCGACACCTACCGGCGTCCGCACGCGTCGCAGTGGGGGGTGTTCCTGCGCGCCCACGACGAGCTCGATCTCGGCCGGCTCACGGCGCGCCAGCGCGAGGCGTGCTTCGCCGCGTTCGCGCCCGAGCCGCACATGTTGTTGTACGACCGCGGCATCCGCCGGCGGCTGGCGCCGATGCTGAACAACGATCGGCGGCGCATCGAGCTGGCGAACAGCCTGCTCTTCACGCTGCCCGGGACGCCGGTGATCCGCTACGGGGACGAGATCGGCATGGGGGACGATCTGAGCCTGCCGGAGCGCTACTCGGTGCGCACGCCGATGCAGTGGTCGGCGCAGCGGCACGGCGGCTTCACCACCGGGCGACGGCCGATCCGTCCGGTCATCGACGATCCGGTCTTCGGCTACACGCAGGTCAACGTCGCCGACCAGCGCCGCGATCCGAACTCGCTGCTGAACTGGACCGAGCGCGTCATCCGCACGCGCAAGGAATGCGCGGAGATCGGCTGGGGCAACTGGAAGCTGATCCCGCGGCTGCCCGATCACGTCCTCGGCATGCAGTACGAGTGGGACCACCGCTGCACGCTGGTGCTGCACAACTTCAGCGACACGCCGACGACGGTGCGGGTGCGGCCCGACGGCCTGCCGGCCTGCCCGCTGATCAACATGCTGTCGCAGGAGCGCAGCGAACCGGACGGGCGCGGCCGCCACACGATCGATCTGGAGCCGTACGGCTACCGCTGGCTGCGCATGGGCGACAGCGAGCGTCCGCTCACAGCCGGGCAACCTCGCCGGACGTGACCTCGCGCCAGCGTCCCGGCTGCAGGGTCCCCAGCTCGATCGGCCCGTACGCCACGCGCAGCAGCCGGCTGACGGAAAAAGGGGACTGTCCCCGTTTTTCGCACTGAAATTCTGAGTACATATGCTCGATTAGCCGTCGTATTTCACGGTTCTTGCCCTCGGTGAGTTCGACGATCAGGTGGGTCTCGCGCCGCGAGCGCTTGATGACCCGGGCGGACGCCGCCTTCAAGCCGCCGCGGCCGCGGACCATCGCGGCACAGTGCTCGTCCCCCAGCTCCCCCCGGACGGTGACCACGTAGCGCCGCACCAGCCCGCTCGCCGGATTCGTGAGCCGCTCGGCGAGCTGCGTATCGGTCGTGAGCAGCAGCAGACCGCTGGACGCGAGATCGAGGCGGCCGACGGCCGCGAGACCCGCCGCGTCGGCCCCGAGCAGGTCGAACACCGTGGGACGCCCCTCCGGATCGCGCCGCGTCGTGACGTACCCCCGCGGCTTGTGCAGCGCAATCGTCCGCCAGGCCGGTGCGACGACGCGACGCCGATCGACCTCGATCGCGTCCCGCTCCGGGGACACCGCGGCGAGCGGATCCGTCACGGTGCGTCCGTTCACCTGCACCCGGCCGCCGCGGACCAGCAGCCGCGCGTCCCGCCGCGACGCCAGGCGGAGCTTCGACAGCGCGCGCTCCAGCGCGACGCGCCCGGGTTTGTAGCGCGAGGCTGCCATACAATCAGGCGATGTCCATTCTCTCCCGCGTCACGCTGACCGTCGTGCTCTCCTCGGTGTTCGCGGCGGGATGCAGCCGCGAGCCCGCACCGGCCGCCCCGCAGGCGGGCGCCCCACCGGCCGCCCCGCAGACCCAGTCCGCCGCCGCGCCGAATACGCTTCCGCCGCCATCCGTGCCGCTGTCGTCGCTGCCCCGGATCGATCCGGCCGCCGTGCTGGAAACCACCACGCGCCTCTCGGCGGACAAGTTCCAGGGACGCGCGCCCGGCACCGTCGGCGAAGAGCTCACCGTCGCCTACCTGCAGATGCGGTTCCAGCAGCTCGGTCTCGCGCCGGGCAACCCGGACGGCACGTACATCCAGAAAGTGCCCCTCGTCGGCATCACCGGCAGCGAAACGAAGCCGCTCACCCTGGTCAAGGGCGCCAAGACGACAACGCTCAGATGGAAGGACGATGTGGTCGCGTGGTCGAGACATGTCGCGCCTGCCGCCTCGGTCGCCGACTCCGACGTGATCTTCGTCGGTTATGGAGTGGAGGCGCCGGAATACAACTGGAACGACTTCAAGGACGTCGACGTCAAGGGCAAGACCATCGTCGTGCTGGTGAACGACCCGGCGGTGCCGGATCCGGCGAACGCCTCGGCGCTCGACCCGAAGACCTTCGGCGGCAAGGCGATGACCTACTACGGACGCTGGACCTACAAGTTCGAGCAGGGGGCGCGCAGGGGCGCGGCGGCAATCCTCATCGTGCACGAGACCGAACCCGCCGGGTATCCATTCAGCGTCGTGCAGGGAAATCTGAACGAGCGGTTCGACCTCATCGCTCCCGACAAGAACATGAGCCGGGCGAGCATCGAGGGCTGGATCACGCTGGATGCGGCGAAGAAGCTCTTCGCGCTGGGCGGACAGGATTTCGACGCGCTGAAGCAGCAGGCGATCACCCGCGGGTTCAAGCCCGTGCCGCTCGGCGTGAAGGCGTCGATGGCGGTCGCGAACAAGCTGCGCACGATCGACTCGCGCAACGTGGTCGCCAGGCTGGAGGGCAGCGATCCCGCTCTGAAGGACGAGTACGTGGTCTACACCTCGCACTGGGATCATCTCGGCGTCGGCGCGCCGGTGGACGGCGACAACATCTATAACGGCGCGCTGGACAACGCCACCGGCGTAGCGACCGTGCTCGAGATCGCCAGGGCGCTGAAGAGCGCGCAGCCGCAGCCGAAGCGATCGATCCTCTTCCTGATGGTGACCGCGGAGGAGAAGGGGCTGCTCGGATCGGAGTACTACTCGCTCAACCCGCTGTATCCGCTGGCCAGAACCGCCGCGGCAATCAACATCGACGGCATCAATCAGTGGGGCCGGACCAGGGACATCTCGGTGATCGGCCTCGGCAACTCGGATCTGGACGACTATCTCCGGCAGGCGGCACAGGAACAGGGGCGGACGATCACGCCGGATCCGGAGCCGGAGAAAGGCTTCTACTACCGCTCCGACCACTTCAACTTCGCCAAGCAGGGCGTGCCGGCGCTCGACCCCGACTCGGGCGTCGAGTACATCGGCAAGTCGGCGGAGTGGGGGCGAAAGAAGCGCGACGAGTACACCGAAAAGGACTATCACGCGCCATCGGATGAAGTGAAGCCGGACTGGGATCTCAGCGGCGCCGCCGAAGACGCGCAGCTCCTGATGGCGGTGGGCTACCGCGTCGCCAACGCCGATCGGCTGCCGGAGTGGAAGCCGGGCAACGAGTTCAAGGCGAAGCGGGACGCGATGCTGAAGAAATAGACGGCGCGTAAACCCGGGGGCGAAGTATACCGTCTAACGGTATACTTCGCCATGGCAGGCCTTCCCTCTCCCCTCACCACTCCGGTTTTCCAGATTCTGCTGTCGCTCGCCGACGCGGACCGTCACGGCTACGCCGTCATCCAGGACGTCGCCGCACGGACGCAGGGAGAAGTGCGCCTGACCGCCAGCACGTTGTACGCGGCAATCAAGCGGCTGCTCGAGGCGCGGCTGATTCAGGAGGTCGAAGCGCCCGCCGGGACCGGCGGCGCGCCGCGGCGATGCTACCGGCTCACGCGGGAGGGGCGCCGCGCCGCGCGCGAAGAGGCCGAACGGATGGCGCGCGCCGTGGCGATGGCGCGCGACAAGCGCCTGCTGCCGAGAAAGGCATGATCCGCGTCTATCGGCTCCTCGTCCGTCTCCTGCTGCCCGGCGTCGCCGCGCGGCACGCGGACGACATGGCCGAGACCGCGGCGCGGCTCGCGGCGGATGCGCGCGCCGCCGGCAGCGTCGCGCTCGCGCGGTACTGGCTCAGCGAGTGGCGCGCGCTGGCGCGCCTGGCCTGGTCGGAGCGCTCCCCACGAACGGCCGGATTCATGCCGTCCCATCTCGCGCGCGACGTCCGCTACAGCCTGCGCCTGTTGGTCCGCACGCCGGGCGTCAGCGGCGTGGCGCTGCTCACGATCGCGCTCGGCATCGGCGCCAACACGGCGATCTTCAGCATCATCAACGGCGTCCTGCTCCGTCCGCTGCCGCTAGCGGATCCGGACCGGCTGTTGGTCGTGCAGCACGCGTCGATGTCGGACCGCACGCAACTGGGGTCCCTGTCGCCAGGCAACTTCTTCGACGTGCAGCGCGCGTCACGGCTGCTGCAGCCGATGGCCGGCTGCTCTGGCGCGACCGTCACGCTGACGGGCCGCGGCGATCCGGAACGGCTGCAGGGTATCGTCAGCAGCGGCAGCGTCCTCGAGGTCACCGGCGTGCAACCGGCGATCGGACGCATCTTCACCGGCGCCGATCAGACCGCCGGATCGCCTCGCGTGGCGGTGATCAGCCATCGTCTCTGGCAGCGGCTGTTCGCCGGCAGCAAGGACGCGCTCGGGCAGGCGCTGACGCTGGGGGGAGTTCCCGTGACGGTGATCGGCGTGATGCCGGCGGCCTTTGCGTTCCCGGACCCGACCGTGGACTTCTGGGCCCCGGAACTGCTGACGCCGCCGCAGCGCGCGTCGCGCACCGAGTACTACCTCACCATTCTCGGGCGGCTCGCGCCGGGCGCGACGGCGGGCGCGGCGCGCGCGGAGCTCGACACCATCATGGCGGGGCTGCGGTCCGCCTTTCCGCAGGCCAACGGCGGCGTCGTGCTCGAGGCCACGCCGCTCTCCGAGGCGCTGGTCAGCGACGTGACGCAGCTGCTCTGGGTGCTGATGGCGAGCGTGGGCTGCGTGCTGCTCATCGCCTGCGCGAACCTGGCGAACCTGCTGCTCGCCAAGGCGGCCGGCCGCGGACGCGAGATCGCGATCCGTCAGGCGATCGGCGCCGATCGCGGGCGCGTGATCCGGCAGCTGCTCGTGGAGAGCCTGGTGCTCGGCCTCGCCGGCGGCGCCGCGGGCATCGCGATCGGCTCGGTATTCCTCGACGCGCTCGTCGCCTGGCTGCCCGCCGGCATCCCGCGCATCGCCGAAGCATCAATCGACCTGCGCGTGCTCCTCTTCACGGTCGTCGTCTCCGTCGCCACCGGGCTCGTCTTCGGCATCACGCCGGCCGTGCAGCTCGCGCGCAAGGCTCCGGCGTCGGCGCTGCGGGAGGATCCGCGCACGGCGACCGGACGCGGACCGCTGCGCGCGGTCCTCGTCGCCGCCGAACTCGCGCTCGCGCTGGTCCTCCTCGCGGGCGCCGGACTTCTCATCCGCAGCTTCGCGCTGATGCAGCGCGTCGATCCCGGTTTCTCGACCGACCGGCTGCTGACGTTCCAGGTGCGCATGGAAGGTCCGTCGTACGCGCAGGCGCCGGCGCGCATCGCGTTCGTCAACGCCGTGGTCGAACGGCTGAAGACGCTGCCCGGCGTGATCGACGCGGCCGCCGGCAGCAACGCGCCGATCGCGGGCCGCGGCACGGGGGCGTGGCTCAACATCCTCGCGCGCCCGTGGCCCGCCGGCACGACCCCGCCCGGCGTTCCTTATCGCGTGATCACGCCCGGCTACTTCAAGGCGATGCAGATTCCGCTGCTGCGCGGCCGCCTGCTCACCGAGTCGGACGGGCTGACGGGAACGCCGTCGGTCGTCATCAGCGAGTCGGTCGCCAGACGCTTCTGGGGGCCGGACGCGGGAGATCCAATCGGCGCCGAGATCTACATGGGCGCGCCGGACAACAAGCTGTTCGAACGGGCAACGATCGTCGGGATCGTGAAGGACGTGAAGCTGGCCGGGCTCGGCAGTCCGCTGACCGACGCGGTGTACGGCTTGAACACGCTGATGCCGTGGTGGCGCAGCTTCACGTTTGCCGTACGGACGTCAGGCGACCCGGCGGCGCTGGCCCCTGCCGCGCGGCAGATCGTCCGCACGGCGGATCCACGCCTCGCGATCACCGCGCTGCAAGCCATGACCGACATCGTGAACACGTCACTGGCGCCGGCGCGCGCGTCGATGCGGCTGCTGACGCTGTTCGCCGCCGTCGCCGTCCTCATGGCGGCGGTCGGTGTGTTCGGGGTGATGTCTTACACCGTGAACCTGCGCGCCCGCGAGATGGGGATCCGGATGGCGCTCGGCGCGCGTCCCTCGGAGGTGCGCCGCATGGTCGTCGTGGACGGGATGCGCCACGCGCTCATCGGCGTCGCGCTCGGCGTCGGCGGCGCGGTCTGGGTGACGCGTGCAATGGCGTCGCTGCTCTACGAGGTGAAGCCGGGCGATCCGGCGACGCTCGCCGCGGCGGCCGGACTGCTGATCGTGACCGCCGCGATCGCCTGCTATCTGCCGGCCCGGCGCGCCACCCGGGTGGATCCGCTGATCGTGCTGCGCACCGAATGAGCCCCTCCGGATAGCCTCCAAGCCTGTCCAAAGAGTCATACGAAGTTCGTCGCTGTGCGGTCCGTTTTGTGACGCCAGCCACAATCCCGCACACCCCAGCACACTCGCGCACACCCCCTAAGTACCTCATGGGCAAGAAGTTCCCATTTTGGCTCAGCCGGGCACCGGCATTGCTCTGCCAGGAGCCGGAGGTCGTGTCATGACGCGACACATTTTTGCCGCGGCGTTCGGAGCCCTGTTGGTCGCCCTGCCGGTCCGGGAAGCGTTGCGTGCTGACGCGGCCCTCTACACGGTGGAGGACCTGGGGCAGTTGGATGGCCAGGCGCCGACCGTGACCGGAATGAATGCCTCGGGGCAGCTTTCCGGTTACGTGACCGGTCCCTCGGGCTATCCTCGCGCGGTCCGCTACACCGCCGAGACGGGATGGCAGTACGTCCCCGGCGTGAGCAGCTTCTACAGCCAGGCCATGGGCATCAACGACAACGGTGACCTGGTCGGCTATCACTACAACGGGACGTCGTTCCGCGCCTTCCGCTACGTCGAAGGCCCCGGCGCGACGTTCATCGATCCGCTCCCCGGCGGCACGATGACGCTCGGCCGCGCCATCGACAACAACGGCAACGTCATCGGGCAGGCTGACTCGGCAGACGGGCCGCTCGGGTTCCGCTCGGCTCCCGGACTGCCGGCGGTCGCGCTGCCGACACTCGGCGGCGCCGCAATCGCCTGCGGCGTGAACGCCGCGGGACAGGTCGCCGGCTACGGCGCCAACGCCGTCGGCCAGCAGCACCCGTTCCGGATCGAAGCCGACAACTCCGTGACCGACATCACCCCGCTGGACGGCGCTGCCGGCACCGGCATGGCGTGCGCCATCGATGCGTCCGGCCGCGTCGGCGGGACCTCGACCACCGGCGGAACCTTCCGCGCGTTCGTGTTCGATTCCGGATCCGCGGTCAACGTCGACGCGTTCCCCGCCTCCGCGCAGAGCACCGTCGAGGCAGTCGCCGCCGGCGTCGCCGTCGGCTGGTTTCTCTCGCTCGAGGACGGCGCGGCCCACGCGTTCGTGAATACCGCCGACGGCTCGGCGGATCTCAACACGCTCATCGCCCCCGGCTCCGGCTGGCAGCTCGATCAGGCGTTCGCGGTGAACGCCGGCGGCAGCATCGCCGGCCTCGGACGCCTGAACGGACAGCCCCGCGTGTTCCGCCTGACCCGCGTCCAGACCAGCGACACCACGGCGCCGGTGATCGCAGCGCTCTCCGCCTCGCCGTCGACGATCGAGCCGCCGGACAACCGGATGGTGACCGTGGCGATCTCGCCAACCGTCACTGACGACCGCGATCCCTCGCCGGTGTGCGCCGTGACCGGGATCGACGGCCATGGCGCGCCGGCCACCGACTTCAGCGTCGTCGGACCGCTGACCGGCTGGGTGCGGGCGCGCGGCGGCGCCACGTATACCTTCGCGGTGTCGTGCAGCGACGCGGCGGGCAACGCAGCCACCGGCACGGTGGACGTGGCCGTGCCGCCCGACACCAGCGCCCCCGTCATCACGAGCCTGTCGGCGAACCCGTCCACGATCTGGCCGCCGAACGGCGCCGGTGTGGCGGTCACGGTGAGCGTGACGGCGACCGATAACGTTGACGCGTCTCCCTCATGCGCCCTGTCCGGGATCTCGGTCGTTCCGTCCAGCACGGGGGACTTCGGCATCACGGGCCCGCTGACCGCGAAGGTCCGCGCCGTCGGCGGCCGCACCTATACGCTGACGGTGACCTGCCGCGACACGGCCGGAAACCAGTCGTCCGGCGCGGTGGCAGTGGTCGTGCCCCCTGACACGAAGGCGCCCGTAATCCAGAGCATCGTCGCGACGCCTGGGACGATCTGGCCGCCGAACGGCAAGATGGTCAACGTGAACGTGATGGTGGACGCGACAGACGACGTCGATGCGCTGCCGCAGTGCGCGCTGAAGTCCGTGGTGGTCAACGGCGGCGTCGCCAGCGACGGCGTCGTCACCGGCACGTTCACCGCCAGCGTGCGCGCCGAGAAGGATTACAGCTACACGCTCAAGGTGGCCTGCCGCGACGCGGCGGGCAACACGTCGTTCGGCTCGACGACGGTCCTGGTCGTGAACAAGGACGAAGCGGCGGCGAGAAGGCTCCCGGCCAAGGCGGTGATGGCGCTGCTGAAGAAGGCGGCGATCAAGAAAGCCGCGGCGAACGCGAAGCGCTACTTCTCGCGCGGCTCTTCGAGGTAGGTATAGCCCTGGAGGCCTTCCTCGTAGAACTCGAGTAGGCGTCCGGACTCTTCGTAGGTCACGCGCCCCTCGCGGACGGCGACCTCCACGTCGTGCCGCAGCTTGCGGACGAGCACCTCCGCGTCGAACTCGACGTAGTCGAGGACTTCGCGGACGGTGTCTCCCTTGATGACGGCGTCGAGCACGACGTTGCCGGCGTCGTCCAGGCTGACGTGCACGGCGTGCGTATCGCCGAACAGGTTGTGGAGGTCCCCCAGGATCTCCTGGTACGCGCCCACCAGGAACACGCCGAGATAGTAGGGCTCGCCGTTCACGGTGTGCAGCGGCAGCGTCTTCTTCACGTCGCGGCGGTCGATGAACGAGTCGATCTTGCCGTCCGAATCGCAGGTGATGTCCCCCAGCACGGCGTGGTGGCTGGGGGGGCGATTCAGGTTGTGAATCGGCATCACCGGGAAGAGCTGCTTGATCGCCCAGCTGTCGGGAATCGACTGGAACAGCGAGAAGTTGCAGAAATAGGTGTCCGCCATGGCGTCGTCCAGCGCCTGGAGATCCTCGGGGACGTCGTCCATCTGCGCGACCAGCTTCTTCAACTTGACCAGGATGGCCCAGTAGAGGTTCTCGGCCTGGCAGCGCTGCTCGAGCGGCAGGTAGCCGCCGGTGAACAGGTTCATCGCCATGTCGAGCGCCTGCTGCGCGTCGTGGTAGCTTTCGAGGGCGTTGCGCACCGACAGCCCCTGGAACGTCTCGAGCAGATCGATGACCGGCTGCTCGGCCTCGTCCGGGGAGATGTGCTCGGGGATCTTCTCCTCGCCGAACGCCGAGACGCCGAGGACGTTGAAGATCAGCACGCTGTGGTAGGCGACGATCGCCCGCCCGCTCTCGGAAACGATCGTCGGGTGCTTGACGCCGGCGTCGTCACACACCGTCTGGATGTGATAGACGACGTCGTTGGCGTATTCCTCGAGGGTGTAGTTGACGCTCGACTCGAAGTTCGTCTGCGACCCGTCGTAGTCCACGCCGAGGCCGCCGCCCACGTCCAGATATTCCAGCCCGGCGCCGGCCTTCACCAGCTCGGTATAGATGCGGGCCGCCTCGTTCAGCGCCCCCTTGACGATGCGGATGTTGGGGATCTGGCTTCCGAGGTGGAAGTGCAGGAGCTTGAAGCAGTCCTGCATTCCGTGGCTCTTGAGCTCCTCGAGGCCGCGGAGCACCTCCGCGACCGTCAGGCCGAATTTCGAGCGGTAGCCCCCTGACCCCTGCCAGCGGCCGCTGCCGCGGGCGGCGAGCTTCACGCGCATGCCGATCTGGGGGCGGACGCCGACGCGCTCCGCGTACTTCAGGATCAGGCCGAGCTCGGTGTACTTCTCGACCACCGGGATGATGTTGCGGCCCACCTTCTGGGCCAGCATCGCCATCTCGATGTATTCGGCGTCCTTGAAGCCGTTGCAGATGATGGGGGTGTTGTTGTGCGCCTGCGCCATCACCGCGAGCAGCTCCGGCTTCGAGCCTGCCTCGAGGCCGAATCCGTACTCGCGGCCGAACTCCAGCACCTCTTCGACGACCTGGCGCTGCTGGTTGACCTTGATCGGGTAGACGCAGACGTAGCGCCCCTCGTAGGAGTGCTGGTTGATGGCCGCCCTGAAGGCGTTGTGGATGTCCCCGAGGCGGTGCCGCAGGATGTCGCGGAACCGGATCAGCACCGGCAAGCCGATGCCGCGAAGCTGGAGGTGGTCGGTGAGCTGCTTCAGGTCGATGGCGCGGGCGCGGTCCTTGGTCGGATGGACGAGGACGTGGCCGTCGCTCGAGATCGAGAAGTAGCCCTTCCCCCAGCGATCCAGCTCGTAGAGCTCGGTGGCGTCGCTGACGGTGAAGATTTCACCCGCTTGCCAGGTACGCGAGCGGGTCGTGGGGCTGCTCACTTCGTTGATGATGATACACAGAAAATTTCAAAGTTCATCCGCGCTTTTCGTCATCGCGCTGCCAGAATCGCAACGCCGCGGCGCGCGCGCCGGCGGATCTTCGAGGAAACGCGGCGGCACCGCGCTTGCGGTCAGGTTCGACACACCGCAATGTCTTCGGTTCTGTTCGTCAGTCTGGATGGCGACCTGCGTGCCGTGGCGTCTCACGTCCTGCGCAAGGCGGGATGGCAGGTGACGGCCGTCGCGCACGGCGGCCATGCGCTGCTCGCGTGCGCCGGCGGGCGGAGGTTCGACGTGCTGGTCGTCGACGAGAGGACCCATGCGGACTCCGCCGCCGCCCTCGAGCGGCAGCTGCGGCGCGACTGTCCGGACATTCAAACCGTCTGCGTTCGGGACCGGCGCGCCGCCGCGGCGGACGGCCGGGTCGAGATCCTCCGCCCGTTCACGGCGGACGATCTCATCGGCGCGGTGCGCTCGGCGGCGACTGCCAGTCCCTCGGCGTGACCGCGGGTCAGATCGTTCTGCGGCGGGCGACCAGCCGGTAGATCACCAGCAGCAGGATCGCGCCGGCGATCGACATCAGCCAGCCGGCTGACTCGTTCGGGCCGTAGAACCCCATCGCGCGGCCGATGAACCCGCCGAGCAGAGCGCCGGCGATGCCCAGCAGCATCGTCACGATGAAGCCGCCGGGGTCGCGGCCCGGTGTCACGAGCTTCGCAATTATCCCCACGACCAACCCAAAGACTATCCAGGACAGAATGCCCATCGGCTCGCCTCCTTACTCCTGACGCAGGAGAGCAAGCTACTCGCCAACGACGGCTCTGCCGTGGCGCGGTCAGAAGAGTTTCGGCCGGATGAGGCCCTCGTGCTGCAGCAGCCACTGCTTGCGCTCGAGACCGCCGCCGTAGCCGGTCAGGCTGCCGTCCGAACCGATGACCCGGTGACAGGGCACGATGACGGCAACGGGGTTCGCGCCATTGGCGGCGCCTACCGCGCGGACGGCGGTGACGCTGCCGATCCGCCGCGCCAGCTCCGCATAAGAGATGCTGGTGCCGGCCGGGATCCGCCGAAGCGCCTGCCAGACCTGCTTCTGGAAGGATGTCCCGTTCAGCTCGACGGGCACGCCGTCCAGCACGCCCAGGTCCCCCTCGAAATAGCGCCGCAGAACGGCCGCCGTGGAAAGCGGCTGCCGCGAACGGAGCTCGCCGGGATACCAGCGCTCGAACGTGCGGTCGATTTCGGGGCCGTCCGGCCCGAAGTGCAGGAGGCAGACGCGGCCGGCGCGCTCCGCGGCGGTCAGCGGGCCGATCGGGGAGTCCACGGTCTGAATCTGAATCATGACGGGCGATCTACTTCACGACGACGGAGGCGCGGGCACGCCTGCCGTCGGCGTCGCGGACCTCAATCTGATGCGTCCCCACGGCAAGCGGCCACGCGAGTGCCCGCTCCGACGAGGACGTTCCGATCATCGCACCATCGACGAGCCACGTCACGGTCGTCGGCCGCTCGGTGGTGGCGCGCAGCGGGAGCGCCTGGAACTCCCGCCGCAGGGTCGGATCGATGCTGTAAATCGCTCCGGCGGGCGGATTGGCGATCTGCAGGGCCGCGATCCGTCTGGTGGCGGCGGCGGGAGCGTCGGTACCGCCGTCCACCCGGGCGCGGAACGCGCCGGATCCGTCCGCCGAGGCGCGCGGGGAGGCGGAGGCCCAGGCGCGGTACTCGGGCGGGTAGATGGTCAGAAGCTCGCCGTCGCTCGCGTGATGCCACGAGCACGGCACCGGGTCGGAGCCCTTGACGCTCCATTCGGCCGACCGGGACGGACACCAGGCATTCGCGCGCTGACCGGAAAGCATGCAGATGTTCGTCCGCTCGAGTCCCTGCGGCGCCGGAAGGATGGCGTGAGCCGTGGCCGACTCGCGCCCCTTCGCCGCCGCCAGCATGACCTGGTGAAAGATCGGCCCCGCTCCCGTGACGCCCGACGAATTGCGCAGCGGCGTCCGATCGAAGTTGCCGACCCACACGCCGATGGTGACGTCCCTGGTGTAGCCGATCGTCCAGTTGTCGTGATACGCCTGCGAGGTCCCCGTCTTCGCGGCGACGGCGAACGGAAAATCGAGGTCGCTTCCGCGCCCGAAGGCGTCCTCCCGCGCGCGCGGGTCGCTCAGGATATCGGTAATCAGGAACGCCGTCTCGGGTGAGACGAGCGTCCGCTGATCTCCAGACTGACGGCCTGAGCTGCGTTCAGCCTCCGTCTCCCCGGTCCGCCGCGAGCCCTCCTCACGGAGAAACGCCGGCCGCGTCCATACGCCGCCGCGTGCAAACGAGGCGTAGGCGGCGACCAGCTCGTCCAGCCTCACCTCGGCGTTGCCCAGCGTCAACCCGAGACCGTAGTAACCCGGCGCGCGATCGAAGGTCGACAGTCCCGCCCGGGACAGGAATCGCAGCAGCGCGCTCACGCCCATCTCGGAGGCGAGCGCCACCGCGGGCACGTTCTGCGAGCCGGCCAGCGCCCGCCGCGCCAGCATCGGGCCGTGATAGCGGCCGTCGTAGTTCCGCGGGCTGTAGAGCACGCCCGGTTCCGCGGTGGCAAAGTGCGTCGCCAGATCCGGGAGCACGGACGCCGGTCCGTACCCGTGCTCGAACGCGAGCGCATACGTGAACGGCTTCAGCGCCGACCCGGGTTGACGCGGCACCAGCGGACCGTTGATCGATCCACCACCTTCGACATCGCCATAATTGCCGGAGCCCTCCCACGCCAGCCACTCGCCGCTGGCGTTGTCGAGCACGATGACAGCAGCATTGGCAGCGCCGTGCGCCCGCAGCGCCGGCCGGGCCTGCTCGACGATGCGCTCGACCTCGCGCTGCAGATCGAGATCCAGCGTGGTCTGGACGCGGGTCGCGGCCGGCCCGGCGGCGGATCGGACCATCTCCACGAAGTGCGGCGCGTTGAACGTGGCCTGCCGCGGCCGCAGCGCGATCCGTTCCTCGCGCGCTTCGATCAAACGTTCCGGGCTGAGCGTCCCGGCCGCCGCCATGCGGTGGAGCACGGTCTGCTGCCGCCGGCGCGCCGACGCGAAGTTCCGCCAGGGGTTGAATGCCGTCGGCCGCTGCGGCAGCGCCGCGAGGAACCCGGCTTGTGCCGGAGTCAGCATCGAGGCGTCGACGCCGAAGTAGATCTGACTCGCCCGGCCCGCGCCGGCCGCCTGATTTCCATAGGACGCGAGGTTCAGGTAGAGGGCGAGGATTTCGCGCTTGGTGAGGCGATGCTCGAGCCGCAGCGCGATCACCAGCTCGCGCAGCTTGGCGCGAAGGCCGCGCGGACGCACCCCTTCGCGGCGCTGCAGCAGCAGCTTCGCCGCCTGCTGGGTGATCGTCGAGCCCCCCTCGACAACCTGCCGCTCGGCGAGGTTCTGCCGCAGCGCGCGCAGCATCGCCACCGGATCGACGCCGATATGCGAATAGAACCGGCGATCTTCGGCGGCGAGGGTCGCATCCACCAGCACCGCCGGCAGCGCGTCCGCCGAAAGCGGATCGACTCGCGACCCGGACGAGGTCAACGCCTCGTAAAGCACGCGGCCATGGCGGTCGACGACGACGGTCGATGGTGTGTCGACGCCGTCCAGCAGCCCGGCTGGCAGCGCCCCGCAACGCAGCCAGACACCCGTGCCGATCGCGGCCACGGTCGCGGCCGTCACCCACTTCGACCGGATTCGGCGCCGCAGGTACGTCAGCAGCCCGGTCACACGGATCACTTCTTCACTTCGATCACCGTGGTCGCCGTGCGTCCGAACACCTCGGGCTCGTACATCTCCTCGGCGTGGCTCGGCGCGGTGCGGAACGTGCCGGCTGTCGTGGCGCGCGCGATGTAGCTGAACACGTGGCGCCCTTCGCTCAGCCGCGTGGCGAACAGCCGGACGCGATCGTCGAAGCGCTCGACGTGATCGAAGCCGCCGCGCTGCCACCAGGCGGTCCAGTCGCCGGGCTGCGCCGCCTCGTTCTGCGCCTGGGCGAGCGACTGCGCGGAGGTCGCGAACCAAGATTCGACCGGCTCGAATCCCGCGGGCAGCGGATCGGTGACCGCGACGAACCGGCGCTCCTTCGTCAGGTTGAGCGTCAGCGTGATGCGCACCAGGTCCCCCGCTTGGTAGGCGGTGGACGCCGGCCGCGTGCCCTTCTCGACGTAAGGTGCGTAGCTCCGTTCGATGCGGATGCCCTGATCCAGTCCCTGCTGGAACAGCCGGTCGACGGCGTAGCGGAGCCGCGCGGAGTAGAACAAGGTTCCCGTGCCGGTGCGCGTGAACGTCAGCGGCTGCTCGGCGCCCGCGGGTGCGCCGGCGAGCAGCCTGGCCATCGGTATCTCCGTCGCACGGGATTCGGCCGACCGTCCCTGGAACTGCGCCGTGGCCAGCGCAGCGGATCCGAGCCGCACGGCCGCAGTGAAGTCGGGCGCCGCCGCCTCGAAGCGGCGGTAGTAGGCGACGAGCGCCTCGAGCGCGATGGCGTTCTCCTGCGTGTTGCCCCAGCGCCCGTCCTTGCGCGCGCGCAGCAGCCAGTTCACCAGCCCCCGGTACGGCGCGTCCGGCACATCGGCCCCCACCAGCGAGCGCAGCGCGATCGCCGTCGAGCGCACGTTCGAGTTCCAGAACCAGAGCAGATATGGATCGTTCAGCTCCTCGACGTGTGCGGTGGCAGCCTCCGGCAGGATCGCGTTGCCGATGCGGCGCCGCAGATCCGCGGAGCGGAGGCCCGTCCCTTCGCCGGCCGCGACGAGCGCGTCGTTCAGGTAGGCGAGCGCGAACACCGGCATCCGCTCCCGGTAGCCGTAAAGGCGCGTGAGGTTGGCATCCTGGTTTCGGCCGCCTTCGACCAGCACCTTCACCGCGAACGTCTGCCACGCGGTGTAGGAGGGCCACCAGCTCTCGTTGACCGGCGGCTTCTGCGCCAGCTCTCCCTCGAGGTAGGCGTACGCCCGCTCGCGCACGCGCGCGTCCACGGTGTACTTGAGATCGCCGGCCACTTTGAACACGTGCAGCAGATACGCGGTGAGGTACGGCGACGTGCTCCAGCACGCGCCCGGCCAGTAGGCGAATCCGCCGTTGTCGCACTGGAACCGCTCCAGCTCGCGAAGCGCCGACTGCACGGTCGGCCGCAGCTGCGCGGCGTCGATGCCCGGCAGCTTGAACGCGCCGCCGAGATCCGCCGAGAGCAGCAGCGCGAGCGTCCGGGAGCCGCGCTGCTCGGCGCATCCATAGGGATACTCGACCAGGTAGCGCGCCCCTTCGCCGAGGCCGACGAGCGCGGTGGACGCGAGATCGATCTGCAGGCCGCCGAACGTCGGCACGATGCCGGCGGGAGGCCGCAGCACCTCGGACGCGGTCGGCGACGCCTCACCCGCTTCGCCGATGGCCGACACCGTTTCCGGCGAGACGAGGATCTCGACCGGGATCACGTCCTGAAACGCGTCGGTCTCGCCATTCAGCCGGACGGTCATCCGCACGCGCGCGCGGCCGATGGCGCGGCCCGCCGCCTCGAAGCGCGCCTCGACCGAGCCTCCCGCCGGCACCTCGATGGTCTGCGGACCGGCGGCCGCGAACTGCAGCACCTGCGGATCGAGGCTCTCGACGGTGACCGTGGCCGGGCCGGCAGCCGTCAGCTGGCTCGTCACGACGGCGCCGAACGAGGCCTTGTCGCCGACCGCGAGGAATCGCGGAAAGGCGGCCTTCAACGTGACCGGCTTGTTGATGCGAATCTCGCTGTCGCCGAACCCGAAGCGCGAACCGCGGTCCCCCGCCACGGCCATGATGCGGTAGGTGGTGAGCGATTCCGGCAGCTTGACCTCCACGCTGGCGCGCCCGCTCGCATTCGTGGTGATCGACCCGACCCAGAACGCGAGCACGCGGAAATCCTGGCGCGCATCGGCAGCGAGCGCGTCGCCGCCGCCACCCCCGTCCGTATCCCCTTTGGGCGTGATGACGCGGCGCGAAATGATCTTCTGGCGCCCGTCTTCGGTGAGCACCTGCAGGGCCTTGTGCACGTAGACCGACCCGAGCACGTCGGGCGTGCGATAGGCGGTCAGCGACAGAACGCCGTAGTCCACCGCCCAGAGCGTCACTTCGCTCGCCGTGCCGCGTCCGTCGCGATCCTTCACGTCGATGGTGACGGTCGCATTGTTCGCCGGGCGGAACTCGGTGCGGTTCGCCGCCACCGCGACGGTGAGCCGCTTGCTCGTGTCTTCGACCGCGAGCTGCACGTACCCCAGCTTGAATGCCGGCTTGCCCGGATCGGACGGATCGTCGATCTTCGCGTCCGACGCACGCTCCGCCTGCGTCGCCGCCGCGCCGCCGGCGGGGACGCTGCGGCCCTTCACGAGGAGGACCGAGACATACACGTTCGGAATGTCCCCCTCTCCGATCGGCACGTCGATCGACTCCTGCGTCGACGTCAGGGTGAACTGCCGGTGCGAGCGCACCCCCTCGCGCTCGGTCGTCACCAGCGCGCTCGCCCGTTCCCACGGCGACTGGATCATGATCCGCGCGGTGTCTCCCGGCCTGTAGCGGCTGCGATCGGCGACGAGATCGATGCGATTGTGATCGTAGCGCTGCCACGCCGTGTAGCCGCGGCCGAGCGAATAGAACGCCTCGCGCGTCACCGCGTGACGGCCGTCGGTGTCGCCGGCGCGCGCCTCGAGCACGAAGTAGCCGCCACCGGGAAGCTCGACGCGCAGCGGGACGGGGTCGGCCGCGGAGGTCATCGTCCACGAACCTGCGGGAAGCTCGACGCGCTGCGTCTCCCAGCCGTAGAAGCCGCTCCCTTCGGCGCGCCGCACGCTCTGCCACTGAATCTGCGTCAGCTTCACCGCGATCGGCACGCCCGCGACGGGCTTGCCATCCAGCCCCACGGCAACGAGCTGGGTCTCGAGTCCGTTCCGCTGTTCGTTGAACAGCGGGATCTTGCGGATGCCGATGTACCACGGCGCCGGATGCACCACCAGGCTGGCGCGGTTGGCGATGTGCTGGCGCGAGACGTCTTCGACGTCTCCCTCGAGCGTGTAGCTGTATGGCACGCCAGCCTTGAGATCGGTCTGCAGCGTCAGCGCGAGCTGCCCGTTGCCGGCGAGCGTCCCGGTGTCCGAGGCCGTCTCCGCACGGCCGCGCGGAATCTCCGAGGCGCTCCACCCCACGAACGTCCACCGCTCGCTCGGAAACGCCTCCTCGATGGTCGACGGGGCCGAGAACACCGGCGCGCGCGTGAACCGCCACAGCGTGGGCCGGTTCATCATCGGCGCGCCGAACAGGTACCGCGCGGCGACGACGGCGTTCAACGGATCGCCGGCGATGCGCGACTGGCCGGCGAGGGTGACGTCGACGCGGAAGTCGGGCCGGCGGTATGCGGCGACGAGGAAGCCGCCGGAGACCGTCTGCTTCCACTCCCGGTGATCGAACTCCCCTTCTTCGGACGGCGGCTGCGCCGGGTCCTTCTTGACGCGATCGCGATCGAGAATCGCCCGCACCGAGTAGCTGCCGAGCGACCCGTCCGCCGGCACCGTCATCGTCCATTCCGCCGTGCTCCAGCCGGTCAAAGGGACCGTCCGTTCGTCGATCACCTTGTCGCGCGCGTCGCGCACCGCGACGAACACGGCCGTGCCCTCGGGCAGCAGGCGGATGCCGCCCGGCGCGTTGCTCCGCAGGATGGCCTTGAAGTGCACCTCTTCGCCCGGCTTGTAGACGCCGCGATCGGTGAAGACGGTGCCGCGCAGGAGCGGGTCCGCTTCGTCCAGATCGAAGGGGGATCCGAACTCCCAGGGCAGGATCCCGTCGTGCCAGTCGCTCGCCGTGTAGGCGACGTCGCCATCCTTCTCCGCCGTCACCACGAAGGCGAGCTGCGACCAGTCGCGCGGGTTGCGCAGCCGCGTCTGCGGGGCGAGCGCCGTGCCGTCCGCCCCGGTGGTACCGGTCCACGCCACCTGTCCGCCGGTCGTCACGATCGACACCCGCGCGCCGGGCACCGGCGCCGCATCGTTCAGGCGCGTCACCCAGATCAAGGTGTTCTGCGGGCTGTCCTTGACGCTGATCCCCAGGTTGGTGACCTGCACCAGGCTGGCGCGCACCAGCGGCCGGTTGTCGCGGGTCCGCGCCGCGCGCGCGCGATCGATCGGTGTCCCTTCCTGGACGGCGGTCCACACCAGTCCGTGCCCCGACGGGCTCAACACGCGTGACAGGTCGAGGCCGTGTGATTGAATCCGGTCCGGGGTGACGGACAGCCGGCGCGGCGTGCCCGGCGCCGGCGGCGTGACGCGGAAGCTCGACGACTGGAGATCCATCAGCGTCGGCATCAGCTGCGATGGCTCGATTCGCGCCGCCCACTGCAGCACGTTCTGGAAGTTGCGGGCGTAGAACGGCAGCTGCGGGCCACCGCCGTGCTCCCAGACGCCGTGGCCGTCGCCGAAGCTGGTAAAGGCGCGCTGATGCCAGGTTTCGACCAGCCCCGCCCAGGTGTACCCGAGCGTTTGCCCGTCGCTCGATTTCAGGTCCGCCGGGAGGGTCAGCAGCAGCGTCGATGCCGGAGGCTGCGCCGGAAAGCCGGCGTCCTCCAGCGAAAGCTCGCTCGACTCGTCCAGCTCCCAGCTTTCCCGCTGCCGCGGCCTGGCCTTGGTGAGCGCGCGCTCGCGGCGCGGATCCGTGACATCGGTGGCGCCGAGCGCCGCAGCGAACGCCGCCGCCTTCACCGGACCGCGGAACTCGACCGGGTTGGCGTTGTCCGGATCGCACGCGCTCTGGCAATAGACGCGGTAGACGAAGAACGCCGGTTCGACCTGGACGGTGTAGTTCTGCGGACGTCCGGACACCGCGAGCCCGGCGGCCGACGGCACCCGGCCGTCGACCTCGAGCCGGACCCAGCTCTCGGGCGGCACCTCCGCCGCGGCGCGCAGCACCACCATGTCGGCGGACGGCTTGAATCGCCGCTTGTCCCAGTCGGCCGCGATCTCGAGAGGGACGAGCGAGGTCGCGTTCGCCGCGTCGCGCGCACGCTGGACCTTCGCGGTGAACGCGTCCATCGCGCCGGGATCGATCGTGCGCAACCGCGTCTGCGCCGGCGCGGCGATGACCGGCGGCGTGAACAGATGGCTCTGGAACGACGCGCGCACGTGCGGCAGCACGTCCGCCGGCTTCACCGGCTGGTTGAAGCGCAGGACGAAGAGCGGGGCGGCGTCGTAGCGGCCGCCGGGACGGTACCACTCGGTGCGCAGCAGGCGCGCGGTCGGCGTCGTGAAGCTGAATCGGTACGGCGCCGCCAGCGTCCGTCCGCTCAAGGCCGCTGCCGTCGCCGCGATCGTCACGTCGTAGCGCGTGGCCAGCGGCAGCCGCCTGGCCGGCGTGAAGATCAGGACCGTCGCACCCGACCACCGGAACGTACCGGCAACCGCCGGGCTGATGCGGAAGAACGGCGGCCGCAGCGTCAGCGGCACCTGGCCGAGCGCCGCCATCGGCTCGGAGAAGACCACGCGGATCTCGCTGGCCTCTTCGATCGACGCCGCTTCGCCGGTCGGCCCGGCGCTCACGACCCGCAGCGGGGCGCGCGCCTGCGCCGCGGCGGACCACGGCAGCAGGACGACGAAAGACGGAAGAAGGAAGAAGAGGGAGAAGACGAAAGGCGCCAAACGCGTCGCGCGGATCATAGGCGTGGTCCGGATGATACTCGCTACATATGACACCGCTGCCGGCCGGACGGCCGGTCGGTCAGCTCTGAGGATGGAAGATCGCGCGCAGGAGGCGCGGCACCAGCCGCATCCGCGGCACCGGCGGCGCCGCCGGGGGCTGCCGGTTGCCGCGCCGATCGACCCCGCCGGGGATCATCGCCTGCTCGTCCTGCAGCTCCGGGTCGTGGCCGATCAACCGGGCCTGCTCGCGGATCGTCGGCACCACGCGGCGGTCACCCACGGGAAACAGCCGGCAGAAATCGTCGACGACTTCGTTCGCGTCGAGCCCCACCGCCTTGGCGTAGTCGCGCACGAAGGCGCGCGCGAACACGCCCTTGGGCCAGCGCGAGAAGTCGTTCCGCTCGAACCCCTGCCAGAGTTCGATACTGACGTTGGTCAGGGCGGCGATGGTTTCGAGGGAGATGCCGCGCCGTTCGCGTTCCCGGCGCAGGCGAGGACCGAATGTATCCCGTTCGGACATGGCGGCGGCTTGTGCATCGCAAAACCCGAGCCGCACACCGGTTCGCGTTTTCGCGCCAAACCCGCTCGATCGCGGGGCGCGCCCGAACGTTCCTGTAATCGGCGTTACGATGTTGGAACACTCCGCCGTGGCCAAGTGCCTCAGTTTTCATGCAGCGTACCGGTGCCGGCGCTCCGGCGCCTGCTGCACCGCCGGCTGGAACATTCCCTTCGACCCGGCGGAGCTCCGCACGGTCGGCGCGCTGAAGCTCGCCGCCGGCCGCATTCACGCCGCCGGCGGATCGGCGGCGGCCGTGCTGACGGACGGCCGCTGCTCGTTTCTCGGACGGGAAGCCGGCGGCGCGCACGTGTGCGAGATTCACCGGGCCGGCGGCCACGCCGCCCTGCCCCTCCCCTGCCGCATGTTCCCGCGGGTCGTCCTGCACGACTCGCGCGGCACGTTCATCTCGCTCTCGCACTTCTGCCCGACCGCCGCCGCGCTGCTCTTCGAGTCGGACGACGAGGTCACCATCGTCGACGCGCCGGCGCCGCTGGCCGGCTGTGAGCCGCTCGACGGGCTGAACGCGCGCGACGTCTGGCCGCCGCTCCTCCGTCCCGGCGTGATGATGGATCTGGACAGCTACGACCTGTGGGAGCGGTTCGCGATTGCCATCCTCACGCACGACGGCGTGCCGGCGCGCGGCGCGCTCGACGCCCTCGACCGGGCCACCGGACGCATCGCCGCGTGGCGTCCCGGCGGCGACACGACGCTGGAAGAGACGATCCAGGATGCGATCGCGTCCGCGGCCCCGCCGGTGTCATCGCTCCCCGGCTTCGAGCCGGCGGTGAAGCGCTGGCTCGCGGCACGCGCCTTCGGATCGTGGATTGCGTATCAGGGGGACGGATTGCGCACGATAGTCCGCTACCTCCGTGCGTGCCATCACACGTTCGAGATCGAGGTCGCGCGAGACCACGATCCGCTGGCGGCCATCCGCCGCGCCGACCAGCTGATCGTGCACGAGGCCTCTTCACAGCAACTCGCGAATCTGCTGAATGTCAGTCCTTGACCGGTTCCTGCGCTACGTCGCGATAGACACCCGCGCCGACGACTCGTCCGCCTCCTCGCCGAGCACGCCGGGACAGCTCGTCCTGCAGGAGCTTCTCGCCGGCGAGTTGCGCGCGATCGGTCTCACCGACGTGACGCTCGACGCGCACGGCTACCTGATGGCGGGCGTCCCGGCGACCGCCGGTCCGGACCTGCCGGCGATTGGCTTCATCGCTCACGTCGACACGTCGCCCGAAATGGACGGCGCGAACGTCAGGCCGATCGTTCACGCCGCGTGGGACGGCCGGGCCATCGTGCTGCCCGACGATCCGACCGCGGTGCTCCGCGCCGAGGACGACCCCGCGCTGGCGGCCTGCGTCGGCCATGACATCGTGACCGCCTCGGGGACGACGCTGCTGGGGGCGGATGACAAGGCCGGAGTGGCGATCGCGGTTGCCGCCGCCGAGTACCTGCTCGCGCACCCGGAGATGCCTCACGGCCCGATTCGCCTCGCCTTCACGCCGGACGAGGAAATCGGCCGGGGCGCGGATCGCTTCGACCTCGCGCGGTTCGGCGCCGTCTGCGCCTACACCATCGACGGCGGAGGGGCCGGCGAGCTGGAGCACGAGAGCTTCTCCGCCGACGTCATGCGCGTCACGTTCCATGGGTTCAACACCCACCCGGGCTACGCGCGCGGCACGATGATCAACGCGATCAAGGCGGCGTCGCGCTTCGTGGATCGCCTGCCGCGCGAGCGGCTGTCGCCGGAAACGACGGACGGATACGACGGCTACGTCCATCCGTACCAGATGGACGCCTCGGTCGATCGCACCACCGTCCGCGTGCTGCTGCGCGACTTCGAGCGCGCGGCGCTGCGCCGGCAGCAGGCGCTGGTCGAGGAGATCGCGCGCGCCGCCGCCGCCGGGACCGGCGCGCGGATCGAGATCGACGTGCAGGAGCAGTACCGCAACATGCGCGAGGTGCTCGATCGCCATCCGCTGGTGGTCGAGCGGGCGCGCGAAGCGATCCGGCGCATCGGGCTGGCGCCGATCGAGAAGCCGATCCGCGGCGGCACCGACGGCTCGCGCCTGTCGTTCATGGGGCTGCCGACGCCGAACCTGTTCGCCGGCGAGCACAACTTCCATTCCCGGCTCGAGTGGACCTCCCGCCAGGAGCTGGAGCTCGGGGTGCGCGCCGTCGTCGAGCTGGCCAGGCTGTGGGCGGCGCCCTGAGCGGCGGGGCGGCCGCGGCGGGGACTTGACACGATCGACCTACTAAGTACTAAATAGTTAGTAGATGCGCACCCCGACCCCGACGCTGACCCCGCAGGAGCTCGCCATCATGAAAGTGGTCTGGCGGCTCGAAAGCGCCACCGTGCGCGACATCTACGAGCAGCTGCGCGAGAACCGCGACGTGGCCTACACCACCGTGCTGACGATGATGAAGATCCTCGAGCAGAAGGGCTACGTGAAGAAGACGCGCGCCGACCGCGCCTTCCTCTACCGCCCGGCGCGGCCGCGCCAGCAGGTGCTCGGCGGCATGGTCCGCGAGTTCATCGACCGGGTCTTCGACGGGGCGTCGCGGCCGATGCTCCTGCACCTGGTGAAAGAGACGAAGCTGAGCGACAAGGAGCGCCGCGCGCTGCTGCGCGCCATCGAGGAGGTGGAGGAATGATGGTCGCCGCCAACTTCATTGCCTACGTCGCGCAGGTCGCGCTGGTTGTCTTCGTGTGCGCGGGGTTGCCGCGGGTGCTCGGTCTTCGCGCCGCGGGCGTGCATTACGCGTTCTGGCGCCTGGTGCTGCTCGTCTGCCTGGCGCTGCCCCTCGTCCAGCCCTGGCGGCCGCACGAGATGACTTTCGTCCCCGACGGGGCGGGAGCGGCGGGCGTCGCAACCGCGCCGGTGAACTTTTCCGGGGTCCCGGACGCGCCGCCTCCGCCGCCGCCCTTCGACTGGGGTTTCCCACTTCAGATCGTCATCCTGGCGGGCATCGGCATGCGGCTGGGATGGATGGCGATCGGCGTTGCCCGGCTCGAAGCGCTGCGGCGCCGCAGCGGAACGCCTGCGCTCGGCTTCGACGATCTGCAGGAGGCGATCGGCATCCGGGCGCCGATTCTCTGGTCGCCGCACGTGCGGCATCCGGTGACGTTCGGACTGCTGCGGCCCGTCGTGCTGCTGCCGATCGCGCTGAAGTCCGTCGACCACGCCGCCCAGCGTGCCGTCGTCGCGCACGAGCTGCATCACGTCAAGCGCCGCGACTGGGCGTGGGTCATCGGCGAGGAGATCGTCCGCTCGATCTTCTGGTTCCATCCGGCGATGTGGTGGCTGATCTCGCGCGTCCAGCTCGCGCGCGAGACCGTCGTCGACGAGCTGTCGATTCTGGTCACCAACGCGCGGCGCACCTATCTGGATACGCTCCTGGCGTTCGCCGACGACACCGGCCTGCGCTCGTCAGCCGCGTTCTCGGCGCGCCGTCATCTGTTCCATCGGGTCATGCTGCTGTCAAAGGAGGGTGGAATGTCTTCGAGCCGCATCGCCGTCGTCTCGGGCGCGCTGGTCGTCGCGCTCGGCGCCGGCACGCTGGGCGCCGTCAGGGCGTTTCCGCTGCATGGACCGGGGGCGCCGATCGCCGGCGACCCGCAGGTGCAGAGGCCGCCGCGCGATCCGCTGTCGCCCGCCACGTATCACCGCCAGGCGGTCGAATACTGGGAGAAGGCGGAAAAGGACAGTTCGCTGACGCCCGACCAGCGGCTGGACCTGATCCAGAAGGGGATCGCCGCCGAGGATCGCGCGCTGGCGCTGAATCCCGACTACGTCGAGGCGATGATCTACAAGAACATCCTGCTGCGAATGCAGGCGCTGATGGTCAGCGACGCGGACGAACAGCGGCGCCTGATCGAGGAAGCGAACGCGCTGCGCGCCCGCGCGATCGAGCTGCGCAAGGCGCAGGGGCTGCCGGAAGGCGGCTGGGCCGGCGGTCCTCCTCCCCCGCCGCCGCCTCCGCCGCCGTCCGCCCCCTCGTTCATGAGCGACGAGTACAAGCTGGCGCTGGAGACTTACAAACCGCTGCGCATCGGCGGTGAGCTCAAGCCGCCGATGAAAATCAAGGACGTGAAGCCGCTCTATCCGCCGATCGCCCAGTCAGCGCGCGTCCAGGGTGTCGTGATCGTGGAGGCCATCATCGATCCGGCCGGCCATGTGGCGGCATCGCGCGTGCTGCGGTCGATTCCTCTGCTGGACGAGGCGGCGCTCGCCGCGGTCGGCCAGTGGGAGTTCACCCCGACGCTGCTGAACGGCCAGCCGAGCGCGGTCATGATGACCGTGACCGTCAACTTCACGCTGCAGTAAGCGCCGGGATCAGTTCACGCGGAACGGGAGCAGCGCCTTCGCCTGATCGGCGCCGCGCGAGGCGACGATCTCGAACACGTAGTCGCCGCGGGCGATCGAGCCGACCGACAGATCGAGCTCGTATCCGCCGGTGGTCGTCTTCAGCGGCATCGTCGCCAGCTTGGCGCCGCGGCGGCTGAGGAGCGTCACCGTGACGGTCGCGTCGGCGGCGCCGGTGCCGAACACGCCGAACCGCGCGACGATGCGATCGGTGCGTTCGAATTGACGTCCGGCAAACGGCGCCGGATCGGGCGTCGACTGGATCGTGCGGAGCTCGAGCGGCGTCCGCGCGCGGAACAGCATCGGCGTTCCGATCGACAGCGCCGACGCGGCGAAGTTCGGCACTTCGAGCACGGTATCGTAGCGGCTGGCGGTCGTGGCGTCGGCTTCCTCGACCGTGCGGCGGATCTTCACGCTGCCCGGCGCGGCGTCGAACGACACCCGGCCGTTGCGCAGCGGACCGTCGAAGTAGACGTGGCCGTCTTCGGCGCTGGCGCGGATCGACACGCCGGCGCCGGCCCCGTCCCGGGGCGTCCAGGCGACGGTCACGCGCGGCCTGCCTTCCGGCCCCGGCGCGGCGCCGGCCCACAGATCGCCGGCGATCTCCATGTGCGGCACGTCGACCAGCTTCGACAGCTCGCGCGAGATCTCGGGCGGCGGCTCGTTCGCCGCGGCGGTCTTGCGCGCCGCATCCATCTCGTTCAACGACGGCGCGTAGTATCCGGTGCGCGACTTCACTTCGACCCCCGGCCGTCTCACGCGCACCGAGATCTTGTGGAACTTGCCGTCGGCGGGATTCTTGGACGAGGCGTAGCCGAGCAGGTAGAAGGCGCGCGCGTTCCGCACCACCTCGCGCAGCGCGGCGGCCGGGGAGTTGTTCGAATACTGCTTGCCGCCGGTCTGCTCCGCCAGGCTGTGGAGCACGTCCGAGGTGCGCGTGTTCATCTCGAGGCCGCGCGGATCGAACGCATAGATCGTCGTGTTGTTGGCGTTGGCGAGGCGGATCGCGGCGTCGAGCCAGCTGAACGTGTCGGTCGGCGCCGTGCCCACCCGCCCGATCGTCTGCGAGACGAACAGGATCGCCTTGCGCCCTTCCTTGATCGACCCGAGGTATGCGATCGTGGACTCGAGCGCCGTGGCCGTGACCTGCGAGCGCAGCATCTCGATGTCGCGGGCGCGGTACATCTGCGCTTCCTCGACGGCGCTGCGCGGCGGCAGGTAGACGCCCTGGCGGCCGCGCAGCCGGTTCACCTGCTCGGCCAGCGCGCGGCGGTCGCGGGTGAAGGAAATGGCGTCGGCCGGCGTGAGCTGATCCATCAACGCGACGAGGTCGGTCGGCCCGAACGCGTACTGCACGAAGTCGCTGAGCGCGGCGCGGGCGCGGATCGCCGGCGCCATCTGGCCGATGTGGTACTCGTCCCAGAAGATGACGAACACGCGGATGTCGTCCCGCGCCGCCTCCGCGGCGGCGTGGTATTTCGATCGGATCGGCAGCGACGTGTCGTCGTCCGGCGCCGCGCCGGTGGCTTCAATCAGCTTGAGCGTGTCGATCGACTGCTCGACGCCGTCCTCGCGCAGCTCGAAGTCGTCCTTCGTCAGATCGGTGATCGGCTGCCCCTTGCGATCGAGCACGGTGACGTCGACGCGGACCTGATTGGTGCCGCCGCGGAACACCGGCGGCTGCGCCGGACGATCGGTTTGCGGTGCGGGGGCTTGCGCGGACGGCGGCGGCGCGGACGACGGCGGCGCGGCCGGTTGCTGCGGCTGCTGCGCGGACGGCGTCGTGATGAGTGCCGCGGCCGCCATGGCCGCCAGCCAAGCCGCTCTCGTCATAGATCAAAGGTCGCGACGACCGGGCCGTGATCGCTCGTGCCGAACTCGCGCTGGACGACGCACGATTCGACGCGGTCGAAGACGGATTGGCTGGCGAGGACGTAGTCCAGCCGCCAGCCGATGTTGCGCTCCTTCATATTGCGCCAGGGGGCCCACCAGGTGAACAACTGATCGTTGGAGGGCTCCAGCGCCCGGCCCGTGTCCACGAGGCCATTCCCGATTATGCGCTCGAGCAGGGCCCTTTCCTCGGGAAGTTGCCCGATCGCCCGGGGCTTGCGCTCCTTGGGATGAACGTCGATGTCGGCGCGGGCGATGTTCAGGTCGCCGCAGAGCACCGCGGGGCGGCCGGCCGCCTGCAGCGCGGCGGAAAACTCGTCGAGCGCCTCCATGAACCGCATCTTGGCGGGAAAGTCCTTGCCGCCGTTCGGCGCGTAGATCGACGCCACCGTCAGGTCCGCGATCTCGGCGGTGACGATCCGGCTTTCATAATCGAACTCCGGGTGACGGAAGGCGGGACGGTCGGGGGAGAAGCCTTTGCGGACGTGCAGGGCGACGCCGGAGTACCCCTTCGTTCCGTGCCAGTAGCACCAGTACCCCTCCATCTCGCACAAGGCGGCGGGCACCTGATCCGAAACGGCCTTAATCTCCTGAAGGCAGACCACATCCGGCCGTTCGCGTTCCACCCATTCCTGCACCTGAGCCTGCCGGGCACGGATGCCGTTGACGTTCCATGTGCCGATCTTCATTGGGGTTATCCGAATTGTACGTCCCGGCGGCATCCAACTTGCGACTTCCTGCCTCGACAGGAGGAAGAGAAGTGATGAAAGCTCAACTGTTCGCCTGCGGACTGGCGCTGATGCTCGCGCTGCCCGCGACCGCGTCAGCGCAGCCGCGCATGCCGCACGAGGGGGCCAGCGCCGTCGGCGGCGAAGTCGGCATCTTCCTGCCGCGGGAGGATGCGCTGAAGATGGGACCCGTACTGGAGGGCTTCTTCGAGCACTACCTCACCGCCCGCGAGAGCCTGCGGGTCGGGATCGGCTGGATGAATCCGAAATGGGAGCCGGAGGACAGCGACTCGCTGCGGCAGGTCCGCATCGGCGCCGATCTGGTGCACAACTGGGAAGGGGGGGCCGTGCACCCGTACGTCGGCGCGGGACTGGGCGCGTACTTCCTGCAGTTCCGCGACAACGGCCAGAATCTCGGCGACAGCGAGACGAAGTTCGGCGGCAATATTTTCGGCGGCGTGGAGTACTTCACCTCGGACACGTTTGCGGTGAAGGGGGAGGCGCGCTATCACATCGTGCCGAAGATCGACACGTTCAATCTCAACCCATCAGGACTGTCGCTGACGTTCGGCGTGAAGACGTACTTCTGACGGGGGCGTCAGGCGGCGAGCGTCGGGAATGTTCTTCCCGTTCTCGTGTGTGTCAATCTGGCAGGTGGCTTCGCGCTCGTCGACGAGCGTGATCACCGTGCCGTCGTAGGTCTCGTAGACGCCTGCCACGCACCCGCACGGCAGCACGTGGCTGGTGAGCCCGCGGAGTATTCGCACGTCGTGTTTAGACTCCGCGGGCTCGCCGGCGGTTTAATCCCCGATGCCAAGTGAGGTTTTGTCCTACATCGCCTACGCGGCTGCCGGCGCGGCCGCGGCGCTGTTCGGGCTGCGTCTCTTCTGGCGCACGCTTGGCTACTACAAGGTGAAGAAGGCGGGACCTCGGCCGCTGTTCGGCGTGCGCCATCGTCTCTGGCGGGATCCGGGCGCGGTCGAATCGCTGGATCTGATCGCCGGTCCGGGCGGCCCGTCCCAGGCGCCGGCGGCGCCGTATCGCTTCATCGAAGAGCACTCGAGCGGCACGCAGCCCTGCGTCTCGGTGCGCGATGCGAATGGACGGCGCTGGCGCGTGAAGTGGGGGCCCGAAGTGCCGTGCGAGACGTTCGCCGTGCGGCTGGCGTGGGCGTGCGGCTACTTCGCCGAGGTGACGCATCGCGTCGCCGCCGGGCGCGTCGAGGAGGCGCGCGCGCTCACCCGCGCGGCGTCCTGCCTGGACGAACACGGCGCGTTCGTCGACGCGCGCTTCGAGCTCGACGATCCGGAAGTGCTGAAGCTGTTCGAGGAACACAGCTGGTCGTGGACGGACAATCCGTTCCTCGGCACGCGCGAGCTGGCCGGACTGAAGATCCTGCTGATGCTGATCTCGAACTGGGACAACAAGGATCAGCGCGACGTCGCGCGCGGATCGAACACCGCGATCTACGTGACCCGCGTGTCGCGCTGGCGCCGCGAAGCGCAGTACCTGATTGTCGACTGGGGCGGGTCGATGGGCCGGTGGGGCAACACCGTCGTCACGCGCGGGCGCTGGGATGCGGCGGGCTTCGCGGCGCAGACGCCGAGCTTCGTCACGGGAGTGACCAGCGGCTACGTGCAGTTCGGTTATACCGGCCAGCGGACCGGCGACGCGCGCGCCAACATCACGCCGGAGGATGCGCGGTGGCTGTGCCGCTACCTCGGACGCGTCACCGACGCGCAGCTGCGCGCCGCGCTGCGCGCCAGCGGGGCGACGCCGGAAGAGGAGGAGTCATTCACCGCCTCGCTGCGCTCGCGCATCGAGCAGCTGCGCGCCGTGTGAAAGCGGCAAGCGGCGTGCGGAAGGCGCCGAGCGGAACCGTTCCGCGATCTGTGTGAACTCGGTGCGAGCGTGACAGCGCCGCGCCCGAGATCAGTGACGGGGTTTGGCCCGCGCCGTCGCGGGAGCGGTCCACGGATCCTCGGGCCAGGGATGCCGCGGGTAGCGTCCGCGCAGCTCCTTGCGGACGTCCTGATACGTCGTGTTCCAGAAGCTGCGCAGGTCGCGCGTGGTCTGCACGGCGCGGCCGTTCGGCGCGAGCAATTCGAAGATGACGGGTTCCTGGCGCGGGCCGAGGCGCGGCGATTCGGCGAGACCGAACAGTTCCTGCAGCTTGACGGCGGCGGAGACCGTGCCGTCTTCGTGGTAGGTCAGACGGGCGGTGCGGCCGCTCGGCACCGGGATCGTCTCCGGCGCGCTGTGCTCCAGGACACGCGCGTGCGGCCACTCGAGCGCGGCCCGCAGATCGATCTCGTCGAGACTGCGCCGGCCGGCGGCAGCGGTGCGCACGAGCGACGTCACGTCGGGATCGAGCGCCGCGAAACGCAGCCGGCGGAGGAGCTGCTCGTCGCGCTCGCTCAGTCCGCGCGCCAGATACGCCCCGGCGAGCAGCCGCGCCGCTTCTTCGGGATCGGGCAGTGACGGGCGCTCGGCGATCGGGATGGCACCGTAGCAGGTGCGCTCGACCGCCCGCACACGTCCGGACTCGATCGCGTGCTCCAGCCGGATGTCCGATGGCTCGAGCCACCCAGGATCGATCGCGCTCGCGATCCGGATCGTCGCCTCCGCCGTCTCACCGCGGCGTCCCGCCTGAACGTCGACGGCGACGATGAACGGCGCGTCGCCGACGCCGCTCTCGCGTCCCAGCACGCCGCCATGGCCGGAGGCGAGGAGGAAGCGCGGCGATCCGCGCTCGCGGCGCCTCGCGACCCGATCGGGGTATCCGCAGAACACGGCGCGCAGGAACGTGTCTTCGTCTTCGCTGACGGGAGACAGGCCCGAGTCGCGCGCGACATCGGCGAGGCGCCTCGCCACCTCGCGCACGTGCGGCGGCACGAACCGATCGTCGCCCACCGCCGTCAGCAGGTCGCTCGACGTTGTCGCCGGGTGCCGCGGCATCGCATGGCGTTCCGACAGCAGCGCGCAGGCCAGCGCGACGTCGCGGCGCCCGCCGCCCTCGAGCAGCATCCGCGACAGCCGCGGGTGGAGCGGAATGCGTTTCATCCGCGCCCCGAGCGGCGTCACCGTGCCGTCGCGTACGGCGCCGAGCTGCGTCAACAGCGCGACGGCGGCTTCGATGCGGTCGCCGCCCGGCGGGTCGAACCACTCGAACGTGAACGGACTGCCGCCCCACGCGAGAATGTCGAGCACCGCATCCGAGAGATCGACGCGATGAATCTCCGCTTCGCGGTGCGGCCGCAGCCGATCGGCGGGGTCCCACAACCGCCGGACACGGCCCGGACCGATGCGTCCGGCCCGCCCGGCGCGCTGATCGGCGGCGTCCGCGGTGATCCGCTCCAGCTCCAGCGAATCGATGCCCCGATCCGCGTCGTACCGCGCAATCTTCTGCCAGCCGCTGTCGACGACCGCCGTGACGTCCGGCACCGTGAGCGACGTCTCCGCGATGTTGGTCGCAAGAACGATGCGGCGGCCGCCGCGCGGCGACATCACCCGGTCCTGTTCGTCGGCCGTCAGCGAGCCGTGCAACGGCAGCACCTCGACACCCGAACCGGCCGCGGGGCGGACCTCGTTCATCGCGCGCGCGATCTCCCCCGCGCCGGGAAGGAAGCACAACACGCTTCCGCCGCCCTGCAGAAGCGCGGGCGCGGCCGCGGCGATCGCCTGGCCGGGGCGGTACTCGATGTCGAGCGGATACCCGCGGCCGGGCACGTCGATGCGCGGACAGTCGCCGAGGAAGGCGGCGACCGCGCCGCCGTCGAGAGTCGCCGACATGACGACGATCCGCAGGTCGTCGCGCGCGCGCCACGCCTGTTTCGCCAGCGCGAGACCGAGGTCGGCGTGAATGCTGCGCTCGTGAAACTCGTCGATGACGATGGTGGCGACGCCGGCGAGCAGGGGATCCTGCTGGAGGCGGGCCGTGAGGATGCCTTCGGTCGCCAGGATCACCCGCGTCCCGGCGGTGAACCTGCGCTCGAAACGCACGTGCCAGCCGACCTCACGGCCGAGCATCCATCCGCGCTCGTCGGCGATCCGCCGCGCGATCGCCCGCGCGGCCATCCGGCGCGGCTGCAGGACGAGCACGACGCCGTCGGCGGCCAGCGCCGGCGGGACGCGCGTGGTCTTCCCGGCGCCGGGGGCGGCAGAGAGGACGAGAGCGCGCCGCGATCGCACGGCGTCGAGAATCGCCGGCAGGTGTGCATCGATCGGCAGCGCGTCCACGCTGCCTATTCTGACCGGAGTGCCGCCGCCGGATCGATCCGCAGCGCGCGGCGGATCGGCAGGATGTGTGCGCCGAGCGCGACCACCGTCAGCATGACGGCCGCCGCTCCGAACGTCAGCGGGTCGAGCGGGCTGACGCCGAACACGAGCGTGCCCAGGGACCGCGTCGCGAGCGCAGCCGCGGCCATGCCTGCCGCCACGCCGGCCGCGACCAGTCTCGCGCCGCCCGCCAGCACGAGCGCCAGCACGTCTCGCCGTTGGGCGCCGAGCGCCACCCGGACGCCCACTTCCCGCGTCCGCTGCGCCACGCCGTGGGAGACGACGCCGTACAGACCGATGGCCGCGAGAAAGACCGCGACCGCGGCGAACGCGGCCAGCAGACGCATGACGAACTGCCGCTCGGCGGAGGATTTCGCCACCAGCTCCGGCAGCGTCGCGACGTCGTAGATCGGCACGGATGGATCGAGCGAGCGGAACACGGCGCGGACGGGCGCGACGAGCGTTGCCGGGTCCAGCGTGGCGGACTTCACCAGCGCCACCAGGAATGAGTCCGTGAACTGCGTCTGCGGCGTGTACATCGCGGGCGCGGGAGACGCGGTGAGATCGTCGTGATGCACGTCTGCCACGACGCCCACGACGGTCCGCCAGGGTCCGCGCTCGGAATTGCCCATGCGGACCTGCGCGCCGAGCGGGCTGTCGCCCCCCCAGACCTGCCTGGCGGTCGACTCCGAGATCACCAGCACCGGCTGCGCGGCGGCGGTGTCGGCCTCCGTGAACGTCCGGCCGGCCAGGACCGGAATGCCCATCAACCCCCAGTAGTCCGGCGTGACGCCGTAGCGCTCGATGCACGGGTCGTCGACCGGATTGGGCTTCATGCGTCCGCTTGCATGGAAGCCGCGGCAGTCGCCGTTGCCGCCGAAGGGCACCTGCCCCGCGAGCGTGACGGCGTCCACGCCAGGCAGCGCGCGCAGCTGCTGGAGCGCCCGCTCCTGGAACGCGACGACGGCGGAGTCTTCCGCGTAGGCCTGGCCGACCAGCGAGAATGACAGCGCCAGGATGCGATCGGGGTTGAAGCCCGGATTCGTCTGCACCACCGCGCGGACGGTGCGCAGCATCAGCCCGGCGCCGGCGAGCAGCACCAGCGCCAGGACGAGGTCCGCGACCACGAGGACCGCTTGCGCGCGAGATCGGCCGCCGACGCTGCCGCGCGAGTCCACCGCCAGCGTCCGCGGGGCACTCGCCCGGCCCTCGCGCCACGCCGGGACCAGTCCGAAAATCAGGCTGGTCAGAATCGTGAGGCCGGCAGTGAACGCGAGCACGCGTGCGTCGATGGCGATATGCGACATCCGCGGCAGCGTCACCGGCGCGAGCGCCGCCACAGCCTCGAGCGATGCGGCGGCAAGCAGCACGCCGGCAACCGCGCCGCCGCCGGCGAGCAGCAGGCTCTCGGTGAGCAGCTGGCGGACGATCCGGCCGCGGCTGGCGCCGAGCACGGCGCGCAGCGCCAGCTCTCGCCGGCGCGTGACCGCCCGCGCCAGCAGCAGATTGGCCACGTTCGCACACGCGATCAGCAGCACGAATCCCACGGCTGCGAGCAGCACCAGCAGCGCGCCGCGAACGTTGCCGGTCAGCGCATCACGCAGCGGGACGACGGCAATGGATCCCGCCTCGTACTCGGAGGGATGCTCGCGCCGCATCTGCTCGCGGATCGCGTTCATCTCGACGCTCGCGTCGGCGAGCGAGACACCGCGCCTCACCCGCGCGAAGCCGCGCAGGTGCTGGCACCTTCGGCACGAAGAGTCGCCGCCGAGGGCATAGCCGATCGGCGCCCACAACTCCGCGGAGGTGTTGTAGAACCGCTCTGCGTCGAGCGGCTCGAACCCGGCCGGCATCACCCCGACGACGCGAAACGCGCGGTCGTTCATCGTGATGGTGCGGCCGACGATCGACGGGTCGGCGTTGAATCGGCGCCGCCAGAGCGCGTCGCTCAGCAGCACCACGCGCCAGTGTTCGGGACGATCGTCGTCGGCGGTGAACCCTCGCCCGAGCGCCGGACGGACCCCCATCATGTCGAAGTAGTTGGCGCTGACGCGGACGGCAGGAAGCCGTTCGGCTTCGCCGTTGGTGACGAGCGTCGGCAGCCACGCCCGCATCATCGCGAAGCTCTCGATGGCGCGGCTGCGCTCGCGCCAGTCGAGCACGGTCGCGAAGCCGACGCTCGACGCCTGGCCGTCCGCCGTGCGATCGCCGATGGCGACGAGCCGTTCCGGCTCGGGATACGGCAGCGGCCGCAGCAGGACCGCGTCGACGACGCTGAACATGGCGGTGTTGGCGCCGATGCCGATGGCAAGCGTCAGCAGCGCGGCGAGCGTGAACCCCGGCGTTCGCCGCAGCATCCGGCTGCCGTAGCGCACGTCCTGGACGAACGTGTCGACGGGCGGCAGCCCGCGTTGATCGCGCCACGCCTCGGCGATCGGGGCGTCGGCGCCGAGATCGAGGCGGGCGGCGCGCCGGGCGGCGGCGGGATCGAGGCCGCGGGCGCGATGCTGTGCCTCGAGCATCTCGAGATGGAACGACAGCTCCGTCGAGAGCTCGTCGTCGCCGCGGCCGCGCCCGAGGGCGCCGGCGAGGCGCGCCAGGAGCTCGCGCAGCGTCACGGCGCATCCTCCTGGCCGCCGAGCACGCGCGCCATGATCCCGGCCATGCGCTGCCAGTCCTCCGCTTCGCGCTGGAGCTGCCTGCGGCCGGTGCGGGTCAGCGAATAGAAGCGGGCGCGTCGGTTGTTCTCGGAGGTGCCCCACTTCGACGCGATCCAGCCGCGCTGCTCGAGCCGCAGCAGCGCGGGATACAGCGTCCCCTGGTTGAGCTGCAGCGCGCTGTCGGACACCTGCAGCAGCCGCTGCGCGATGCCGTAGCCGTGCAGCGGCCCCAGGGAGTCCAGGGTCTTCAGCACCATGAGATCGAGCGTGCCCTGCAGAACGTCGGCCTTGCTCATGTTGAATGCCAACAGGAGCCTACCCCTTCTCGTGTTGAACGTCAACAGGACCGGCCGTCGCGATCCTCGACCCTCGACCCTCGCCCCTCGAACCTCGCCCCTCGACCCTCGAACCTCGCCCCTCGACCCTCGAACTCCATCCCAGCAGCGGCCGTCTAAAGCTCAAAATGGAACGCCTCCTTCAAGACGCCCGCTTCGCCGTCCGCCTGCTCTGGAAAGACCGCGGCTTCGCCGCGACCGCCGTCCTCACGCTCGCCGTCTGCATCGGCGCCAACACCGCGATCTTTGCCGTGGTCAACGCCGTGCTGCTGCAGCCGCTGCCGGTCCGCGACGCCGGGCAGCTCGTCCACATGTACAACGCCTATCCCGGCGCCGGCCTCGCCGACGGCCGCGGCTCGAACGGCGTCCCCGACTACTACGATCGGCTGCGCGAAACCGACGTGTTTCAGGAACAGGCCCTGTACAACACCCGCGGCGTGACGCTGAGCGGGCAGGGAGAGGCGCAGCGCATCCGCTCGATGCTGGCGACGCCGTCGCTGCTTCGCCTGCTGAAGGTCGAGCCGGTCCGCGGCCGCATCTTCACCGAGGAGGAAGGAGAGGTCGGCAAGACCGGCAAGGTAATCCTGACGTACGCGGCCTGGCAGCAGTGGTTCGGCGGCCAGGACAGCGCGATTGGCAGCGACCTTCGCCTCAACGGCCAGCCCCACACCGTCGTCGGCGTCCTGCCGCGGGGCTTCAGCTTCCTCGATCCGGACGTGCGCGTCTGGACGCCGGTGGCGTTCAGCGCCGAGGAGAAGTCCGACGAGCGCCGCCACAGCAACAACTGGTCGTACGTCGCGCGGCTCAAACCGGGCGCGACGGTCGAGCAGGCGAGGCAGCAGATCGACGCGTTGAACAAGCGCAACCTCGATCGGTTCCCCAATTTCAAGGAAGTTCTGATCAACGCCGGCTTCCACACGGTAGTGGTGCCGCTGCAGGCACACCTGGTCCGGGACGTGCGCAGCACGCTGTATCTGCTGTGGGGCGGCGTCGTCTTCGTGCTGCTGGTCGGCGCGGTGAACGTCACGAACCTGATGCTGGTCAGATCGAGCGCGCGCATGAAGGAGCTGGCCACGCGGCATGCGCTCGGGGCGGGGTTCGGCCGGATCACGCGGCAGCTCCTCACCGAAACACTGCTGCTGGCTCTCGCCGGCGGCGTGGCGGGGCTCGCCCTCGGCTACGGCGGGGTCCGGGCGCTGACGGTGCTCAGCCTCGATCAGACACCCCAGGGAACCGCGGTGTCGATCGACGCCGCGGTCGTGGCGTTCACGTCCGCGCTGGCGCTCTTGCTCACATTGATCATTGGCGTCGTCCCCGTCCTGGGATTGCGGCAGCTCAATCTCAGTCAGGCGTTCCGCGAAGAGGGGCGCTCGGGCACCGCGGCGAGAGGGTCGCGCCTCGTCCGCCGCACGCTCGTGGCCGCGCAGGTCGCGTTCGCGTTCATGCTGCTCATCGGCGCCGGGCTGCTGCTCGCCAGCTTCCAGCGCGTGCTCGCCATCCAGCCCGGGTTCGACGCCTCGCACCTCATGACCGGCGTCGTCAGTCCGCCCACGGTCCGCTACAAGGGAGACGACGAGGTCCGCGCTTTCTGGAACCGCCTGATGGACGCCGTCCGCGTTCTGCCTGGCGTGCAGGCCGCCGGCATCACCTCCAGTATCCCGCTCTCGGGCGATACGAACGACAGCGTGATCCTGGCGGAGGGGTATGTGATGGCGAAGGGGGAGTCGCTGATCTCGCCGTTCAACGCCTCGGTCTCCCCCGGCTTCTTCGAAGCGATGGCGATCCCGCTGAAGCGCGGCCGGTTCTTCAGCCCTTCGGACGACGAGCGGGCGCCGCGCGTGGTCATCGTCGACGAGCGGCTCGCGCGCCGCTTCTGGAAGGATCAGGATCCGGTCGGCCGCCGGATGTGGCAGCCCGACTCCGCGGAGGAATTGAACAGCGGACCAGGGCCGAAGAGCCGCTACTACACCGTCGTCGGCGTCGTCGGCAGCGTGCGCATGACCGGACTGACCGAGAAGGAGCCGGTCGGCATGTACTACTTCCCGTTCGCCCAGAACGTCGGGCGCGGCATGACGATGGCGGTCCGCACGGCGGGCGAGCCGTCGGCCGTCGTCGGCGCGATCCGCGAACAGGTGCGCGCGATCGATCCGGAGCTGCCGTTCTTCGGCATCCGGACGATGACCGAGCTCGTCGACGAGTCGCTGGTCAGCCGGAAGACGCCGATGCTGCTGGCGACGCTGTTCGGCGGCATCGCGCTGTTCCTGGCGGCGATCGGGATCTATGGCGTGCTGGCGTACCAGGTGGCGCAGCGCCGCAAGGAGATCGGCATCCGGCTCGCGCTCGGCAGCGACGCGCGCCGCATTTTCGGACTGATCGTCTCCGAGGGGCTGTGGCTGCTGGCGATCGGCGTGGGCGCCGGGCTCGCCGGCGCGTTCGCGATCCGGACGGCGATGGCGACGCAGCTGTTCGGCGTCCAGCCGATGGATCCGCTCGTGCTCGCCGCGGTGGCGGCGCTGCTCGCGATCGTGGCCTTCGTCGCCTGCGCGGTGCCGGCGAGGCGGGCGTCGCGGATCGATCCGCTGATCGCCCTCAACGACTAGCGCCACGGATCGCACGGACGACACGGAGCCTGATTCGGTTTCTTCCGTGGTTCTCCGTGAACTCCGTGGCTGCCTCGTGACGGCGAAGGCAGCCGGGTAGAATGCGGGGGTGGGGCTCGAAACCGTGTTCCTCGACGCCGGCGGCGTGCTGCTCTATCCGAACTGGTGGCGCGTGTCCGAGGCGCTCGCTGCCGAGGGGGTCACCGTGCCCGCGGAAGCGCTGATCCGAGCCGATCCGCCGGCGCGCCGGGAACTGGACGATCACGGCGTGATCGGCGGCACCACGGACGCGACGCGCGGCTGGTTGTTCTTCGATCTGGTCCTGGCGCACGCCGGGATCAGCCGGTCCGAGTCGACCGCGGCGGCGCTCGCGGAGCTGCACAAGTACCACACCGCCAGCAACCTCTGGGAATACGTGCCCGAGTACGTGGTGCCGGTGCTCGAGGGCCTGCGGGCGCGCGGGCTGCGGCTCGTCGTCGTGTCGAACGCGAACGGCACGCTGCTGCGGCACATGGACCGGCTGGATCTGACGCGGCGTTTCGATTGCGTGCTGGATTCAGCGGACGAAGGGGTGGAGAAGCCGGACCCGCGGTTCTTCGAGATCGCGCTGGCGCGAAGCGGCGCGACCAAGGCCACCACGATCCACGTCGGCGATCTCTATCACGTCGACGTGATCGGCGCCAGGAACGCCGGGCTGCGCGGCGTGCTGCTGGACGAAGCGGACCTCCGTCCCGACGCAGACTGCCCGCGCGTCGGGTCCCTGCCCGAGCTGGCCCTGCGGATCGCGGCGGGGGAATTCGACTGAGTCCGCTTGCCGCTTACTGAGCGGTGGTCTTCTCGATCCGCGCCCAGGCGTCCTTCAACGTGACCGTCCGATTGAACACCGGGGCTCCCGGGCGCGAGTCGGGGTCGACGCAGAAGTAGCCGATGCGCTCGAACTGATATCGGGTGCCGGCGGCGGCGGCCGCGGCGCCGGGTTCGACCTTGGCGCTCCCTACCACTTCCAGTGAGCCCGGATTCAGCGCCGTTCTGAAGTCCTCGAGCCGTCCCGGCTCTTCGACGCTGAACAACCGATCGTAAAGGCGGACCTCGGCGTCGACGGCGTGGGCCGCGGAGACCCAGTGGAGCGTCGACTTCACCTTGCGGCCGTCAGGCGCGTCGCCGCCGCGGGTGGCCGGATCGTACGTGCAGCGCAGCGCGGTGATTTCGCCGGTCGCCGGATCCCTGTCGACGCCGGTGCAGGTGATGTAGTAGGCACAGCGCAGCCGCACTTCCCGTCCGGGTGCGAGGCGGAAGAACTTCTTCGGCGGATCTTCCCTGAAATCGTCGCGTTCGATGAACAGCTCGCGCGAGAACGGCACCTTGCGCGTGCCGGCGTCCGGATCCTCAGGGTTGTTGATCACGTCGACGTGCTCGACCTGCCCTTCGGGGTAGTTCTCGAGGATCACCCGAAGCGGACGGAGCACGCCCATCACGCGCGGCGCCCGCCTGTTCAAGTCCTCGCGCACCGCATGCTCGAGCTGCGCGACGTCGATCACGTTCTCCCGCTTGGCCACGCCGATGCGATCGCAGAAGGCGCGAATCGCCTCGGGGGTGTAGCCGCGCCGCCGCATCCCGACGATCGTCGGCATCCGCGGATCGTCCCAGCCGGCGACGTGCCGCTCTTCGACCAGCTCGAGGAGCTTGCGCTTGCTCATCACCGTGTAGCTCAGATTCAGGCGCGCGAACTCGATCTGGCGCGGCTTCGCCGGCACCGGCAGGGTGTCGACGAGCCAGTCGTAGAGCGGACGATGATCCTCGAACTCGAGCGTGCAGAGCGAGTGCGTGATGTGCTCGAGCGCGTCGGACGGCGGATGCGCGAAGTCGTACATCGGATAGATGCACCACGCGTCGCCGGTGCGATGATGGTGCGCCCGCTTGATCCGATAGAGGATGGGGTCGCGCATGTTGATGTTGCCGGACGCCATGTCGATGCGCGCGCGGAGCACGTGGGCGCCGTCCTCGAACTCTCCGGCGCGCATGCGCGCGAAGAGATCGAGATTCTCCTCGACCGGGCGGTTGCGGAACGGGCTGTCGGTGCCCGGCTCGGTGAGGGTGCCGCGGTTCCGGCGGAGGTCGTCGGCCGACTGGCTGTCGACGTACGCCTTCCCCGCCTTGATCAACTCGACGGCGTACTCGTAGAGCTGCTCGAAGTAATCCGACGCGAAGTGCAGGCCGGACCACTCGAACCCGAGCCAGCGGACGTCCTCCTCGATGGACTCCACGTATTCGACGTCCTCGGTCACCGGGTTGGTGTCGTCGAAGCGCAGGTTGCAGGTCCCGCCGAAGTCGCGGGCGATGCCGAAGTTCAGGCAGATCGACTTGGCGTGGCCGATGTGGAGATAGCCGTTCGGTTCCGGCGGGAAGCGGGTGGCCACACGGCCGCCGTTGCGTCCGGCGCTCAGATCCTCGGTAACGATGGCGCGAATGAAGTCGAGCAAACTATTGATTATAGTGCACGCCATGCGCGGACCTCTGGCCGCCGCTCTGCTCGCCGCCGCGCTGGCCGGCGCCGGCGCGGCCGGGCAGCCGCGCTCGGGCCTCGACCCGGCGGAGTTCGACCGCGCGGTGGCGCCCCAGGACGATCTGTTCCGTCATGTCAACGGCGCGTGGCTGAAGCGCACCGTCATCCCCGGGGACCGCGTCACCTACGGGGCGTTCGCCGAGATCGTCGACCAGACCGATCAGACCCTCCGCGGTCTCATCGAACGGATCGCGGCGCGGCCGAACCGCCCGCGCGGCTCGCCGGCGCAGCAGATCGGCGATCTCTACGCGAGCATGATGAACGTCGACGAGATCGAGCGGCGGGGTGCGTCCGCGATCCGGCCGCAGCTCCAGCGTCTCGACGCCATGCGCACGGCGCGCGACGTTGCCGCCGAAGCGGGCTATCTCTCGTCGATCGCCGCGGGCGGTCCGTTCGGCGGCCTCGTCGGGCTCGATCCGCTGAATCGCGGCGCGGTCGTCGTCCGCGTCACCCAGGGCGGCATTCTGCTGCCCGACCGGGACTATTACCTGAAGGACGACGCGTCGCTGGCGGCGATCCGCGCCGCCTACGCCGCATATCTCACCCGCGTCTTCGAGCTGGCCGGCCGGGCGGCGCCAGGCGAAGACGCACGCGCGGTGCTCGCGTTCGAGACGGCACTGGCGCGCGTCTCGTGGACGGAGGCGGAGAGCCGGAACGCCGCCCTGACCTACACGCGATTCACGCTCCGCCAGCTCGCGTCCGAGATGCCGGGCTTCGACTGGGCCGCCTGGGCCCGCCCGCAGGGGATCGATCGTTCGCCGGCCGTCATCCTGGCGCAGCCGTCGTTCTTCAAGGCGTTCGCCGCTCTCATTCCCCGGACGCCGATCGCAACGCTCAGGGCGTGGCTGCTCGCGCGCTACGTCACCGCGGCGGCACCGTATCTGAATCGCGCCTTCGAGGACGCGCGGTACGACTTCTTCGGCGTGACGCTCACCGGCCAGGAACGGCCGCGCGAGCGGTGGAAGCGCGGCGTCAGCCTGGTGAACGCGTTCCTCGGCGACGCGCTCGGCAGGCTCTACGTCGAGCGGCAGTTTCCCGATCCGACGCGCGCACGCGTGCAGAAGATCCTCGCCAGCGTCGTCGACGCCTATCGCGCAGCTCTGAAGGAATCGGACTGGCTGAGCCCGTCCGCGAGGCGTGAGGCGCTCGACAAGCTGTCCTCGCTGTCCACCGGCGTCGGCTATCCGGCCCAGTGGCGGAGCTATCGCGGGCTGGAGATCGCCGCGGACGACCTCCTCGGCAACTGGCAGCGCGCGCTGACCTTCGACAACCAGTATCGTCTGGGCAACGTCGGAGGCAGCGCCGGCGGCGAATGGCTGATGCCGCCGCAGACGGTGAACGCGTACTACACGCCGGCGGCCAACGAGATCGTGCTGCCCGCCGCCATTTTCCAGCCGCCGCTCTTCGATGCCGCGGCGGACGAGGCCGTGAACTACGGCGCGGTCGGCGCGCTCATCGCACACGAGATCGGGCACGCCTTCGACGATCGCGGGCGGCGGTACGACGCCAGCGGCGCCGTCCGCGACTGGTGGACCGCCGCGGACGCGCAGCGCTTCGAGGAGCGCGCCGCCGCCCTGGCGGCGCAACTGGACCGGTATGAGGCCCTGCCTGGCGTCCGCGTGAGCGGGGCATTGGCCGCCGCCGAGAGCCTTGCCGACCTGGGCGGATTGTCGGTGGCGCTCCGCGCCTACCGGATGTCGCTCGGCAACCGCCGGGCCCCGGTGATCGACGGGCTGGCGGGGGAACAGCGGTTCTTCATGGGGTGGGCCCGGATGTGGCGCTCGAAGGAGCGGGACGCCTATCTGCGATCCACGGCGCAGACGAACGCGTATCTACCCCCGATGCTGCGCGCCAACGCTGCGGTCAGCAACATCGACGGCTTTTTCGACGCTTTCGGTGTCAAAGCGGAGAACCGGCTGTACAGGGCGCCCGCCGAGCGCATCAGGATCTGGTGATGTCCTGTGGCAGGACTTCCGATACAGCCATTCTGACCCTGGCGCCTGGAGTCGGCGCCGCGACCACGATCTTCAGCGTGATTCAGAATGTCCTGCGGATCAGAACTGGCGCAGGACGAACGCCGGATCCACCTGCGCCGCCCTCCGTGCGGGGAGGAATACGGCGGCCGCGGCGGACAGGAAGAGAATGCCAGACGCCGCGGCGAACGCGAGTGGATCACCCGGTCCCACGCCGTATAACACCGCGGCGAACAATTGCCCCGCGATCAGCGCCACGACCATGCCCGCCGCCATGCCGATCGCCACCGGGCGGAGGCTGTCGCGAAGCAAGAGCGCCAGCACGTCGGCGCGGCTGGCGCCAACCGCGACCCGCACGCCGATTTCCCGCGTGCGCTGACCGGTGACGAACGCGGTGACGCCGTAGATGCCGACGGCGGCGAGGGCGAGGGCAAGCACGGCAAGTCCGCCGGCCAGCGACGCGAGGATCTGCGGCTCCTCGAGTTGTTCGCGCAAGCCGGTGGCGGCGAGATTGACGTCGAGCCACAGCCCCGGATCGAGCGGCCGCAGCGCGTCGCGGATTGCCGGCACCGCACCTTCGGGAGCCGCTCGCGTCCTGATCACGAGGCGCGCCGATTCGTAGCTTCCGAGCGGCCGGTAGAACGCCGCCGCGCTGCGCTCCCGGAGATCCGTCGTGATCGCGTCCGCCACGACCCCGACGACCGTCGCGTTCGAACCGTCGAACGGCGCGAACGACTGCCCGACTGGATCCTGCCCCGGCCAGAAATCGCGCGCCAGCGTTTCGCTGATCATCACCACCGGCGCATGTCCGGCGGCCTCGCCGTCCGTGAACGTGCGCCCGCGGACGACGCGGATGCCGATCGTGGAAAAGTAGTCCGGAAGCACGTCGTTCGAATACACGCGAGAGCGAGTGCCGTTGCGATTCAGATTCGTCACCGCGCGCCCGCCCCCGTACGGCGAGTACGAGGCCAGCGATGCGGATGCCACGGCGGGAAGCGCGCGGACGCGCTCGAGGGCGGCGGACCAGTAGGCGCGGCTGCGGGACGCGTCGTAGCGCTCGCGCGTGAAATCCGGTGCGACCGCCGCCAGGCGGTAGGCGTCGAATCCGATGTCGACGTGCGCGGCGCGCACCGTTGCGCGGGTCAGCAGTGCGGCCACGACGATCAACACCAGCGACGCGGCGGCCTGCACGCCGATGAGGATCGAACGCGTCCGGCCCGGACGCGAACTCCCCTGGCGCGGCGCATCTCCCTTCAGGGCTGTGACGATGTCGCCGGCGGCGCCCTGCCGTGCCGGCGCCAGCCCCGCGCCGATGCCGGCGGCGATCGACACCACGGTGACGAAGAGGAAAACCCGCGCGTCGGGCGTCAAGTCGACCGTGGCCGGCAGCTTCACCACGGCGGCAAGCGCCGGGCTCAGCCACAGGGCCAGCAGCAGTCCCAGCAGCCCGGCGGCGATCCCGAGCGCCACGCTTTCGGTCACGAGCTGCCGGACGATCCGGCCGCGAGCGGCGCCGAGCGCGATGCGCAGCCCGATCTCCCGCCGGCGGGCGATCGCGCTCGCGAGCTGCAGATTGGCGACGTTGCCGCACGCCAGCAGCACGATCAGACCGAGGATGACGAACACGATCGTCAGCACCAGCACGAGCACGACGGGGCCGCCTTCGGGAACACGCGAGCCCGCCGGGTCCAGCCGCACGCCGGAGGTGAGGCCGAGCCCCGGCTCCGGCCTGGCGGCGGCCGCCGCCACGCTGCTCAACTCCGCCTCCGCCTGCTCTCTCGTCGCGCCGGCCGGAATGCGTCCGGTGACATTCACGCCGACCGCCGATGTGCGGGTGAGCGGCGAGCCGCCGTAGAGCACGCCATACGAGGCGAACGGCGCCCACAGCGCGGGCGCATGATCGCTGAATCCGGTGAACCACCTCGGCGTCACGCCGACAATCGTCACCGGCGCGCCGTTCAGCCAGATCGTCCTGCCGGCGACGTTCGGGTCTTCGCCGAGCGTGCGGCGCCAGAAGCCGTAGCTCGCGACCGCCACCGCGGCAGCGCCGGGCGCATCGTCGTTCGGCTGCAGGATGCGGCCGCGAAACGGCCGCGCGCCGAACACGCGCAGAAACCCTTCCCCGACGAACGCGACCGGCACGGACTCCCCGCCGTCCTGCCCCGCCGGCCGCGCCAGGCTCAGGCGCGCGCGATCGCCGAGCGTCGCCTCGAGCGGCATCCGCGCGTGCTCGCGGAGCGTCAGGTAGTCCGCGTACGGCCACGCCGTCGACGTGCCCTGCTCGAACGCGCGCATGACGCGGACGGTGGAATCGGGATCGCTGACGCCGGTCGGACGCAGCAGCGACGCGTTCAGCAGCGCAAAGACCGAGGTGCTCACCGCGATCGCCAGCGCCAAGCCGACGACGGTGATGGCGACGGCGCCGGGATTGCGGCGATACACGCGGAGCCCGTGCAGCAGATCCTGCATCGCGTCCGCGGCGAGCCGGCGGCCCGATACGTTCCACGCCCAGAGGCTGATCACGTCGCGGTAATAGCGCCGGCGCGCGTGCGGCAGGCCGCCGTGGTCGACGCGCTCGGCGAAGATTTCCTCGAGATCCGCCGTGACATCGGATCGGCGGCTGCCGAGCGGACGAAGACGCAGCAGCCAGCGGGCGAGTCGCGGGGGTCGCGGATGAGGCGGCGTCACGACCGCCGCCCTTCGGCGATGGCATTCCAGATCCGCTCGCGGACGCGGTGCAGATCGCGCGCGGTCTTCAGGCCGAGCGGCGTCACGCGGAAGAGCCGCTTCGGCTTGCCGCCGCGGCGCGCTGTCGCTTCCCCCATCGACGACTGCACGAAGCCCTTGTCTTCGAGCCGGGCGAGCGCCGCATAGATCGCGCCCATCGACGTCGAGCGGCCGGTCGCCTCTTCGACGTAGCGCTGCACCGGAACCGCGTACGTGCGATCGCCCAGCGCCCGCACCGCCAGGAGGGTGAACTCCTCGAACTCGCCCAGATGCTCGCCTTTCATCGGATCTCCGCCTGCCGCCAATATATCGCGTTTGTAGAGATAATTGCGAACCGGTTTGTACCTACGATGGGCTTCCGGGCGATGTTCCCTGGCCCTTCGGCACGAGTAAGCTGGACGGGCATGAATGGCTCATCTCGACTCGCCGCCTCTCTGCTGCTCGCCGCCGCCACCGTGGCTGCGTCGTGCGGACGTCCCGCCACTTCACAGCCGGCGGGAGGGCCCGCGGTGACCCTCGCGCTCGTCAATGGCCGCGTGTGGACGGGCCAGCGCGATCAACCGGACGCCGAAGCGATCGCGATCGCCGGCGAGCGCATCGCGGCCGTTGGCAGCAGCGCCGCGATCCGTGCCATGTCCGGCACCGCGAGGACGGTCGACCTCGGCGGGCGCTTCGTCGTGCCCGGCTTCACCGACACGCACGTGCACTTCCTGGACGGCGGGTTCCGCCTCGCGTCGGTGCAGCTGCGCGACGCGCGAACGCGCGAGGAGTTCGCCGCGCGGATCAAGGCCTTTGCCGCCACCGTGCCGGCCGGGACCTGGATCACGGGCGGGGACTGGGATCACACGCTGTGGGGCGGCGAGCTGCCGCGGCGCGACTGGATCGACGCGGCCACTCCGGACCATCCGGTGTGGGTCAACCGCCTCGATGGCCACATGGCGCTCGCCAATACGGCGGCGCTGCGCGCGGCGGGGATCGCGGACACCGTCGCCGAGGTCGCGGGCGGAGAGATCGTCCGCGACGCGT